>JAZSPQ010000121.1:0-35654 GCA_045537485.1 Acutalibacteraceae bacterium | reverse complement strand
TATTGATAAATCTGTTGCAAGAACTAAAGAGATTGCCGTAATGTATGAAAAGCTTTTTGAAAAGCATATTAACGGTATTGTCAACGAAGAAAGCTTTATGCAGTTATCTCAGAAGTATGAAATAGAACGAGACGAGCTGAAACTAAAAATCAGGCAGTATCAAGAAGAACTTTCAGAGATAGAAAACCTGCGTACAAGCAAAGAGCAGTTTACCTTTGCGGTCCGTAATTTTATGCAGATGGAAACTCTTACACCAGCACTCTTAAATGAACTGATTGAGAAAATTGAAGTCCATTCTATTGAGGGTAAGGGCAAAAACAAAACGCAGAAAATCATAATCCATTATCGCTTTGTGGGAGTGATTGAAAATCCCGTTAAAGAGGAAAATATAATCCTCGAAGCAAGACGAGGCGTAGCTGTTGAGTATTTAACGGCATAACAAAAAAGAGCAGGCTCAAAACCTGCTCGATACATAACAATTTTAACTATGAGGAAATGTAAAAAAGAAAAGTGAGTATTCACTTGTGTTATGAATACTCACTATGGTGCGAGAGACGGGACTTGAACCCGTACGAGCTGCCCCACACGCCCCTCAAACGTGCGCGTCTGCCGATTCCGCCACTCTCGCATATTCTGTTCACTCTCTCGAGTGCTTGTATACTATACCACCTAAAAAAGGAAAAGTCAATACTTTTTTGAAAAAAATTTTTATTTTTTTGCAAAAAAATCTCCCTGACGACTTTCAGGGAGATTTTGCGTTAAAATTCGATAATTATTTGGGTGTTAACCGATGTATCAGTCTCAATAGAACCGGCGCTCAGAATAACAAAATACGAATAAGCCTCAGGCACATAGAAGAAGTCCTGATCTATTACGGTCATATAACAGAAATAGCTGTCTCCTTCGCTCTTTTCTATTCTGTCTATTGCCAGTGCGGATTTCAGCACCGATGAGCCTTCGTAGGTCATTTCAATATAAGATGTTGCTCCGGCCTTGGGTTCATTACCGATTACACCGCTGATCTCTATTATTATTTCCTTATCTGATTCATCCTGAGGCGGAAAAACAACCTGCCCACCTGTTAAATCATAATATACTCTGCCGTTGCTGTCGACTGAGCCTGCCTGAATTGCAGGGGGTATATCCGGAGTCTGAACCGTTGGCTCTTCGGTTGTTTCCGGTTCAGTTGGTTCCTCAGTTGTTTCTTGTTCAGTCGGTTCCTCGGTGGTCTCTTCCTCGGTTGTTCCTTCGGTGGTGTCCTCTTCAGTGGTTTCCGCTTCGGTAGACTCTTCTTCGGTTGTGATTTCTTCTTCGGTTGTGTGCTCCTGTGTTACAGGCTCCGTAGTCGTTGTTCCGTCATAGTAAGAGGGCGAAAAGCTTATATCCGAATTTGTATCATTATCTTTATCTGACACGGTTTTTATTATAACAGCTACAAGTATAGCGAGAATCACTGCCAGAATTCCGATAATAATATACCACTTTTTATAATTTTTCTCTTCTGAAACCTCATCATCGTCTCTGAAGGCTTCTGCAAAGGCAGCCTTGTCTCCCGCCGTAACGCTGATCGCTCCGTCACTTCTCGGCTTTTTTGCCGAGCCGGCAGGTACATAATGGGTTCCGACAACGGAAACCGTAGCTTCGTGCACGGGAGGCGCAGCAATAATGTTTTTCACATAAGTCTCAAGAGCCGATCTCATATGCATTGGCGAAGCGTATCTGTCTTCAGGTTTAAATGCTGTAGCGGTGAATATAATACGGGCAAGATTGCTGTCTGCATTTGCGGGAACAGGAAACAGATCGCCCCTGAGTCTTCTTGTTGTTGCTCTTTCCCTGTCCTCAAGAGATACGGGAGCAGGATACGCAGGCAAAAACGGGGCTCTGTTGTTATTGAGCAGTCTGTAAAGCACGATTCCCAAAGAATATATGTCCGATGATATATTATCATGTTCCGTACCGACTTCGGGCGCTCTGTAGCTTTCGAGTCCGCTTTTTCTGCGGTACATACCGTCTATCCCGAAATCACCAAGCTTGTAGCTTGAATCGTCACCCACAAAAATGTTTTCCGGTTTTATGTTGCGGTGCAATATCCCTGCTTTTCTGAAAGCGTCTAAGGCCGCACATAAATCCCATCCGATTTTAACAACATCCTTGTGCTTCACACGGTTATTCTTTATATAGTCACTCAAGGGAGTAAGCAGTTCCCTGAGTATTACAACATAAAAACAGGAGTTTTCCTTTATTACGGTGTAGTCCTCATAACGGACTATATTTTTGTTTCCTGCAAGAGTGAGCATTTTGTCAATATTTTCACAAACCCTTCTCTCTGCATAGGAAAGATATTCGTCAACTGTTGAAAAACGTTCGGAATCAAGCGCACGGCTGATTTCTTCATTACTCCCGGGAAACTTGATTACTTCAAGTGCATTAAAGTGCTTTTGTCCGTTTTCTGAAAAGAAGGCCTTGAAAATTATTGAATTTTTGCCCTCCGCCACCTTGCTTTCGATGTACCATTTACCGAAAAACGGTTCAAGGCTTTTTAATTTTTCAGCGGTCACGGTATCAGCTCCTTTCGGCTGTTAATCAATTTATGATACCATTTTACTCAAATTTAGTCAAGTATAACCCTTTTAAAGAAAAAAAAGACTGAAGGGCGATGCTTCAGCCTCTTATATTAGTATCATACTGTTATCACAGTGCTTTATAAAGCTTGATCCAGTTATGTACCTTCTGTGGGTCATAGCGCTCAGGCATAATTTTAGCCACAACAGGCATAAAGGGAAGCATTTTAAAGCTCTTCAGCAGATCGGGCACCAAGGGAATAAGCGGCGGCGCAACAGACAGAACATGCAAAATGTAATCCGCTGTAATCTTTAAGGGGAAGCCGTCAGCGATTGCCATTTTATCAGCTGTGAGTATCTCTTTTTCCATAATATAATTTACATCGTCACTGTCGATATATGTAAAGAAGTTTTTAAAAAGATCAAGCAGCACATAGTCCTTTCCGAAGTCCTGATAGTATTTATACTGATAGGGCCACAGACAGCTTACGGTCAGATCCTTATTCTCGGCTGACATAACCGTATCGGCAAGAATCTTGCCTGCCTTCATGCTCAGGGCAATACCGCTGCCTGTAAGGGGTACGGTCATACCTGCGCTGTCCCCTACAGCCGCATATCCGTTAGCAACAATTAGGGGTAGCATTCTTGTTATGGGTATTCTTTCAACGCCTGTTCCGCCTCTTAACACCTTATCGCCAATATAGGGGAACTCTTTTTTATATTTAGCTATAGCCGCATCGATTTCCTGCTCGGTAAGGTCACCGCTGAATTCAAACTTTCCGACGATAATATCAACAAAGTCCTTATTTGTATTCATCCAGTCAATGCCCGGTTTATCAAGGTTGAAAAATGTTACGATATATTGAGGGTCTGTTAACTCCCCTGTTTTGTTTTCAAAATATATTCTGTAAACATCAAAAATGTTCTGACGGTCAAATTCGTTATCTATACCGAAATATTTAGGAAGCTTGCTTCTTAAAGGTGAATTCATACCGCATGCGTCTATCACAAGATCGGCAAGATATTGGGTTTCACTTTCTCCGTCAGAAGCCATAAAGCCTGTCACCCACGCTCCCGCTATTATCGGAGCTGTGATTTTCTGACCGAAGACAAGCTTTACACCTGCCTTTTTTGCTTCGTCAATAAGATGGTTGATGAGTATTTTTCTGTCAACATCAATTCTGCGGGCATCAGGCATAAGAACCTTTGTTTTTCCGTCAGGAGCAACATAAGCCATTCTGTTGGAGGGCTCATACTCCTCAGGAAAGCCTATACCGACATAATCAAATGTATCCGCCGGCATAGTATCATGCCAATCGTAGCCCATATCCTCGGGGCTTTTGCTTTCAACAACAGTAACATCATAACCGTTTCTTGCAAGGTTAAGCGCAGCTGTAAGTCCGCCGTGACCTGCGCCGCCGACAATAATTTTTTTCATATTTTATCCTCCGCCTTTCTTTCAGTTTGCATTCTGTATAATTATACCTTTTTTGTAAATTATTGTCAATAAAAATATTAACACACTTGAAACACACTTAAAAAACTGTTTAAATTTGAATTTACGGAATTTTGCTGTTTTCTGTCATAAAAAATCAGAATTGTGAAATAATATATTGATTTAAGTCGCAAAAAGTTGTAAACTTGAATATGTATGTTTATTATAAAATAAGGGATACAAAGGTGAAGTAATTGAAAAAGACAATTGTCAGCTTTCTCATAATGATGATAATTTTAATATATCCCGCCTCTAATGTGTTTAAGATGGCTGAACAAAGCAGCGAAGCTTCTCCCCAAAGGCGAACACAGACGGATATTCTCAAAAAGCTTTCCGATGCAGATATTCGGGATATTCAAAAAAAAATCTCACAGGTAAAAGAGAACTCCTCTCAGGATTCCGCCGAGAAGGATCCTGTCAAGATGATACTCCAACAGCTTGACAGCGGCGAAATCACATACCGCAACCTGTTCAAGGATGTATACATCGCAGGCGATTCTCTTATGAACGGTCTTGAATCCTATAATATTCTTAACAGCAATAATCTTTTCACACAGGTAAGCGCCAGCCTTTATCATCTTTCGGATAACTCCTCCAAAATAATCGGAGTGAATCCGGAGGTGCTTATTCTTCATTACGGGCTGAATATGCTTGAAACCGACTCAGGACAGCCTGAACGATTTGTTTCATTTTATAAAAAACTTATCGCTGAGCTGAAAGAAGCTTTACCTGACACAAAAATTATTGTCAGCGGTCTCTTTCCTGTTGATACCGATATTGTGAAAGCCAAAAGATTCGGAAGGATTGATGAATACAATCAGGCTCTTCAGGCTATGTGTGATGAGCTGAGTGTGGAATTTCTCGATAACAGCACTGTCTTGCCTGAAAATGCTGATTTCTACGCTTCCGACGGAATACATCTGAACAAGAGCTTTTATCAGGATTATTGGCTCAGATACATCCTCACGGAAAAGGAGATTATCTGATGAATAAGTTGATTATAAGATTGAGCGAGCTTGTGGGCATAGTGTGCCTTATAGCCTTTATAATTTTTGTTTCAAGCAGTGAAGAGCTCAGCACTACTGATCCTCAGTATATGTCAGAGCAGGTGCTCGGCGCAGTCGATATCGAAGGATTAAACGAAAGAGACGGTCTTTTCTTAAAAAAGAAATACGGCATTGACTCCGACAGCTTTGAGCATTTCACCTATTACAGCTCCGATTCGGTTATGGATGTCAGGGAATATCTGATAATCAAGCTCGACGGAGATCAATCAAAGCAGGTTATTGAGCTCATAGAATCCGCACTGAAGGAAAAGCAGACTCTTTTCAAGGACTACGCCCCCTTGCAGAGTGCTCTTCTCGAGTCGAGGGTACTTGTGTATGAAAAGGGTTACCTTCTTTTTGCCGTAGGCGATGATGCCTCTTCGGCTCTTTCTGCCTTTAAAGATAATCTGTAATCAGAGGTAAATAAACATGGTATTCAGCAGCTCTGCCTTTTTATTTATATTTTTGCCTGTTACACTTGCCTTGTATTTTCTTCCCGTAAGCCTTAAGAATAAAAAAAGGGAGTTAGGAAAGAAAAACCTTGTGCTCTTGCTGACAAGCCTGTTTTTTTATGCCTGGGGCGAGCCTGTTTACGTTGTTTTAATGCTTATAAGCGTATTTTTCAACTATAACATCGGCATTGATATTTATTCATGCAACCGTCGGAAAAAGAAGAAATCAGCCAAGACTCTTTTAATCGTCGCTCTTGTTTTCAACCTGTTTGTTCTCGGATATTTCAAGTATTCAGGCTTCATCACAGATAACATAAACTCTGTTTTCGGCACTGAGCTTGAAAACCGTCAGCTACCCTTGCCTGTCGGTATATCCTTTTACACCTTTCAGATATTATCCTATATCATTGATGTTTATAAAAACAAGGTAAAGGCACAAAAAAATTTTATTCCCTTCGCCTGTTATATCACGATGTTCCCCCAGCTTATTGCGGGTCCTATTGTGCAGTATTCCGATATTGAAAAACAGCTTTCCGACAGAGCCGTTACTGCTGAGCTTTTTTGTGAGGGTATTATATTTTTTATCAGAGGTCTGGGAAAAAAGGTTCTCTTTGCAAACACTATAGGCAGGGTTTATACCGACATACTGTCCTATGAGCTTTCTAAGCAGTCAGTAGCCACCGCCTGGATAGGCATAATCTGTTACAGTCTGCAGATCTATTTTGATTTCAGCGGTTATTCGGATATGGCGGTTGGTCTCGGAAAGATGATGGGCTTTGAATTTGTAAGGAACTTCAATTTCCCATATTCGGCAAAAAGCATTACCGATTTCTGGCGCAGATGGCATATCAGCCTGAGTTCCTGGTTCAGGGACTATGTGTATATACCTCTCGGCGGTAACAGGAAGGGAAATCTGAGAACCGTAATAAACATTCTTATTGTATGGTCCCTTACAGGTATGTGGCACGGCGCTTCATGGAATTTTATTGCGTGGGGAGGATTTTACGGAATACTGCTCATCGCAGAAAAATACCTGTTTAAAAATATAATTGAAAAGACACCTGCCTTTATAAGACACACCGTAACTATGCTGATTGTTATGACCGGCTGGGTATTCTTCTCAAACGAAAATATCGCTGATGCCTTCTCATATCTCAGCGTTATGTTCGGAATAAACGGAGCCGTTCTTTTTGATAACACCGCTTATTATCTGCTTTCCTCCTACGGCTTTGCGGCTTTTGTGATGAGCCTCAGCTCCTTCGGATTCTTTGAAGCTTTGCCGAAGATAAAAAATAAAACCGCAGAGTTCGCTTTAAAGCTTGCTTTTTACGGTGCGGTTTTTGTGCTTTCCATAGCATTTCTTATAAGCGAAACCTATAACCCCTTTTTATATTTCAGATTTTAAAAGGATAAACAACTATGAATGACGAAAACATCCTCTATGAAAAACTGAATACAGAGTCCGAGTCCGAAAAAAACAAGGCAAAAGGCGCAATTATGTGTCTTCTCATCGCTGTTTTTATCTTTTTGACTGCAGGCTTGGGAATCATAAGCTTCGCCGCAAAGGACAAGGCTTTTTCACCAAGCGAAAACAGAGTTCTCGCTCAGTTACCGAAGCTCACCCTGTCGAGCCTTACTGACGGAAGCTTTATGGAGAATTTTGAAAGCTGGTTAGCCGATCAGTTTCCTTTAAGGGATAATGCTATCCGCCTTAAAACCGAATTCGACCGTATTACCGGAAAAAGAGAAGAAAACGGTGTGTATATCGGCGAAAAAGACTTTCTTTTTGACTCTCAATCCGCCTATGACGAGAATAAAATTGCTGAAAAAACCGCTCTTATTGATGACTTTTTACAGAAACATCCCGATACAGAGCAAATGATTGCCATTATACCAAACAGCAGTTATATTTATTCCGAACACCTGCCGTATAATATTAAGCTCAGCGATCAGTACAGTCAGATTAAAGCCATTTACGGCAAATTAAACTCCGAGAGCCTTATTAAGCTTGATGCAACGGATATCCTGCTTAAGCTTAAAGAAAAGAATGTGCAGCTTTATTATAAAACAGACCATCACTGGACCACCCGCTCAGCCTATGAGGTATATTCACACATAGAAAAGCACTGGCAGCTTCAGGACAGTGATGTCAAGTACGATTTTTATACCGTTACCGATGATTTTGAAGGTACTCTTGCATCAACGGCAGGGGTGCACGAAAAGAAGGACTCCGTAGAGGTGTGTATTCCTCAGGGCAGTGATGGCACTTATATTGTAAGCTACGATTCACAGCAAAGAAAAACCTCGACTCTTTTCAGCGAAGAAAAGCTCAATGAAAAAAACAAGTACGAGGTCTTTCTCGGCGGAAATTTTGACATAATAAGCATTGAAACTGCGGCAGAAAATGAAAGCTCACTGCTTATCGTCAAGGACTCCTATGCCAACTGTATAATTCCGATGCTTACTCCCCATTTTTCAGAGATAGTCGTTATCGACCCGAGATATATGACGGAAAGCATTGATGCCGTGATGAGCGAATACAACTTTACTCACATTCTGTTTTTATATAACCTTAACACCTTTCTTGAGGATTCCGCTTTGAATGATGCTCTCTAATCCTGATATGTGTGTATATGAGAAAAGTCCCCTGTGAATTTCACAGAGGACTTTATTTTGCTTCAAATCAGCTGTTAAGCTCTTTTTCAAGCAGGGTTCTGATAACAGCAGGGTCGCCGTTACCCTTGAGCTCACGCATAATGCAACCGAAAAGTGATTGCATAGCTTTTGTTTTACCGCCCTTATAGTCGGCAACGACCTTTTCATTCTCATTTATAACCTTACGTACGGTTTCAAGAATGAAGCCCTCATCAAACTTCTGATTGAGAGAATTTTCTTCGCAGAAGCTGTCAACATCAACATCCTTTTCAAAAACAGCTGAAAGAACCTTCTTGCCTGCCGCACGGGTGATTTCACCCTTTTCAACAAGCTCAATAATTCTTGCCAGCTTTGCAGAATCAATATCAAGGCTTGTGATTTCAAGTCTCTTCATTATACCCATACATTCGGTAAGAATCCAGCTTGCTACCGTCTTGGGGCTGCAGCCCATGGCAACAACCGCATCAAAGGTATCTGACAGCTTTCTGTCTGAGGAAAGAACGGTAGCTTCCTTTGTTGCAATGCCCATTTCTTCGTAACGTGCAGTTTTCTCTTCTGATGTCGCAGGCATACTTGCTCTGATTTCATTGAGCCATTCATCGTCAATCACGATGGGCATAAGGTTTGCATCAGGGAAATAACGGTAATCTGCCGCAGTTTCTTTGTTACGCATGGGGAAAGTGCGTCTTTTTACGTCATCCCAGCGGCGGGTTTCCTGAACGAGCATTTCTGTATGGCGTTCAATAGCATCAATGTGACGAACTTTTTCAAATTCAATGGCATCCTTGATCTCTGAAAGAGAGCTCATATTCTTGATTTCTGAACGTACGCCAAGCTCTGTTGAACCTTCGGGACGGACAGAAATGTTAACGTCGCATCTCATTGCACCCTCTTCACATTCGGAAATGCCTGCAAACTGAAGGCTTGATTTGAGCTTCTTGAGATATGCGATAACTTCATCTGAAGAACGGAAATCAGGTCTGCTTACGATCTCGATAAGAGGAACGCTTGTACGGTTAAAGTCAACAAATGAAGTGTTTGTTGCTTCATCGTGAACAAGCTTACCTGCGTCTTCTTCAACGTGGATCTGCTTGATTCCGATTGTTCTTTCACCGATCTGAACGCTGCCGTCAACACACACAGGGTTAAACCACTGAGTAATCTGGTATGCGCAGGGAAGATCGGGATAATAGTAGCTCTTTTTATCAAAGGTTGTATACTGATTGATTTTACAGTTAAGCATAAAACCGGCTTTTACTGCAAGCTCGATAGCATGCTTGTTTGTCACGGGGAGCATACCCGGCATACCGCAGCAAGCGGGGCAAACGCAGTCGTTAGGCTCCTTCGGGCTTGAGTGACCGCCGCAGGAACAGAATAATTTTGAATCGGTGGAAAGCTCAACATGAGTTTCCAGACCTATAACAAGCTCATATTTCATATTGATGCCTCCATTCTTTCAACACTGTGAGCAATACTGAGAAGGATGCTCTCCTTGTGTGAATCGGATATAAGCTGAACTCCCTTGGTAACCATTGCAGGCATACCTGTAATTGAGGGAATTGCAGTGTAAACGCTTTCTTCAAAGACCTTCTCGAAGGACTCGAGAATATCATATGAGGTATAGCTTGTCTGACTGCATACGGGAGTAAGAATTGCATCGTAAGCAGAAAGAAGCTCTCTGACTTTTGTGCATGCTATACGACGCATACGCAATGATTTATCATAGCATTTCTCATATTTATCCTTAGCGAGAACATCTGAGCCGTAAATGACTGTAGCCTTAGCCAAAAAGCCCATGGCTTCTGAGCGGCTCTTTACATAAAGCTCATCTATGTTTTTGTATTCGGGGGTTCTGTAGCCGTATTTTACACCGTCGAATCTTGAAACATTGTTGCAGGTTTCAGCGGACATAAGAATCTGCCACGCAGTTTTGATCTGCGGGATAACATCAAGAGATACAGTATCAACTGCTGCACCGAGCTTTCTGAGATTTTCCGCATAAGCATCTGTTTGGGCTTTAACCTCTTCGCTTGCACTTTCATAAAGCTCTTTAATTAAGCACACACGCATTTGTGAAACCGCTTCCTGTGTGGAATATTCATATTTTTCCTGAGGAAGACTTGTACCGTCCTTGCTGTCATGGCCGGAAATAACCTCAAGGATTTCTTTTACGGATTCTGCATCGTTGGCGGTAACACCGATTTGTTCACCTGAACATGCACAGGCAATCACACCGTAACGAGAAACTGTTCCGTAGGTGGGTTTTATAAAGTCAACGCCTGATACGGCAGCGGCACGGCGGGGTGCACCGTTAAGGTCAACGTTGAGAGCTGCTTTTACTTTACCCTCTGCCACAAGTGATGCTGCGGCACCGACAAGCTTGCCACCCTCGGTAACAGCACCGAAATATGAGGTTTCACCAAGAAGGTCAAGTCCGAATTCGCCGACATTGGTTTTTCCTGAAACGGTATAACCTGCATTTTCAAGCTTTGTAACTGCTTCGGCACTGAAAAGTGGCTTGAAGTTTTCAAGCATTCTTGAGCCTGCCGTTGCAGCAGTTCCTTTCACAAGAAGAGTATCGTCAACGGCAATGTCTCCTGCCGTGTTAATTTCGTTAATATAATACATTCTCAACACCTCACTTTACCAGTCTGGGTACCTGCCAGCTGTCCTCGGTATTCTGAGGAGCACCTGCAAGCAAGTCCTTGCGTTCAAAAGGCTGATTTCTGCTGTCTTTTCTTAAAACGTTTGTCATCGGCATTACATAAATCATTGCCTCAACATCTTTTGTATCGATTTCCTGAAGCTCTGTTTCCTTTTTACCCATAAAGTCAAGAAGCTTCTGCATCTTTTTCTTTTCATCCTCAAGGAAGCTCAACTGATTCACCTGCTCAAGAGCACGTAATTTACTTTCCTTTGACTGAACAGTTGTCTTGGAGGCTTTTACGGTTGAAGAGAAGGATGTTTCATCTGCATCGCTGACTGCAACCTCTATACCTCCCTTTCCACGGATGCTGACATTTGCTTCAAAGAGCTGAAGCTCTGTAACATTACCGGGCGCACCAAGCATCTGATCCTGTGCAGTACCGTCAAGGGGGAAGGCAATAACATCTCTGATAGTTTCCGTATCAGCAAGAAGCATTACAATTCTGTCAACACCGGGAGCCATACCGGCATGGGGAGGTGCACCGAACTGGAATGCATTGTAAAGGGCACTGAAACGCTTTTCAACCTCGTCCTCGCTGTATCCTGCGATTTCAAAGGCTTTTCTCATAATTTCGGGGCTATGATTTCTGACAGCACCCGAAGCGAGTTCTATACCGTTACAGACAAGGTCATACTGATAAGCAAGAATTTCTGTGGGATCCATTGTTTCAAGTGCTTCAAGTCCGCCCTGAGGCATTGAGAAGGGATTGTGGGTAAAAATAATCTTATCTGTTGTTTCGTCACGCTCATACATCGGGAAATCAACAACAAAACAGAATTCGAAGGAATCCTTTTTGATAAGTCCCAGCTCTTCACCGAGCCAGGTACGGATTACACCTGCATTTTTGTCTGCAACATCTGAAATACCGTCGCAGATAAAGAAGATTGTTTCGCCTTCCTTTACGCCGGTAAGCTCAACTATTTCTCTCTTTTCCTCCTCGGTCATAACCTTGCTGATAGGATCATCCTTGAAGCCGTAATTTTCTCTGTCAAGAAGAGTGATATGAGCAAGACCTGCCATTTTTGCCTGCTTTGTTGCAAAGTTGAGAGATTTGTCAAAGAACCACCTTTCGTTCTTACAGGGTGCAACAATAGCTCTTACGTTTTTATTCATAAAGGGCTTGAATTTGACTCTCTTAAACATATCCGTAAGGTCACAGATTATAAGAGGGTTACGAAGATCCGGCTTATCTGAGCCGTACTTTGCCATTGATTCGGCATAAGGAATTCTTCTGAAAGGAGACGCAGTAACCTCTTTATCTGAGAAGGTACGGAATATATCGCTTACAACATCCTCACATATCTGAAGAACCTCGTCCTGTGTTGAGAATGCCATTTCAAAGTCAAGCTGATAGAATTCACCCGGTGAACGGTCAGCACGTGCGTCCTCGTCTCTGAAGCAGGGAGCAATCTGATAATACTTATCAAAGCCCGACACCATAAGCAGCTGCTTGAACTGCTGAGGAGCCTGAGGAAGAGCATAAAACTTTCCCGGATGCTTACGGCTGGGAACGAGGAAGTCTCTTGCGCCCTCCGGTGAAGAGGCGGTGAGAATAGGGGTCTGAATATCAAGGAAGCCTCTTTCTTCCATAAGGCGTCTCATATGACCGATGACCTTTGAACGGAGAATGATATTCTTATGAAGCTCGGGATTTCTCAGATCAAGGAATCTGTGCTTGAGGCGTATGTTTTCATTAGTGTCGTTTGAGCCGATTTCAAAGGGAAGATCCCTGCTGCAGACACCAAGCACCTTGAGGTCGTCAGCCACAAGCTCAACAAGACCTGTGTCAATTTTTGGGTTAACAGTGCTTTCGTCACGCTTTGTAACCTTGCCGTGAACAGATAAAACCGTTTCCTTGCTGACACCTTTAAGCAGATTTTCATCGTGAACGACAACCTGAGTTACTCCTGTTTCGTCACGCAAATCAACAAAAAGAACTCCGCCGTGGTCACGGATAACGTCAACCCAACCGGCAAGCTCAACGGTTAAACCGATGTGTTCTTCTCTTATTTCGTTGCAACGATGAGTTCTGTACATTGTATATACCTCCGTTTACTGTTTTAAATTTACAAATAGGATATGCTTATGAAAATAAAAAATCCCGAGAATTATACAGAATAATTCTCGGGACGAGTATTTTACCCGCGGTGCCACCCGTATTGATACAAATGTACCCTCTCTTTTATATTAACTTAAAAGCATATTATTGAAGTGTTGCCGTACTTACTACTCATCTGAAGCACGCTTTCAGCCCAAGACGCGCTCTCTCTTTCAGACTTTCCTCAAAAGTCGGGTCTTCGCTAAGGATTATAGCAAAAATAAATTTAGTTGTCAACTCAAAAATATAAAATATTTTCAGTATAAAATATGCAGCAGAAGAAAATTATTCCTCACTCAGCAATAAATCAATCTGCTCTTTTTCCAAATCCACCGAACAGGCAAATAACAGCTTAACATATATCAGCTCATCTGTCTGTCCGTATAAAATAACAGGCTTTTGATTATTGGTGATATGATGTTCGATAAAAGGCACACTTGCATACACATTGACCTCTTCACCAACCTTTGACGGCGAAAAGTAAAAAGGAATCGGTCTGTCGGCAGTTGCGCACTTATCGAAGAAACGAAGAATTGAGCTGTTGCTGTGAGAATAATTCGGTTCTTTCTCTGTTTTAACCACACAGGCCGTTCCCGAATGATATGTTCCGTGTAATACAGCCTTAACATCAGCAAGGTTAAACATATCGTAATTTAGGCCTACATAAGGATTGATTTTCAGAATCTTATTCTCAAGCTTTTTCTCTTTCAAGCTCTTTATCGGCATATCATCAAAGGTATTCTCTGATTCCTTCCACAGTGAGGTGAGATTCACACCGTTGAAATCGGTTATATCAACAGCGTCACGGCTGTAAAAGTTTTCATCGTATATTTCACACTGACGCAGATGTGCACCGCTGTGTAAATACATTCTGCCGTCTTCCGGGTTTTTATACGTTGCATAAACACCGGGTGAAATACCCTGACAGATACATTCTATGGCAGCTCTGTAATTATCAACACCGTTTGCTTTAAGGTTCGGCATTTTATTTTCCTGAATAATTGAATAGTTACTGGAAACAAAAATCACGGGAACACCGAAGCCTCTGAGCAAAAGAGAAAAAAGCGATGTTGTGTATGCCAGAGTGTCCGTTCCGTGAGCGACAACTATGCCGTCATAGCGGCTCATTTCCGACAAATTATCAAGAAAATATTTTATCATTCTGTTCCAGATATCCACCGTCATATTTTCACTTAAGATACCGAAATTTTCTCCCTCTTCTATTTCTACTTGTTCTCTGAAAGGAGAGTTACCGTTTTTATAATATTCTATAAGTGCCGAAGAGGCAGCTGAGCTTGTATTCATCACACCGTTTTCTATCGTTGTGCATATTGTTCCGCCGATAAAAACCGTCAATATTTTCTTCTTCATTTCTGTACCCTCCTGATTTTTATCTTTATGGTATCATAGTTCCCGAAAAAAAGCAATACGGACCATTTGGCAAAATGCATCAACTCTGACACATCAAATATTAAAATAACTCTTGCCAAATCTATCCCTTTTATGATAGAATATGTTGATATTCTATATACCCCGTTACGAGGTGATTTAATGGCTAAGAAAAAAGAAAACATAAGAAATTTCTCTATTATTGCTCATATCGACCACGGCAAGAGTACCCTTGCAGACAGACTGCTTGAAATTACAGATTCCGTTGCAAAGCGTGATATGTCGGCTCAGATTCTCGACGATATGGACCTTGAAAGAGAAAGAGGTATTACCATAAAGGCTCACGCCGTCAAGCTCAACTATAAAGCCAAGGACGGCGAGGAATATGAGCTTAACCTTATTGATACCCCGGGTCACGTTGACTTCAACTATGAGGTTTCACGTTCCCTTGCCGCCTGTGAGGGTGCTATTCTCATCATTGATGCTTCTCAGGGCATTGAGGCTCAGACCCTCGCCAATACGTATCTTGCTCTCGACCATGACCTTGAGCTTGTACCCGTTATAAATAAAATCGACCTGCCTGCCGCTGAGCCCGACAGAGTTGCCACCGAGGTTGAAGATATCATCGGCCTTGACTGCTCCGCCGCTCCCAGAGTTTCGGCAAAGACGGGTGAAAATGTAGCTGAAGTGCTTGAAAGAATCGTTGCAGATATACCTGCCCCCACCACCGCTGAGGATAATGCTCCCTTAAAGGCTCTTATTTTCGACTCGGTTTATGACAACTACAAGGGTGTTATAGTTTATGTAAGAGTTATGCAGGGTACCCTTAAAGCCGGCGAAACGATGAAAATGATGGCTACCGGTGCCGAATTCAACGTTGTCGAGGTCGGCTATATGAGAGCTACGGGGCTTGAACCCTGCAAAGAGCTTTCTGCAGGTGAGGTTGGCTATATCACCGCTTCAATAAAAACTGTCCGTGACGCTAAGGTGGGCGATACCGTAACAAAGCTTCAGCACCCTGCCGAAGAGCCCCTTCCCGGCTACAGAAAAGTTAATCCTATGGTTTTCTGCGGTGTTTATCCCGCTGACGGTGCCGACTATGAGGCTCTGCGTGATGCCCTTGAAAAGCTCCAGCTCAACGATGCTTCTCTTTCCTATGAGCCTGAAACCTCAGGTGCTCTCGGCTTCGGCTTCCGTTGCGGCTTCCTCGGTCTTTTACACCTTGAGATAATTCAGGAAAGGCTTGAAAGAGAATACAACCTTGACCTTGTTACTACGGTGCCTTCCGTTGTATATAAGATACATCTGACTGACGGCTCTGTTATCGAAATCGATAATCCCACACATTACCCCGCTCAGGCTACAATCGACTACTGTGAGGAGCCTATCACAAATGCTCATATTTACTCCCCCAGTGAGTATGTTGGCGCTATTATGGATCTTTGTCAGGACAGACGCGGTGTTTTCAAGGATATGAAATATATCACCACCGACCGTGTGGATATCCATTATGAGCTTCCTCTCAACGAAATCATCTATGATTTCTTCGATGCTCTCAAGTCAAGAACAAGAGGCTACGCTTCCTTTGACTATGAGATTTTTGAATACCGCCGTTCAAGCCTCCAGAAGGTTGACGTGCTTCTCAACGGCGATATTATCGATGCTCTTTCCTTCATTATCCACTCTGAAAAGGCTATGGGCAGAGCAAGAAAAATCGCAGAAAAGCTCAAGGAGCATATCCCCAGACAGATGTTTGAAATTCCCATTCAGGTTGCCATCGGCAGCAAGGTAATCGCAAGAGAAACGGTTAAGGCTATGAGAAAAGACGTTCTTGCAAAATGCTACGGCGGCGACATCACAAGAAAGAAAAAGCTTCTTGAAAAACAGAAGGAAGGTAAAAAACGTATGCGTCAGTTCGGTACGGTCGAGGTGCCTCAGGAGGCATTTATGGCTGTGCTCAAGCTTGACGATAACGGCTAAAATCAATATGACAGGAATATATATACACATCCCTTTTTGTAAATCCAAGTGTCCTTACTGTGATTTTTATTCCTTCAAAGCAGAAGAATCGGAAAAGGACAGCTATCTTAAGGCTGTCCTTTCTTATCTTAAAGGCTATTCCGATAAAATCTCAGACAGAATTGATACGGTATATTTCGGCGGCGGTACTCCTTCTTTTTTCGGCGGAGAAAGAATAAAAGAGGTAATCTCTTACATAAAAAATAATTATACAGTAACCGACACGGTCGAAATCACCGTTGAGTGTAACCCTTCAAGTGTTGATGAAAAGCTTGTATCAGCCCTTAAACAAGCGGGTGTCAACCGCATATCAATGGGTATGCAGTCGGCTGTTGACAAAGAAAGACTTTCACTCGGGAGGGTATCCGACGGAGAAAAAATAAGAGACTGTATAAAACTTTTCAGACGCTACGGTATTGACAATATTTCTCTTGACCTTATGCTAGGAATCCCCTATCAGACAAAGGAAAGCCTTAAAGAAAGTATTGATTTCGTCAGCAGCATGGATGTTACTCACGTGAGCGCTTATATGCTCAAAATCGAGGAGGGTACCGAGTTTTACCGACTCGGCGATAAGCTTTCCATTCCTGACGAGGATGAGGTCTGCGACCTTTATCTTTACGCCTGCGAGGAGCTTGAAAAGAAAGGCTATTCACAGTACGAAATTTCAAACTTTGCCAAAAAGGGTTTTGAAAGCAGACATAATCTTAAGTATTGGCACTGTGAGGAATATCTCGGCATAGGGCCTTCTGCTCACTCCTTTATAGGGGGCAAGCGATTCTTCTTCCAAAGGAGTTTCGACGCCTTTTTAAAGGGTACTCCCCCAACGCCTGACGGCGACGGCGGTGATGAGCAGGAGTATATTATGCTCGCTCTCAGGCTTACCGAGGGGTTACAGAAGGATAAATTCAAAGAACGCTTCAACAAAGAGGTTGACGAAAATCTCATAAAAAAAGCCCGTACTCTTGAAAAAGAAGGGCTGCTGACAGTGGATGAAAACAGAATAAGCCTTACAGCAAAAGGCTTTCTCGTTTCAAACAGTGTAATTTCTTATATTTTAAACCGTTGAGGAGTTGATTTTATGGAAAGATACGGTCTTGTGCTTGCGGGTGGCGGAGGAAAAGGAGCCTATCAGCTCGGAGCCTGGAAGGCACTCAGAGAAATGAATGTAAAATTTGATGCCATAGCAGGTGCTTCTGTAGGTTCTATAAACGGTGCAATGATTGCCGCTGACGATTTCAACAAGGCTGTTGATATGTGGAATAACATATCTATCGATAAGGGTCTCAAAATCAGCAGCGAGCTTCCCGACCCTGAGAATCTTCTGAGCAAGAAAAACTGGGGCACTCTTTTCAGGGAATTCATAAAAAACGGAGGTCTTGACGCCTCGCCTGCAAGAGACTTCATTTCACAGTATGTCGACGAGGAAAAGGTCAGGCAAAGTATGATTGACTTCGGTGTGATTGCTCTCCAGCTTTCTCAGCCGTCGGGTAAGCACGAGCTTTTTCTTGAGGATATCCCAAAGGGAGAGCTTGTGGAATATCTTCTTGCTTCCGCTAACGTACCCTTTGCAAACAACATCGGCCCCGAGGGAGAAAAATACCTTGACGGCGGTGCTTACGACAATATCCCCGTTATGAGCCTAAAAAAAAGAGGCTATAACCGACTTATCGTAGTTGATATTTCAAACATCAAGGGTGTTGCACACAATCTTGATATAATAAACTCACAAATTACCTACATACGCCCCTATGATATGGAAGAGCTTGGTCCTGCCTTTGATTTTGACTCAGCCACCATAGAAAAGCGTATTCAGCTCGGCTATTATGACACAAAAAAGGCTTTTTCTCACCTTGCAGGCAGAATTTATTACTTTCTGCCTCAGACCTTCCGTTCAATGGTTATCAAATACGGTGCGGATACCGTACTTGAGCTTGAGGAGCTTGCCTATGAATTAGAAGTACCCCTGCTTGAAATATACAGTGCTGAAACCTTTATTCTTGCCGTTAAACAAAAATACATCAATTATCTTGAGCAAGCAGCGGAAAAAGAAGCTCAAAGCGAAATACCCGGCTCAGAAACGGAAATAGGCAGCAAACTGAGAAGCCTGATAAAGGAAAGGCAGGAACAGAAAGACAGTGAAAGCTCAGGGCTGAGGATCACTTTAAAAAAGCGTTTTTCCTCCAAGAATCATCTTGAAGAATATACAGATGCCATAGCGGTACTTGACAATTATATACTCTGATAAAAGAAAGAGCTGCTGCACCGATTGGTGTAACAGCTCCGTTTTTATATATCGTTGATATCGTATGGTGTTCTCTGATAAACAAAGTAGTTAAGCCAGTTGGTAAACATAAGGGTGCCGACATTACGCCATGTCATCATCGGCTTTTTTGTGGGGTCATCATCGGGGAAATAGTTATAGGGCACCTTTATGTCAAGTCCCTTTTCAACATCACGGAAATACTCCTTTGCGAGAGTGTCTGCATCGTACTCCGAGTGTCCCGTTGCATAGAAGTTTCTGCATTCAAGGTCGGAAACAAGATGTATACCCGCCTGTTCCGAATATGAAATTATCTGCAGGTCCTTACATAAAGCAACATCGTTGAATTCAATATCCGTATGCCTTGAATGAGGCACAAAATATGTATCGTCAAAGCCTCTCATCATCGGATGGTAAAGGTCAAGAGGTCTGTGAGGGAAAACACCGAACATCTTTTCGGGAAGCTTGTGCTTCTTTATACCGTAGTGGTAATAAAGACCCGCCTGAGCGCCCCAGCATATATGGAAGGTGGAATATACGTTAGTTTTTGTCCACTCGAAAATTCGGCACAGCTCGGGCCAATAGTCAACCTCTTCAAACTCAAGAAGCTCAACCGGTGCGCCGGTTATTATCATACCGTCATATTTCTTATGGCTGATCTCATCAAAGGTGTGATAAAACTTGTTAAGGTGACTCTGTGATGTATTCTTTGACTTATGAGTTGCCATCTGCAGAAGCTCAACGTCAACCTGAAGCGGTGTATTACTCAGAAGACGGAGAAGCTGTGTTTCCGTCACGATTTTGGTGGGCATAAGATTGAGAATGAGAATCTTAAGAGGACGTATATCCTGACTTGCCGCTCTCGACTCAGTCATTACAAATATATTTTCCTGCTCAAGACTTTCTCTTGCAGGTAATCTGTCGTCTATTTTAATAGGCATTACAGTTTCTCCTTACATAATCGTTTCATTATAAGCCGCTCTTTGGCCGCCGATGCATTTAGGTCTGGTTCGGGCAAAGGTAACCGTAGCTTCACCGATTTTATTCACCGAAAGTCGCAAAGGAACAGCAACATGCTTCAGGTGCATTCCGATAAAAGTCAGACCGATATCCATTCCGGCATCACCCTTTATAAATTCAACGGCAACAGGCTCTTCAAAATGCATATAAGCGGCGGTTGCAAAAGACCCGCCTGCCTTTGGCTGAGGAACAACATTAACAATCTCAAGCCTGTTTTCTTTGGCACACTCCTTTTCCACAATAACAGCTCTGTTTAGATGCTCACAGCATTGGGCAGCAAGAAAAATTCCCTTTTCCTTAAGAACGGGATATATTTCGTCAAACACGGCCTGCGCCGCATCTAGAGATGAACCGTTGCCTATTGTCTGACCCACAATTTCACTTGATGAACAGCCGACAACAAGAATATCACCTTTTTTAAGTGATGCTTTTTCAATTAATTCCATAACCGCCTTTTTAGCGGCTGACCTGATTTCCGTCATTTTTACGGTCGCCTCATTTTTAACATATTTGATTTATTATACTATATTCTTTTAATTATTACAATACTTTATTTAATCAGGTCAGAGTTTCAGATCATATAAACTCCAATATTCTCCGTGTTGCAACCTCATAGCCCCACACATTGGGATGAAGGCCGTCATAGGTATATTTCTTGCTGAAGCTGCCCTTTTCATCGCAGAGTTCGTCATAAAGATCTATATATATAACGTTTTCGTCACGGCAGATTTTTTTAATAAGCTCGTTAAGCGGCTTTATTTTTTTATTCTTTCTCTTTTTGTGGTCTATAACCGGATAAACCGACTGCACCGCTATTTTGCACTGAGGACAGCGGTTTTTAGTTTCTTCAATCAGCTTTTTAATATTTGCGGCTACATAATCAATTGAGGCACCGCAGGCAATATCATTTGTGCCGATAAGATAAACCACCTTTTCAGGCTCAAGACAGAGTACATTGCTTTCAAGTCTTTCAAGAAGGCGGTTGGTTGTGTCTCCGCCGATACCTCTGTTATATACTTTTTTTCCGCTTTCCTTTCTGTATGCATCAAAAAGCTCATAGTAGCTATACATATCTGTTATGGAATCACCTGCAAGGACAATCTGCCCCTTTTTGCAGTAATTCTTATTAAGGTGAGCATAATTGTCAGCCTTATTCTGTCGTTCCCTACAGTAACGGGTTCTTTTTTCAAAACGATTATAATTCATAATATCCCCCTTTTAAGTTAACGGCAAGGTGTAGTACCCTGCCGCTTCTTTTATTATTCTGCTATGCCGTAAGCATCAACAAGTGCATTGTATTCATCCATTGATATTGCAAGAACAGAGCCGTGTCTGGGATTAAGCTGATTTACCGAATAACGGGCTCTCTGAAACTGACGGTAATTGTGGAAATCTCTTGTCATCTGAGCAAAGAATGTACCGTTACTGTATTCATCCATAATCATCATCCAAGCGTTTGTGCCGGTAATGCGGTACATTGTGCTGCCTTCAACACCAAAATAGTTAAGTGAACAGATTGTATAATCCTCATTGAAGGGACCTGTAGGACTTTCTGAGGTTACATAAGCAATCTTCTGAGTAAGGTCTTCTTTGAAGAAAAGGTAGTATAAGTCTTCCTTTTCGTTATAAATCATATCACCGTCGATACACTGAATACCTGTAACCTCGTTGCCCTCGTGATTTATGAAGGTTTCGGCTCTTCTGCCGTAAAGGTATTCGGGAGCGGTGAAGGTTTTGAAGTCCTCGGTGTAAAGATAATAGTGCTGAGCCATGTCCTCGTTAAGAGGTGTTGCGGGGTCATCCCAGGTTGAAAGAGCGAGGTAAAGCATATATTTGCCTGCTTCATCATCATATATAACCTGAGGTGCCCATGCTCTGTTGCAGCCTTCCCAACCCTCAAAATCACGGATATCGAGCACAAACTCATCTTCCCAATTTATAAGGTCATAGGACTTCCAGAATATAACTGCGTGATTTGATGTCCACCCAAGCATAGCATCCATATCCGTTGCAACGATATAGTAGCAATCCTTGCCTTCTCCGTCAACAGCCTTGAAGATATAAGGGTCACGGACACAGCCTGTACCGAGAGTCTGGTCAATAACAGCCTCGTTATTGTTGAGAGCGTCAAAGTTATAACCGTCTGTGCTTACTGCAAGGTGAATTGTCTGCTGGTCGGGCTCGTTACCTACAAAATAGCAGAAAACGTAAGCTCCGTCCCTGCTTACTGCAGGATAGGCATAATCATTGAAAACATAGTTGAAAAGATTGACACCAATCATAAGAAATGCCATAAGGTAACGCAAAAATTTTGTCATAGGATTACTCTCCTTTTTTCTTTATCTCTGCCATTTTAGCAAATAAAGGCAGATTTGTCAAACTATTTGATATTATATCAGCTTACCTTCTCGTTACGCTTGGTATTGAGCTCATCAAGGAGCTTTTTATGGCTTTCGTTTGTAATTTCATATTTATGCATAGGCAATACGGAAATAAGGCAGGAAACAGCAGCCGGTACTGTAATAAGGAAGAACATACCGAAGCGGTAGGGCTCAAACTCGGGAGCGGTTGCAAACATAAAATCGTCTGCAGGAGAATTAGCAAGAGCTGCATTACAAGCTTTGACTGCATCGTCACTGAAGCCTACAGCAGCAAAAACAATACCCTGAATAAAGGACGACATACCTGCACCGAGCTTTGTTATGAAGGACTGACCTGAGAAAAATACGCCGTCGGGACGGTAGCCTGTGCGGTGCTCATCATAGTCTACGCAGTCTGCAATCATAATAGACTGTATAACCATTGAAGCACCCATGCCTGCACCTGCAACAGTAAACAGTACAGCCAAAACAGCTACCCAGAAAGGCTTATAAAGTCCCGTTCCGTCAATGAGATAAACAATAAACATCAAAGCGAAAGGAATAGCACCGATTATGCTGCAGCCGTTATAAACTGTTTTCTTTTCAAACTTTTCGCAAAGCTTAGGCACCATTGCCATTGAGCCAAACATACCGATGAACATACCGCCGCCGAGAACTGCCATATAAAGCATATAGCTTTGTCCGTTACCGCTGTTGTCACCGAAATAATATGAAAGAATTGTCATTGCAACTGCCGATAAAATCTGCATTGGTGCCTTTATTACGCCGGAAATAAGAATTCTGCGGAAGGGCTTACAGCTCCACATTATTCTGATATTCTCGATAAAGCCCTTATGCTCGTCGGAGGGCTGTTCAACTCTTTCCTTGGCAAAGGCGGCACACTGGAACAAAAGAGTACCGATAACAGTAAGCGCACCGCAAACGATAATAAAGCCATACTGCTGACCCTTTTCGTCACCCATTCCGCTTCCTGCAAGAGCGGAGCCTACAGCCTGAGAAACCGGTACAACTGCCATAAGCACCACACCGCCGCCGACACCGGCAACCACACGGGCAAGACCCAATAATTTAGAGCGATCCTTTTCGCTTTCGGTCATCAGTGATGTAATGCCCCAAATGGGAATATCACCTGCCGTATAGGTCATTCCCCAAAGGATATAGGAGACACCTGCCCAGCCGACTATAAGTGCATTCATTGCATCGGAATTATCTTTAGAATATATGCCGTTGACAAAGGTTAGAATCGTTGTTATGCATATGATAGCCGGAACATAGAAAAGATAGGGACGGCATTTTCCGTATTTGCTTCGTGTGCGGTCAACGATTGTACCCATCATAGGGTCATTGATTGCATCCCATATTCTCGCAATACCCATAATAACGCTTATTGCCAAAGCAGGCACGGCAATAACGCTTTGAAAATAAAAAGCCATACCCGTCGTAATAATGTTATAGATCATATTCTGACCCATCAGACCGACAAGGTACATATTCCGCTCTTTTTTGGTATAGGTTTTCATCATTAAATCCTCCTGTAAAAGATTTCAACAGGTATATTATAACATACTTATTCAAATAGCGTTAATAGAAAATGAACCTCTCTTTTTAGGCATAATGACAAAAAAGAGGCTCCGCACCTGCAAGGTACGGAGCCTTTAATCAACCTATCTTAAAGAAAGAAAATATATATTCGAAAAAGTTTTTAAAGAACTCACAAACAATCTTTATGCCTGACTGTGCACCGTTACTGCTCACTTCACTGTTTCCGCCGTCGGTTGCGGCTGCACCGTCAAAATCACTTTCAAAGCCGGAAAGCCAGGAGATCATTCCCTCGGGATAAGTAAGCTTTACTTTATTGTCTGCTCCGTCAACGGTTCTCATCAAGGGGTACTTGCCGTTACGGGAAGAGAACATATCATAATTTACCGCAAACCATGAATGATGTGAGCTTGATGTGGGCAATCCGTTAGGATAAAGGGTCAGTGAAAGTGTTGAAAAACGGCAAGCCTCTGCCACATTGCTTTGAGAAACGATATTCTTCCAGGTGGGCATAACCCATGTGAAATAGTTTACCAAGGGATCAGCCGCTCCGCTTGTGAGCCAGACAGGCATATCCGCAAGAAGTGCTGTTGCATCGGTTCCGGGAACCCATGCGGGACATATCGGAAATGCGGCGGCAAACATTTCGGGGTAAGCTACAGCCATTTTCAGTGTCATTTTTCCGCCCATTGAGTATCCGCCTATATAAATGCGGCGAACATCAATATTTTCACTGTTTTTTGCAATAAAATCGTCAATCGCAGCTCTTAAGGGATGAATAAGGCTGTCTGTCCAATAAAGGCCTTCCTCCTCAAGAGAACGGGCGGCAAGGATATATGCGCCTTCGCTTCCTTCAAATCTGCTTTGGAATTCCTCACTTGTCCAATAGGCTATGTTGCTTCTTTCTACCTGTCTTCCGTCGTAGGCTCCGTCACCCATACCGTGAAGCCACACAACAAGGGGATATTTCGTGCTGTCATTTTCCCCTGCCGGCGAATAATAACGGTAGTCAATGGCATAGCCGTCGGTTTCAGGACCGACACCGTACTCAAACTGTCCTCTGAGTGCATCGATACCGTCCTCAAGCTTCAGTGAATTTTCATTTTCCGCTGAAGCAAAAAGTACACAAGATGATAAAATCATAACGAGTGATAAAAATAATGATAACACTTTCTTTGTTTTCATGGTAAATTCCTCCTTTACAGTTTCATTTTATCACAAAAGAAACATAAAAAACAAGCTTTGATGTGATTATAAATTATTAAGAGCCGAGAAAAAGCGAAAAGACAGGGAGCTTCTCTGCCGTTCCCTGCCCTGCTGTTTATTTTATATCTGTTTTATAAACTATCGCACCGCCTAAGGCACTCTGATAGTACCCGACATACATTGTATCCTTAACAAAAAAAGCACATTCAAGTTCATTTGAAAAAACAGCAAGCTTTTTGTCTTCAATCAACTCGCCCTGCTTGTTATAAACCAACACACTGTTTGGGTCATACATAGTTATATACACATAATCGCCGTGAACTTCAATATTCTGTTCAATTCTGTCATGCTCTATAACAGAAAAGGTTTTCAGCTTCTTGAAATCGCTTGAAAGCCGTGCAAAGGTATTAGTGCCGTAAAGACATGCGTAATAGCAGTTTTCCTCCTCGCTGTACGCCAGAGCGTTTATGCCGAAGGAAAGCTCCTTTCTTTGTTTAAGCTGCATTGTATCGGCATCAAAAATATTTATTATATGAGGATCGGGAGAGCTTGAAACAATAATTATCTCATTTGTTACGGCATTATAGCACATATCATTTGCATGGTCGACCTTCAAGCCCTTGTATGTGTCAACAATCTCCCAATTATCGGGATCAATTTTGAGCAATGCACTTTCGGCAAGATTGCTTGCAAGATTTTTAGCTCCGTTATGCATAATGAGATAGACATATTCACCATCGCTGCAGCCGCCCTGTAAAACCTTGTAATAGGCATCAACCGGTGAAATATTCATAACCGCCGGTTGCTTTGCATCTGTTCCGCTGCCGCCGAAAATAAGTGAAAATATAGTTATAAGGCTTGTGAAAAAACCGATTATTGTTGATAACATCGCAGACATAATTTATGCTCCCGTTCATTTTGTAACAGCATCAGTATATCACTGTTCTGCTTTTAAATCAATATAATTTTTCTAAAATATACTTGCAGACCGCTTCTGTAGTTGATATAATGATGCTGTCAATAAAAATCAAAATATGTATAAACTAAGAGTGTGCATTCTTCGGTTTACACACTCTTTTTAGTAATGACAGTAGTTTCTTTTATCACACAACCAATCATAAAAAGAAAGGATAATCAAAATGAAAAGAATTATCGCTTTAGTATTGACAGTCTTATTATGTTTCTCTCTTTGTGCTTGTAACGGGAATAGTAGCAACAGCGAAAAAAGTATAAAAGAAAAAAATAACAGTTCAAGTGCAGATTTGGAAGACGGAACAGAGCTTACACAACACCCCGCCCAATTATTGCCTTATACAAAAAACGACAAAACAATAACAAGCGTTAAAATCACAAAAGAGCATAACGACGAACTAATCGACAACTCAATCAAAAATTTCAAATACAATGTCAGCTTAGAAGGCATATTTACAAATGAACCTTATTCTTTATATGTAACCTTTTCTTTTGATAAAGGAGACATTCTTTTGAGTTTAAACCCCGGTTTGGAAAGTTATAATTTTACTGTTGACGATAACGGTCATTTTACATTGACAGGTAGTTTATACTCTAATTTTGACTACGAATACTTCGCTATAAACAATCTTTAACATCAAAGGGAACGGCACAAAAACCGTTCCCTGTTTTGTTATATGTTATGTCTTATACGACGGATTGACTCTTCCCGTAAGTACAAATTGAAGCTTGATTTTAACCTTGCTTTCGGGCAGTTTATAAACTGCTCGGATGTGTGACTGTGAAAGTAATTAAGCGGTTGTTGACTTTAGCCTTATATAGATATATAATCAAGCTATAATATTAGCTAACACTGTTAACTAATCAAAAAAATATCCGAAAACAAGAGCATATTGAGGTGAAAAGGATGAAGATTGCTTTATTCGGAGCTAATCAAGCTCAGTTCGGTAAGGTTTATACCGAGGAGGTTCTCAAGAAGCTCAGAAAGCGTGGCGAGCTTTCCGAAAGAATCAACAAAAAGAACATTGATGAGCATATTGAATTTTTATCCGACTGCGAAATAGGCTTTGCCACATGGGGTATGCCGAAATTCACAAAAGAGGAAATAGAAAAATATATGCCGAAGCTAAAAATTCTCTTTTACAGCGCGGGAACGGTACAGTATTTTGCAAGACCCTTTCTCGATTGCGGTGTAAGAGTTTTCAGTGCCTTTGCCGCAAATGCCGTCCCCGTTGCCGAATACACATTTTCGCAGATTGTTCTTGCAACAAAAGGATTTTTTCAGGGTGCAAAAAGATACAAAATCGCCCTGCCTTCCTCCTTTGCCTTCACAAACAGCTGTCCGGGAAATTACAAAGCCAAGGTAGGTCTTATCGGTCTCGGAGCTATCGGTTCAACGGTAGCGGAAAGGCTGAAGGAGCTTGATGTGGCGGTGTTGGCTTATGACCCCTTCGTGAGTGAAGAAAAGGCTGATAAATACGGTGTTAGCCTTGTTGACCTTGAAAGCCTTTTTAAAGAATGTGATGTCATAAGCAATCATCTTGCCAACAAAAAGGAGCTCAGAAATGTGCTCACAGATAAACACTTCAAGCTTATGAAAAAGCATTCAACCTTTATAAACACAGGCAGAGGTGCTCAGGTAAATGAATGGGCTCTTGCTAAAAATTTGCTTCTTCATCCGTCAAGAACAGCAGTACTTGATGTAATCAAGAGTGAGTATTTTCCTTATGTAAGTCCGTTGTTCTGGTGTCACAACGCAATTCTCACTCCTCACATCGCAGGAAGCACCGGAAACGAGCCGCAGAGGATGGCACAGTATATGATTGAACAGCTTGATAATTATTTGGAAAACAAACAAATGCAATATGAAGTTAAAAAAGAAATGCTCGAAACAATGGCATAAGAAAGGGGGTTTTATAAAATGAAAACCATGCTCGAAACACCCGTAAAAATACATAACAGACTTATCCCCAACAGAATAGTTTTCCAACCGATGGAGGGCTGTGACGGAACCGAAAATGGAGCAATCGGAGAATTAACTAAGCGCCGTTACTTAAGGTTTGCCGAGTCCGGTGCAGGTGTAATCTGGTTTGAAGCCACAGCAGTTTGCGCTGAGGGCAGAGCAAACCCAAGACAGCTTTATATAAACGAGCAAACCAAGGAGAACTTTAAATCTCTAGTTGCTGAAATCAAACAGACTTCAAAGGAAAGCTTCGGCTTCGAGCCCTTGATAATAGTTCAGCTTACTCACAGCGGAAGATACAGTAAGCCCAACGGTACCCCCGAGCCCATTGTTGCTTACCGTAACAGCCTTTGGGAAAAAGGTAAAGAGGAGCAGCCTTTCCTGATTGCAAGCGATGAATACTGCAAGGCTATACCCGAAAAATATGCCGCTGCTGCAAAGCTTGCAGCCCAAGCAGGCTTTGACGGAATTGACGTTAAATGCTGTCACGGTTATCTTTTCAATGAATTTCTGAGTGCCTGTGAGCGTGAAGGTGATTACGGCGGAAGCTTTGAAAACAGAACAAGGCTTTATTTCGACTGCATTGACGCAGTTAAAGAAAGTATACCCGATAATATGTTTGTTACAACAAGGCTCAACGCCTGCGACTGCTTCCCCTATCCCTACGGCTTCGGTGTTAATAAAAAAAATGAAATCGACCTTACAGAAACCAAAAGAATTATCGAAAAGCTTTCTCAGAAAGGTGTTGAGCTTGTAAATATAACTATCGGCAACCCTTATCTTATACCTCACACAAACCGTCCTTATGCGGTAAACTCACCCGAAGACGGAAGCATAGGTATGAAAAGAGTTTATGATGTTACAAAGGAAATAAGCGAAGCTTTTCCCGATATGAAATTTGTAGCATCAGCACTCAGCTATGAAGGAGAAAACGCTGTTGATTATGCCGAAAAGCTTCTCTCAGAGGGTGTAGGTGACCTTGCAGGCTTTGGCAGAATGACCTTCGCTTATCCCACATTTTATAAGGATTATCTTGAAACGGGCAAGCTTGACAAAAAGAAAGTCTGCATTAAATGCAGCAAATGCTCCGAGCTTATGCGTGCAGGAACCGTTGCAGGCTGCGTTGTAAGAGACAGTGAAATTTATATGCCTTACTATAAAAAATATGTTATGAAAAAGGATTAAGGTGGCGATAAAATATGGTTGCAGTTGTAACAGGCGGCAGCAGAGGAATCGGAAAAGCAATAGCTGAGGAGCTTTTAAAGAAAAGCTTTGATGTTATAATTTCCGCAAGGAAAGAAAACGAGCAGGTACAAGGTCTGATGAAGGCGTACCCCGGAAAGGTATCCTTTGTTTCCTGCGATATTTCAAATATTGATGAAATCAGGAAGCTTGCCTTTTTCACAGAAGAAAAATACGGCAAAATTGATATTCTTGTGAACAATGCAGGTGTGGCGCCAAGGGAGCGCAAGGACATTCTTGAGCTTTCACCCGAAGATTTTGATTATCTTATGGATATAAACCTGAAAGGTACTTTTTTCGTAAGTCAGAAATTTGTGCCGCTTTTAAAGAAGAATGAAAAATCAAGAATTGTCAATATTTCCTCAATGTCAGCTTACACCGCTTCGGTTAACAGGGGTGAATACTGCATTTCAAAAGCAGGTATATCCATGATAACAAAGCTATATGCCGCAAGACTCGCAGAATACGGCATCAGCGTTCTTGAAATAAGACCCGGTATTATCGAAACTGATATGACTTCAAAGGTTAAAGAAAAGTATAAGAAAATGATTGAAGACGGCATAACACCAATAAAAAGAATTGGGCAGCCGGAAGATGTTGCAAAATGCGTTTCTTCAATCGCTGACGGTAGCTTCGATTTTTGCACCGGAACGGTTATTGACTGTGACGGCGGGTTCAGCGTGAGGTGCCTATGAGAAAAATTTATGATGCAATAATCATCGGAAGCGGTGCCGCCGCCTACAGTGCCGCCGACTGGCTGTATAAAGAAAGTATAGAGAATATTGCTATTATCACCGAAAACAGACTTTCGGGTACTTCACGGAATACGGGCAGCGACAAGCAGACCTATTACAAAATTTCAATGGACGGTCAGACTCCCGACAGCCCGTATAAAATGGCAAAGGATATCTGCTCATCCGGCTCCTGTGACGGTGAAAAGGCATATTCTCAGGCGGTAAACAGTATGCGTTGCTTTTTGAGACTTTGCGACTACGGAGTAGGCTTCCCCACCGACGAATTCGGCGGTTATCCCGGTTATAAGACAGACCACGACGGCACCCTGAGAGCTACATCTGTAGGGCCTCTTACTTCAAAAATTATGACGCAGAAGCTCGAAGATGTCGTTCTGAACAAAAACAACACTCCCCTTTTCGATAACAGACAGGTTATTGAAATCGTTACTGATAATAACCGTGCAATCGGCGTTGCTGTTATCAACCTTTTGAATAATCAGCTTGAAGTCTTCTGCGGAAAAAATATAATTTGTGCCACGGGTGCACCCGCCTGCATTTACGAAAATTCCGTTTATCCCGAAAGTCAGCACGGAATGACAGGTGTTTTAATTGAAGCAGGTGTCAGGCTTTGCAATTTTTCTCAGTGGCAATACGGACTTTCTTCGGTGAATTTCCGTTGGAATGTGTCGGGCAGCTTTATGCAGGTTATACCGAGATTTGTAAGTGTTGACGAAAGCGGAACGGAAAGAGAATTCCTCCCCGATTATTTTGAAGATGCTCACGAAGCTTACAGCTATGTTTTTCTTAAAGGCTATCAATGGCCCTTCAGCTTTGACAGAATGGAAGAATCCTCAAAAATTGATATAGCCGTTCACAATGAAATCAAGCGTGGCAGAACTGTTTTTCTTGATTATACAAAGAATCCCGAGGATTATTCTTTTGAAAAGCTTTCTTCTGAAGCTAAGGATTACCTTACCAAAACCGATTCATTGGCAGACACGCCTATCGAAAGGCTAAAAAAGCTGAACAGCAAGGCCATTGATGTTTATAAAAGACAGGGAATCGACCTTAATACTCAAAAGCTGAAAATCGCTGTCTGCGCTCAGCATAATAACGGCGGTGTCTACACAGATAAAAACTATCAGACGGATATTGAAGGTCTTTATGTAATCGGTGAAGCGGCAGGCTCCTTCGGTCTTACACGCCCCGGCGGTTCTGCCCTTAACGACACCCAAACAGGCGGTCTTGTTTGCGCAAAGCACATCAGACATAAAAGGGCTGTCCCGATAGATATAATGCCCATTGAAAAGGCGGAAAAACGGTATCCCGATTTTGTTTCCCGCTTTGAAATTGACGAAAGCACTGACTATTCATACATAAAAACAAAAATGAGTAAATTTGCTTCATTCCTGCGAGAAAGCGAAAACTGTATTTCGCTGCTTTCAGAAATCAATACTCTGCTGACCGATTTTCCTTTTAAGCATAAATCTCTCAGCCGCTACTATTATGACAGGGATATGCTCCTTTCTGCAAAGGCACTTCTTGAAACCGTACTTTCCGAAATGCCGAAAACGGGAAGCAGAGGCGGTGCTGTTTTCCTGCAAAACGCAGGCACGGTTAAAGAAGAAATGTCATACAGAGACTATCTTACCGTTACGGATAAGGGCAAGGTTTATTTTGAAAAGGTGTCCCCCATTCCGACTGTAAATGAACCCTTTGAGAAATATTTAAGCAAAATCGATGAAAAGAACTTATAAGGAGAGGAAATGAAAATATGAAAAAAGCAATAGACATCAAAAGGGCAACGAGAAGGGAAATTTTAGCTTTCTCACTTCTGCCTCTCGGTATATTCTTTATTGACTGCACAGTTTATACCGTGATCAACTTCTATATGACCGACGTTCTCAAGCTGAGCATGGGCCTTGTTTCAATCGTACTTCTGGGCACAAAAGCATGGGATGCAATAAACGACCCTCTCATGGGTCAGATTGTTGAAAGAACAAGAACAAAATGGGGCAAATGCCGTCCATATCTTTTGTGGATACCCATTCCCCTTGCAATAACAACGGCACTGCTCTTTTTACCCGTTCAGTTCCCTGAAAGCTGGAATATAATTACAAAAGACGGTACAAATTTAGGTAACGCAGGTAACTTCATTTATATGCTGATAATGTATATGGTTTATATAACAGCATATACAGCCATTGAAATTCCCCGAAACAGCCTGAATCCTCTTGTTTTCCCTCAAAAAGACCAGCGAGTTAAGGCTGTTTCAATTTCCAGCACCATCGGCTCCCTGGGTACAATTCTCCCCTCGGTTCTTATCTGGACTATGGCGGGTCTGCTCGGCAACGGCAAGAAGGATATGACCGATATGGGTTATTTCTATTCGGCTTTGATATTTGCTGTTTTCGGCGGAGTTGTTATTTTCGGCTCCTTCTTCGGAATGAAGGAGAAGGTTTATATCCCGCCCAAGAAAGAAAAATCTTCAAAAAATATCAAGGTTATATTGAAGGATAAGAGAATTCTGATGCTTCTTATCGCTTCATTTTTCAACGGAATTATAAACATAGGCGCAATTTTCCTTTCATATTTTGCTAGATGGAACTGTATCGGCATTCTGCCCATGGATAAAATCAATAACTTTATTTTCGAGCTTATCGGCAAAAATCCGAATATTGATGCTGTTGCAATTCTGCCCACTCTTCTTTCGGTAATGAGCGGTATCTCATATATGCTTTCAATGCTTCTCGTTCCCGTATTCCTCAAAAAGATGTCAAAAAAGAGCCTTTGGATATGGATGTCTGTTATAGGTGCAGCAGCGAACATAATCGTATATCTTATAGGCATTTATGTTGTACCCTATAATACCGTTGCAGGCTTCTTCATTTACGCAATTCTTCGTTTCTTTACAAACTTCCCTGTAGGTATGAGTACCGTTCTTCTCGTTTCAATCATTGCCGATGTTACAGACAGCATTGAAATGGAAACAGGTGACAGACTTGAAGCCACTGTATATTCCTTTAAGGGTCTTCTTTATAAATTCTCGGCGGCTCTTTTCAATGTTGTTGTGCTTCAGGTTATAGATTTTCTCGGATACAATGCGGAAAGAATGGAGACAATCACCGAAAACGTTACAAAGCCTCTTATAACATCAACTATGCAGGCAAGCATCATTGACGGTGTGAATTATACAGCTCTTCTCAACGGTATTTTCTTTATGCTCACTGCTATGGGCGCAATAGGTCTTATTGCTCAGGCAATACCTATGCTGTTCTTTAAATTCGACGAAAATGCAGTGGAAGAAAAGCTCCTCGAATACAGAAAACAGAAGGAGCAGGAAAGAGAAAAGGAGCTGGCCGAAGCATCGGCAACGGTATAATGTTATGAGCAGCTTTAAATTAGGTTTAGCCAGTGTAACCTTCAGAAAGAAGTCAATAGAGGAAATCGTTGATATCGCAAAAAAAGCGGGAATCGGTTTTATCGAATGGGGCGGCGATATCCATGTCAGAAGCCTTCAGGATGCAAAAAAAGCAAAGGAGCTTTGCGATAAAAACGGCATAAAAATAAGCTCCTACGGCAGTTATTATTCTGTCGGCACAAATGACGCAGATGATTGGCAGAGGATATGTGAAATTGCAAGTGCGATGTCCGCCTCTTCTGTCAGGGTGTGGCTCGGCAAAAAGAACAGCGAAGTAACAGATGAAGAGGAATATAAAAATCTTCTTGCCGACGCCGAAAGCATGTGTTCTACCGCCGAAAAATACGGTCTTCTGGTTTGCCCTGAATGTCACGACAATACTTTTAACAACAATACAGATGCAATATTAAAAATAAAAAAAGACCTGGGTAAAGATAATTTCAAAACCTATTTTCAGTCAAGGTATTTCAGAATGGGCTATGACCTTGACAGAATAGACAGAACCTTTGATATCATCGAAAATGCTCATATTTCATACCGAGACCTTAAAAGGGAACAGCTTTTCAGAAAAAAGGATAAAAGCTATCTTGATACCCTGCTGAAAAAGCTCAGAGAAAAGAATTTCGGCGGAATAGTTATGGTGGAATTTGTGAGCTTTAACAGCGAAAAGCAATTTATGAAGGATATCAAAAAACTCAAAAGCTACTGATATTTTAAGAAAGGCGGCGAACATCATTGGATTTTATCAAAGCAACCGAACTTTATAAAAATAAACCCACAAAAGAAAATCTGCATCAGTTGGCTGAGGCACTTGCGGATGAAATGACTCTCAGAGAAAAAATCCGTATTCTGCAAGGTCACGCTATCGGAGTTACGGCTAAGAATTTTCTTACCAAAGGCAGATTTTATAACGGCGAAGCATATCCTGCAGGCGGCTGTAAGCGTTTAGGGATCCCGCCTGTAATGTTTACCGACGGACCAAGGGGTATTGTTATGAAAAAATGTACCTGTTTTCCCGTTTCAATGCTCAGAGGTGCCGCTTTTGACGATGAGCTCGAATACCGCATAGGTGAGGTTTTTGCCAAAGAGGCGTCAGCGCTTGATGCTAATCTTTTTGCAGGTATTTGCATAAATCTGCTTCGCAATCCTATGTGGGGCAGAGCTCAGGAAACTTATGGTGAAGACCCTTGTCTGCTTGGCAGAATGGGTGTAGCTCTGACACGTGCAATGCAGGAAAGCGGGATCATTGCTTGCCCTAAACACTATGCTCTTAACAGCATCGAAGACCTGCGATTCAGTGTTGATGCAAAGGCTGATGAAAGAACACTTCATGAAGTGTATCTCCCTCATTTTAAAAAGTGTATCGATGCAGGTGCTATGTCAATAATGCGTGCTTACAACAAAGTCAATGGTACATATGCCTGTGAAAATAAGGAGCTTCTGACTGATATTCTGAGAGATAAATGGCATTTTGAAGGCTTTACACTTTCTGATTTCTTCTACGGAATTTATGATGCAGCAAGAAGCGTCAAAGCCGGTATGGATATGGAAATGCCATACTATTTCCGCTATGCTTTTCTTAAGTCAAAGCTCAGAAAGGGCGAGCTTACAGAAAAAGATATTGATCTGAGCGTACTGAGAATTCTCAAAGCGCTGATTAAAACATTACCCGAATACAAAGCACAACCCAAGTCAGTAATTCTTTCAGAAGAGCATACACATCTTTCACGTCGTGTTGCAGGAAAAGGAACAGTTCTTCTGAAAAATGATAATAAGACACTTCCCGTTAAAGCAGGCAAGAAAATAGCTGTCGTGGGCAGATATGCAAACAAGGTGAATGTAGGTGACCACGGAAGCAGTAACGTTTACAGTCCCTACGCTGTGACAGCTTATGAAGGAATCAGAAATCGTTTCGGAGAAAACAATGTTTCTTTATATAACGGCTGCGATGTTATCAAGGCAAAAGAAGCTGTGAAGGAAGCCGAATATATTGTTGTGTGTGTAGGCAGCGATTGGCTTCAGGAAGGCGAATTCCTTGTTAATCTCGGCAATGTAAAAAAGAAACCTAAAGGTTCTGGCGGTGACAGAGCAGACCTGAGAATTCCTCCTGAAGATGTAGCTCTGATAAGAGCGTTGTCTGAAACAGGAAAAAAACTTATTGTAAATATTATGGGCGGCAGCGCTTATGTAATTAAAGAATGGTCGGAATCGGCATCTTCAATTCTCTTCTCTTTTTACAGCGGACTTGAAGGCGGTAATGCCCTTGCAGATGTTCTCAGCGGTGATGTGAATCCCGGCGGAAAGCTTCCGTTCACAATTGCTTATAACGATAACGATTATCCGCCATTTCTTCATATTTCTGACGAAGAGCGTGAAATTGATTACGGTTATTATCATGGCTACACTCTGTTTGATAAAAAGGAAATTGAACCCCAATATCCTTTCGGATTCGGTCTTTCTTATACTGACTTTGAAATCAGCGATTGTGCTG
>JAZSPQ010000064.1:0-30714 GCA_045537485.1 Acutalibacteraceae bacterium | reverse complement strand
ACTGCAGTGAAGAGGACGTTAAAGTTATTTTCGTTGACGGTATCCCCGCAGGCTCAAAGGTAAGATAATGTACTGTAATATTTTTGACACTCATGCTCACTATGACGACAGCAGATTTGACGAGGACAGAGATGAGCTTTTAACCTCGCTCTCTTCAAAGGGTGTAAGCCATATAGTCAACTGCGGCTGTGACCTCAAAAGCTCACTGACCACTCTTGCCCTTGCCGAAAAGTACGATTTCGTTTATGCGGCGTTGGGAGTTCACGCTCACGAGGCAGAGGAAGCAACAGACAGTGATCTTCTGAAAATCGCAGAGCTTTACTCTCATAAAAAGGTTGTTGCCGTGGGCGAAATCGGTCTTGACTACCACTATGATTTTTCACCGCGTGAAAGACAGATTGAGATTTTTGAAAGACAAATAAGAATTGCAAATGAGCTTGACCTTCCGATTATCGTCCACGACAGAGAAGCTCACGAGGACACAATGAAGTTTCTTAAAAAGTATAAGCCTAAGGGCGTTGTCCACTGCTTCTCAGGCTCAGCTGAAATGGCTAAGGAAATTATTAAGCTCGGTATGTATATCGGTATGGGCGGTGCGGTAACCTTTAAAAATGCGGTAAAGCCTGTTGAGGTTGCAAGAATGCTCCCTCTCGACAGACTTTTGCTTGAAACTGACGCACCTTATATGACCCCCGTGCCCTTCAGAGGGAAAAGATGTGACTCGGCTCATATTGCTTTCACGGCTGAAAAAATTGCAGAAATCAAAGGCATTGATACTCAGCAGCTTATTGATATCTGCAACGAAAATGCAAAAAGACTTTTCGGTATATGAATAATTTGAGGCGTTGTATCATCGGATACAACGCCTTGTTTTTATATTATTATACAGATAAGTCCGCTGCAGCCCTCGTTTATCACTCTTTCAAGGGTTTCCTGAAGCTTCATCCTTGCATCTGTCGGCATTTTGTAAAGCTTATTGTGCAGTCCTTCGTTAACGAGACTGTTGAGGCTCTTACCGAATATATTTGATTCCCAGATTTTTGACGGGTCTTCCTCAAATTCCTTGAGAAGGTACATAATAAGCTCCTCGGACTGGCTTTCGGTACCGACAATAGGTGCAACCTCTGTTGTTATATTTGCCTTTAGCATATGAATCGACGGTGCCGAAGCCTTAAGACGCACTCCGTATCTGCCGCCCTGCTTCATTATTTCAGGATCCTCGAGGCTGAGCTCTTCCATAGTCGGCATTACAATACCGTAGCCTGTCTTTTCTACCTCGTCAAGGGCGTTTTTAAACCGTTCGTAGTCCTTCTTTGCGTTAACGAGCTGTAACAAGGTTTCCATAAGCTGCTGCTCATCATCAATTTTGGTACCTGTCTTTTCAGTAAGTACTTTATAAAACAGATTGCCGGGAGTAACAATTTTTACCCTTACACTGCCGCAGGAAAGGTCAATGTCATCAATTTTGCAGTCAAGCGCCCATTCCTTTTCACCTATAAGAGAAACAAAGTCCTTTGCGTGCTTAACCTTCGTCAAGCCCTCTGCCGTGCCGTAAGCAAAGGAAAAGAGCTCGTTCCTTATTTCATGGTTTCTTTCAAGGCGGCTTATCCATTTCGGGAAATCAAGTCGTATCTCTTTAATTGGGAATTCGTAAAGCACCTTGGAAAGTATATCTGTTATCTCGCTTTCACTAAGAGTCTGACAGTTAACAGGCAAAACCGATACACCGTATTTCTCACTCAGGCTCTCGCCAAGGTCAATACACTCCTTTGATTTCGGCGTTTTGCTGTTTAAGAGCACAACAAAGGGCTTTTCAATTTCCTGCAGCTCCCGTACCACTCTCTCCTCGGCTTCGATATAGTCATCTCTTGCAATCTCACCGATAGTGCCGTCGGTAGTTACAACCAGTCCTATGGTAGAATGCTCGGTTATGACCTTCTTTGTACCTATTTCCGCCGCCATATTAAAGGGTATTTCCTTATCAAACCAAGGTGTTTTTACCATTCTGGGCTGATTATTTTCTATGTATCCGATTGCACCGGGTACGATATAACCAACGCAGTCGATTAGTCGCAGGCTGAAACGCACCGAATCGTCTATTTCAAGCTCCACTGCGTTTTCGGGAATAAATTTAGGCTCCGTTGTCATAATCGTTCTGCCTGTTGAGGACTGAGGAAGCTCATCCTTTGCTCTCTTTTTCAAAGCTTCATCGGTTATATTCGGCAAAACCGCAATATCCATAAGGCGCTTTATAAGAGTCGATTTTCCTGTCCTTACGGGTCCTACTACCCCGATGTAAATATCACCCTGCGTTCTCGTTGCTATTGAGTTGTAAATACTTGTATTTGTCATCTTTGTGTCCTCTTTTCGCAATTTATACAGTTAATTTATATGCGGGAGCGGCAAGAGATATGCATGGGTTAGGGCATAGGGACTAGGGATTAGGTGCAAGGGTAGTCAGTAGCGGAATTACTTTCGGGTGTTTAACCTTTCAGATTGTGCGCAATAATGCATAAAAAAAGAACCTCTAAGGATGCTTTCAGCTTGTCGAAAAAGTATTTTCGGCAAGCTGTCAGGCTGTAGAGAAAGTTGCAAGATGCCCTTTTCTTCACCCCGAAGGCGTACGAGGGTACTCCGAGAGGGTGAAAAAGGGCAAAACAATGCCAAAAATGGTTGGGATTCGATGTCCCAACCATTTTTCTTTGTCTTTGAACAGTTAAAATTTGTAGTCTTTTCTTTTCCTTAAACAAGGCATTGTTGCTCTTGTGACTTTATCGACAGTCTGAAAGCACCCCTAAGGGTGCTTTAGTTCATTTATCTGCCACGTCTGCCTGAGCCCTGTCTTGACTCAGTGGAACGCTTTAAATCGGACATCTTTTCGTCACTGACAACCTTGAACTGCGCCATCATCTCTTCAAAAGACATTGCCTCTTTAGGCTGTTTCTGCTGACCCTGCCATACATTTGCATTTCTGGGTCTGTCGGAGTTGCGGTTCTGACGGAAGTTTTGTCTGTTCCTTTCCTCAGGTGAAGGTTCCGCAGCCTTTTTAATTGAAAGGCTGATTTTGCCTTCCTCGCTGATACCGACGACCTTAACCTTAACCTCCTGACCTTCCTTTAAGAATTCTTTTATATCCTTAACAAAGGTGTTGGAAACCTCGGAAATATGTACCATACCGCTTTTTCCGTCCGGAAGGCTGACAAAAGCTCCGAATGCAGTAAGTCCTGTAATTTTACCTTCAACAATAGCGCCGATTTCGAGCATAAAAAGATGTTATCCTCCTAAAAATTTATTCTCCGAAAGAAGAGCTGTAGAATACCTTTTCGCCGGGCTTGCAGTAACCGTATTCTTCTCTTGCTACTTTCTCAAACAGAGCCTGACGATTATCAAGGGAATCGCTGATTTCCCTGCTTTCCGCATCAAGCGCTTCCTTCTCGATGTTTAACTGCTCAACCTGCTCATCATATTTTGCTGCACCGGCATAGTTAGGCAGAATACAGCCGAAAAGTGTTACACCGAACAATACAACAATGGCAACAAAAATAAGAATATGCACTTTTTGAGGCTTGGCTTTTTTACGGCTCTTTTTTGCGCTTTCAAAATCTTTAACTGCCACTGTTTCACCTTCTTATCGCATTTTATCAATACTTACACTTAATTATACTTATTTATCCAAATATTTCAAGAGGATTTTCGCAATAATTTAATTTTTTTCTTATTCTCAGACTTGCTTTTTTCTTTTTTTATCTTTCTCAGACCTTTCAGCTTATTAAAAAGCACTTTAAAGCCATTCCCAAAAGCTTTGAAATAAACTCTGACCGGATATAACAGCTTTTTAATCACGGAATTCACCACATCGCTTATTATATACAAAAGCTTAAGAACATATCTGCCTAAACTGAAATAAAGCACCAAGCCGCCTATAAGCTGACCCATAACCAGATTCAGTCTGACCTGTCCGTTATTTGCGGTTATCATAAAGAAAAAGGACATAATACTGACCAGGACCACAAACACTCCGTCTGAAGCCATAACCGATGCCTTTCCCTTTCCAAACACTCTGAACAGTGCTTTAACGGCAATATATAAAACACAGAGGATAAAACCGAAGCCGATGCTTGTGAAAAAACGGCTTATCTGATTGATTAAAGGCTCTGTATATGTCATCTGAACACCTTTGAGAAAAATGAGACACTTTTCGGTGCTTCGTCGAGATATGAAAGTGAGGATATTCTTCCCTCAACGGTCAGCTCACCTGTTTCCGTATTAAGCTTATTGATATGGAGCTCCTCGCCTTTTATCGTCAGCTCGCCTATATCCGTATAGGCTACAATCGCAATTTCGTCAAAGGAATCAACATCCGTTACACCTGATACAGTAAGATATTTTCTGTCTTTCAGAGTTAAGTTGTGGGGTATGATGAGTTTTTCCTTACTTTCAGCCATAAAACAACCTCCGTGGAAACACTTATGTAAAAAAAGAGCAGAAGAGAAAAATTTATCTCTCTTCTGCCATTGTATTCCTTTTTGAGGTTTTTTATTACTTTACGATTTTATACATTAAGCCTGCATCGTTTTTATTTGCGTGCTCTGTAACAATGAGTACCTCTGCTTTTAAAAGGTTTTCTCCCATCTGAATTTCAATAATATCCCCTACCTTGACATCGTAGGAGGCCCTTGCAACCTTACCGTTAACGGTAACGTGCTTTGCGTCACAGACCTCATTGGCAATAGTTCTTCTTTTTATAAGACGGGAAACCTTCAAATATTTGTCAAGTCGCATAATTCCTCCAAAAAGTTAGGGACTGCACAAGGCAGTCCCGTTTCTGTAATTATTTTACAGCGTTCTTAAGAGTTGAGCTTGCCTTGAAAGCAGGAATCTTTGAAGCTGCAATTTCGATTGTTGCGCCGGTCTGGGGGTTGTGACCTGTTCTTGCTGCTCTTTCCTTAACTTCAAAAGTACCGAAGCCGATAAGCTGAACCTTTTCGCCATTAACGAGAGCTTCCTCGATTGAAGCGAGAACTGCTGCTACAGCTTTGTCTGCATCCTTCTTTGTGATTTCAGCCTTAGCTGCAACTGCATTGATAAGATCAGTTTTATTCATTTTTTTATCCTCCATAGATATTATATTTTCCACGGGATTATTCCCGATTGGATACTAAATTGATTTTTGCCTCTTTCCAGAGCTCGTCAAGCTCATCAATAGGTGTGTTTTTCATATCGATGTTTCTTTCAGCCGCAAGCCTTTCAACCTCAAGAAAACGCTTAATGAACTTTTCGTTTGAACGGGTAAGAGCTTCTTCCGAATCAACATCAACAAATCTTGAAACATTGACAACGGAGAAAAGCACATCTCCCAGTTCTTCCTCAATTTCATCATGATTTTTTTCGGCTATGGCCTGTCTGAGCTCTTTAATTTCGCTTTCAAGTGCATCAAAGGCACCGCTCATATCGTCCCAGTCAAAGCCTGCTTTTTTAGCCTTGGACTGAATTTTCTGACTTCTCATCAGAGCCGGAAGCTCCTTAGGAACCTTAAGCATTGAACTGCCCTGAGTTTTCTGATTCTTGCTCTTACGCTTGATATCATCCCAATTTGAAAGCACCTCATCGGTACCTGAAACGGTAATCTCACCGAAAACGTGAGGATGACGCTCAATGAGCTTTTTGCAGATTCCGTCGGTCACATTGGAAAAATCGAAGGAGCCCTCAGCTCTTTCAATCTCGCAGTGAAAAACGACCTGCAAAAGTACGTCACCTAATTCTTCCTCAAGAAGCACCTTATCCTTTTTGTTGATTGCCTCTATAGCCTCATAGGTTTCCTCAATAAAGTCTTTTTTAATGCTCTCGTGAGTCTGCTCGGCATCCCAGGGACAACCGCCGGGAGCACGGAGAATTTTCATTATTTCAAGCAGGTCCTCTATGCTGTATTTTTCTTTAAATTCAAAGTCTGCCATAATTAAAACCTCAATACGACTATTTTACCCTAATAATCCAAATTTTGCAAGGACTTTTGCAATTTTTTCGCCCTTTGGAATCATTTCTAAGTCATCTTTCACAATTCCTTTAACTAAAAGTATAGAAATTGCATAAAAAGCACCGCCGCAGCACACTGCAAGTATGGTTGTGAGACGGCTTTCGATGCCCAAAACATCAACTAAAAGGAAGTTTCCGAGCCAAGCACCTACTCCGCAGAAGATTGCCGCAATAAAGGGTTTAACAAAAATTGACACATAATTCAGTCTTACCTTAGTTGCTCTTGTGAGCTGAATAATGTTGATTATAACCATAACAAGGTAACACAGGGTTGAGCTTATGCAGGCGCCCTTGATGTTGATTTCAGGGTTCGCAATAAGAATAAAGTTGAGTGTTACCTTGATAACTCCGCCTATAAGCATCGTTACGATAGGTACCTTTGTTTTGCCCACAGCCTGAAGCATATTTGTAAGCGGTGAAGCAAGGGCAAAAAGAGGTACTGCAAGACCGTAGACCGTCATCATAAAGGCTGCGGCAGGAGCAAAGAATTCATTGTCTCCGCCGTAAAGAAGTGCCAATATAGGCTCAGACAGCACTGCGATACCGATACCCGCAGGCATTGCAACAAGCATCGCTACTCTGAGAGCAGATTCTATGCACACTTTTATATCTCTGTTATTTTTAGCTGTCCACGCCTTTGAAAGAACGGGAATTGCGCTGACACCAAGCACAAGAGTCAGTGAAGGTATCAGATTTTTGATATTGATTACGGAGCCGTGCATACCGTAAAGATATGTTGAGATGTTTTCGTCAAGAGTCTGATCAAAAGCAAGAGTGTCGGCATACATACTCTTAACTGTGTCGAAGCCTTCGCCCAAAGCGGTAACAAGTCTGCTTCTGATGGTTATATCGTCAATTAGATTGCTGATATTTGTAACAAGAGAAGCCGCCGCAACGGGAATGGAGATAGCAAGAAGGGACTTCATTATTGTCTTGTTGCTTTCAGCCTCGGGAGAATTCACAAGCTCCTCCCTTGTGAAACCGAAGCCCTTTCTCTTATATCTGATATAAAGGTAAACAAGTCCTAACGCTGAACCTAAGGTTACACCTAAAATAGCAACAGCCGCCGCATAGGGATAGATTGCGGCAAGTGCTTCTGCCTCGTTTGTAACATTAACACCAAAAAGCTTTGCCGCTCCGTTTACCGCATTATTTTCGTAATATGCGGTTACTGCCCTCATAAACACATAGGTGGCACTCAGACCGAATACAAGCTTAACAACAGCTTCAATAACCTGAGAAATACCTGTGGGGGTCATATTGTTAAGACCCTCGTAATAGCCTCTGAAGGATGACATCATACAGCAGAAAAGCACGCAGGGAGCAACTGCAAAAATGCTCACATAGTTCATCGGTGCTTCGTTAAGGTTTGAATACGGCACCGCTATAGCCATAAGGATAAGCATACCAACTGCACCCACAAGGAAGAACATCTTTTGTGCAACCTTGAAAATTGCCTTGGCATCCTTCACCCTTCCGAGCTCCATATTCTGTGAAACAAGCTTTGAAACCGCTACCGGCAATCCTGCCATGGAAATAGCATAAAGTGGTGTATAAACCGCATAGGCTCCCGTAAAGTAGCCGTAGCCCTCTGTACCCAGAAGGTTATTTATGGGTATTTTGAAAACTGCACCTATTAGCTTAACAACAATAGTTGCTATGGCAAGAACACCTGCGCCCGTAAGAAGGGACTGCTTTTTTCTTTCTGCCATAATATCATCTCCTTTTCTTTATCCGACAAATTCCGTTAAGAGGGAATCGGCGGGTATCATATCTGTATCTTTCTGAACAAATCTTTCAATTTTTTCTTTGAGCAGCGTTGCTGCACTGTAGTATATACTATCGGAGTGCACTCCGTCAAGAAGTTTTAATGCTTCTTTTCTGAAAATACACACTTCATAAGGATGAATTGAGTCTATTTTCACATCGGCTCTGTCGCTGAAGGGGAAAAGATATCTGTCCTCACCCATTCTCACACCGTTCCACAGATAAAAGGTACGCTCAACCTCACTGTTTCTGTGGTGATAGTCTCTTATGAGGCGACGGATAAACCGTAAATCCCTTTTGGACATAAGAATGCCTTTTTCATCGGCTATTCTCGACGATACGCTAACATAAAGCTTTATCATTTTTTCATCAACAAGAGGGTCTGTTATAACCGGATTGAGAGCGTGAAGACCTTCGAGTATAATCACCTCATTTTCCCCTGCCGTAACACGGGTATAGCCCTCTCTGGAGCTTGTTTTGAAGTTAAAGTGAGGTATCATACCCTCGCCCTTATCAAGCAGTGAATGCATACATTCGCTTATATATTCAACATCAAGTGCCTTTACCGTTTCATAGTCAACGGTGCCGTCCTCAAAGGTATAGGTCACACCCTGACCGAAATAAAAATCGTCAAGGGATATCACCTTTGCACTTCTTCCCGTTTTTTCAATGCCCTTTGCAAGAAGCTTGGCGGTTGTGGTCTTACCCGAAGAGCTGGGGCCTGCAAGCATAACGAGGATTCTCCCCTCTTCGCCGCATATTTTACTGCAAAGGGAAGTAATTTTTTCTTTATAGCTTTTTTCACATTCCTCAATAAAAGCCTCGGGAGAAGCTTTCATCCTGCGGTTGATTTCTTCTAAAGAAAAAACTGACATAAAATATCACCTGTACTTACGGTAAAACTCACCGATATATTCTTTGCGTCTTATGATTTCATCAAAGCCGCTTATGTATTCATACGGATATTTATAGTTAAATATTCTTTCAATTTCATTACCCGTAGGTGCTTTTAGCTTGATTACCGCACCTGCACCGACGGCTAAAACAGTGTGACATTCCTCCATCATATAGACATTATAAAGACCTTCATAGCCCTCCTTAGCCCAACCTACATTCTCGAGGTTACCCAGGCATTTGCTCTGACGGTACATATAATAAGGCACATAGCCCGCTTCGGTTAGTCTTTTCTGTGTTAAAGAAAGCATTTCTGAGGCTATGATGCCCGAGTTTGTTTTTCTGCTTTCGGTAACTATATTCGACGAGCGCTTAAGTGCCAGTGTATGAACGGTAATGTTTTCGGGTGAAAGCTCTATGGCTTTATCGAGAGTCTTTTCATAGGAAGACAGAGTATCCGTGGGAAGTCCTGCGATAAGGTCGGTGTTTATATTGTCAAAGCCCACCTCTCTTGCATCGGAAAAGCAATCAAGTGTCATCTGTGAAGTATGATTTCTGCCTATTTCTCTGAGCACTTCATCGTTGAAGGTCTGAGGGTTTATGCTGATTCTGGTGCAGCCGCAGTTTTTCATAACCTCAAGCTTTTCTTTCGTTGTGCTGTCGGGTCTGCCTGCTTCTATTGTGTATTCCTTAACGGAAGGTACGTCAAAATTATTGCTTATGGTATCTGTAACCTTTTTAAGCTGCTCTGCCGTAAGCACAGATGGAGTGCCGCCGCCGATGTAAATGCTTTCAAGCTTCAGCTTTTGTTCACGGGCGATTCTGCCTGTTATTTCAAGCTCCAGGCAAAGCTTTTCCACATATTCGGGGATAAGCTTCTTTGCGCTTTCGTTTGAGTGGGATATAAAGGAGCAATAGCTGCACCGTGTGGGGCAAAAGGGTACGGAAACATAAAGAGAATAAGAATCGGGAGCCGATTCGCTGATTATGGGCGACTCTTTTTTCGCTACGGTCAGGGCAAGAGCGGTTTTTTCCTCACTTACCTGAAGCTCATCTGTAAAATAGGTAACCGCCCATAATTCGCCGTAATTATTGCAAAGATTGCTCATAAGCTTAGCAGGTCTTACGCCCGTAAGTATGCCCCATGGCGGAGTGTAGCCCGTGATAGCTTTAAGCATATCAAACATCATAAGAGCCATCTTTCTTTCAAGATAGCTTTCGTCGGTTTCGTCATTTAATTTATCAGACAGATAAAACTCTTTTTCTTCGGTATATTCTTTTCCCAAAAGACGCACCGTAACCGATATGCAGTTACCGTTAAGCTCTGTCAGGCAATAGTCCCCTTCTTCGGGCACTTCGTCGCAGACCGTTATCTTTTCGGGAAAGAACACTCTTAAAAGGTTTTCCATCTCGTAGTGGAATTTATGGTTTCTGTTTATAAGGTGCATATTATAGACCTCTTGTATACGGATTGTTATCTCTTTCAAAGCTCAGGGTGCTTTCGTTGCCGTGACCGGGACACACTCTGTATTCGCCCTCAAGAGAATAGAGCTTTTTGATTGACTTCATTATTTCTTCCGAGCTTCCGCCGGGGAAGTCGGTTCTTCCTATGCTTGCGTGAAAAAGTGTATCGCCTGAGAAAAGATATTTTTCCGTTTTATAGCTAACACTGCCAACGGTATGACCGGGAGTGTGGATAACCTCTATTTTTTCTTCACCCAGAGTGAGTATATTCCCGTCTTTTACGGTTTTATCGCACTCAAAGGGCGGACACAAAAAGCCCCATACACCGGCAAGGCTTTTGCTACTGTCCGAAAGACAGTCTGCATCGGCTTCGTGGATAATAATTTCACCGCCGAAGCTTTTCTGAAGCCTTTTAACACCCATTATGTGGTCAAAATGACCGTGGGTGAGAAGAATATATTTCAGCTTTTCAATATTCATTGATTTGAGCAGAGCCTCAAAGCGGGCGTTATACATACCTGAATCAATAACTGCCGCTTCACCGCTTGTTATATCCTTTATAATATAGCTGTTTGAAGCCACCATAGGCGGCGTGAAGGTTTTAAGTAAAAGTGACATAGTATAAACCTCCGGTTTATTCAATTCGCATTATTTTTTCCACTCGTCCGTGTTCATTATAATTGTAACGGGGCCGTCATTAATAAGCTCAACAGCCATATCTGCGCCGAAAATGCCCGTTGCAACCTTTTTTACACCTAAGGCTCTCAGCTCATCGCAGAAGGCTTCATAAAGCTCATTTGCCACCTTAGCGGGGGCAGAACCGATAAATGAGGGCCTTCTGCCCTTGGCAAGGTCAGCACAAAGGGTGAACTGAGAAACAACAAGCACCTCGCCGTCAACCTTATCGAGCGAAAGATTCATTTTATCGTTTTCGTCGGTAAAAATGCGGATTTCGGCTACCTTTTTTGCAAGAAGCTTCATCTCTGCCTCAGTGTCGCCGTCAACAACGCCCAAAAGTACGAGAAAGCCTTTTCCGATCTCACCTGTTATTTCACCGTCAACTGTGACGGATGCTCTTGTTACTCTTTGTATAACTGCTTTCATATATAAATATCCTTTTTGTTTTATTTGATTTCTTTATCCATAAAAACTCGAGAGCCTGTTGCACCTCTTTGTCCCTGATATTTGCCGTTGTATGGATTAAGGGCAGGCTGATCCATTTTTGCAAACACAAGCTGACCCACACGTCTTCCCGCCTTAAGCTCAATTGCACATCTGTTTGCGTTATAAAGCTCTAATGTAATTTCACCCTTAAAACCGGGGTCTACCCAACCTGCATTCTGTATAAACAAGCCCATTCTGCCTAAAGAGCTTCTTCCTTCAACAAATGCCGTTAAATCGTCGGGCAAATCAAAATATTCCATTGTTGTTGCCAAAACAAATTGATTAGGTAAAAGGATATATGAATCGGTTGTTATAGTTTTATATTTGATTTCATTTTCTAAGTTGATAATACCTGTTGAAGTATCTTCGACAATACTGAAGGTATTTCCTAAACGAATATCAATACTGGCAGGCTGAATTTGCTCTTTTTCCAAAGGCTCAACAATCAAAGCTTTATCCTCGAGCATTTTTAATAAAGTTTTATCTGATAAAATCATAGATACTTCTCCTCTAAGCTGTTTTTCATCCGTATTTTTACAACCTCTCCGTCACGGCTGCGCCGTGCCACCTCTCCTTTCAGGAGAGGCTTTTTGTCTGCGGATACCCGATGGGCGCCCCTACTGCTATCAAACAGGGCGGGCAGAATTTTCCCTTCACCGCCCGTGTCAGACGCAATTCTGCATTTTGCATTTTGCATTCTGCATTTTTTACAGGCCCGAACGCTCAGTAGACAGAACTCCCTTGACCTTCTTGAGCTTTTCACACACACTGTTCATATGCTCGGTACCGTTAACGGTGATTGTCATATAGATTGTTGATCTGCCGTCATTGCCGTCCTTTGTAAAAATTGAGTGTATCATAACGTGCATATTTGCGATAACCGCAGAAAGGTCTGCAAGCATACCCATACGGTCTATGCAGGTTACGGCTATTGTTACTCTGTAGGAATTCTGTGCTTTAGTGTCCCAATAGGCGTTTATCCATCTTTCGGGCTCGGCACATTTTGAAATATCCTTGGGCACATTTGTGCATTTTTTCGTATGGATAGACACGCCGTGGCCTCTGGTTATAAAGCCGATAACATCATCTCCGGGCAGCGGGTCACAGCAACGTGAAAACTTCACAAGGCAGTTATCGATACCCTCGATGATAACACCCTCTGCGCTTCTGACTGTCTTTTTCGGCGCCTGAGTGACAATCTGAGTCGGCTCCTGAGGCTTCATTTCCTTGACGAGCTTATTGTATTCCTCTTTCATTCGGGGAATAATATTCTGCAGATTTACACCGCCGTAGCCTATTGCCGCATAAAAATCGTCAACGGTATTACAGTGGTACTTTTCAATAAATTTTGAAAGGAAATCAGGAAGCTGTTTTTCAGAAAGTCCGATATTGTTACGCTTGAACTCTCTTTCAATTTCATCCTTACCCTCAATTATATTTTCCTCTCGCTTCTCTTTCTTGAACCAATTTTTGATTTTTGTTCGTGCTGAAGCGGTTCTGGCTATCTTAAGCCAGTCACGGCTCGGTCCCTTGCCCTGGGAGGAGGTAGTGAGAATTTCGATGATTTCACCGTTATTCACCTTATGGTCTAAAGTTGAGATTCTGCCGTCAACCTTGGCACCTATCATCTTGTTACCTACACCCGAGTGAATGGCATAAGCGAAGTCGATAATGCATGAGCCCATAGGAAGGCTGACAACATCGCCCTTGGGCGTGAAGGCGAATACCTCCTCGGGAATAAAATCGGTCTTTATGGTCTTTACGATATCCTCAACATCGTCGCTCTCCTTCTGATTTTCAAGAAGCTGACGAATCCATGAAAGTCTTTCTTCAAATCTGGCTTTGCCGCTCATACCCAGCTTATACTTCCAGTGGGCTGCGATACCGTACTCAGCTGTGTGATGCATTTCCCAGGTTCGAATCTGCACCTCAAAGGGGACGCCTGCTCTGCCGATAACGGTAGTGTGGAGAGACTGATACATATTTGGCTTCGGTGTTGAAATGTAGTCCTTAAATCTTCCGGGAAGCGGATTATACATATCGTGGATAACACCTAAACAGCAATAGCACTCGTAAACAGAATCAACTATAAGACGTACTGCATATATGTCGTATATTTCATCGAAGTTTTTTCCTTTCATATATGTCTTTCTGTAAATGCCGTGAACAGACTTGATTCTACCCTCAATGTGCACATTGGGCACTTCCTGTCTGACTCTTTCAAGTATTTCACTTTTTATCCCCTCAAGAAAGCTCTGACGGGATTCTATCTGCTTTTCAAGATTATGCGCAATTTCGTTATATGCAACAGGGTCAAGAAAGCTGATTGCAAGGTCTTCAAGTTCCTCTTTGAAGGCACGGATACCTAATCTGTGAGCTATGGGAGCATAGATTTCAAGAGTCTCCCTTGCTTTATATCTTCTTTTTTCCTCAGGCATAAATTGAAGAGTTCGCATATTGTGAACACGGTCAGCAAGCTTTATGATAATAACACGGATATCCTCGCTCATTGCAAGGAACATCTTTCTCACGTTCTCACTCTGCTGCTCTTCCTTACTTGCAGAAAGAGGAATCTGACCGAGCTTTGTTACGCCCTCAACAAGATGCTCAACATCCTTGCCGAACATAGCTCTGATATCCTCGTCGGTCATATCCGTATCTTCAACAACATCGTGAAGGAGAGCTGCACAGATTGAGTCAACATCCATACCCATATCGTTAAGGATAGATGCAACGGCAACAGGATGAATTATATAGGGTTCACCTGAACGGCGCTTCTGCTCTTTATGGGCATCATCTGCAATCTGAAACGCCTTTTTTATCTTCTCTATTTCTGTTTCGGAAAAATTTTCCTTCAGGCTTAAAAGCAAATTGTCAAAACCCACATCGTATCGCTCTGTCATCATAATATACTCCCCTTTCCTTACAGTATATCTTCGGTATTCCTCAGCTTAGTGAGAATAGCCGAAGATTCAAGATTGACTTTTTTGTTTGTATCAGCCAATATAATTTTTTCATCAGCCACTTTAAGAATGCCTAATTCGCAAAGGACATCGATACACACAAGCACCTTACAGGCGTTGCTTCCGTCGTCACCAAGTCGGTAACAGAGAATATCAGTACCGAACTGCCAACCTTCCTTTTCTTTTATAAAACGGTAAACATTGACAAAAAATTCTCTTGCAGGCAAAGCAAACTGTGCCTGCTTTTTGGTTATGCGATCCCCTCGCTTGATTTTTTCGTAAAGACGCACACTCTTGAGATACTTCTCATCGTCTGTGCCGCTCATACGCATCTCTTTTATATAAATACTTACCTTTACCTGACCCATATATTCGTTTCTTTCGAGCTTAACCGCAAGATCGAGAAGGTCACCTGTCTGATAAGGAAATTCATCAACAGTTGTGGAAAACAGAAGTCCTGTTATGGTGCATCCGCCCTTTTTAAAGTTCAGGCGAAGATGCTTTCCGCCGCCTATGGGCTGAACTGAAGCCAGAGTCATACCGTAAAGGCCGAAAACCGGTTGCGGATTTCCTGCACCGAAGGGTTCAAGTGACGCAATGATCTCAAGCAGGTCGGAGCTGATAAAATCAGGACGCAAACGAAGGTCGATATCCAGTGTGGGAAAGGGCATTTCAATACTTTTAGCATACTGCTCTATCGCAGCACGGAATTTATCAATATTTTCACTTTTAAGGCTGAAACCCGCCGCAAGAACGTGACCGCCGTAATGGGTAAGCAGGTCTGCGGCTGAGGAAATCGCATCGTAAAGGGAAAAGCCTTCAAGGCTTCTTGCCGAGCCCTTTGCAGTTTCTCCGTCATCGGAAATAACGATACAAGGCTTGCCGTATTTCTGAGTAAGCCTTGCGGCAACTATGCCGATAACACCCGCGTGCCAGTTCTTACCGCAGAATATAAGCACTCTGTTATTGATCAAATCAGCGCTCTCGCTTAGTTGTGCCTGAGCTTCGGCATAGATATCCCTTTCTATCGACTGCCTTTCGGCGTTGGCACTGTTTACGGTCTCGGCAAGTTCCCCTGCCCGGCTGAAATCATCACTTATAAGAAGCTCTAAGGCTGTTGAGGCGTGTCCCGTTCTTCCTATGGCATTTATTCTGGGAACAAGAGAAAATGCAACTGTGCCTGCATTAAGACTCTTTTCGTTTACGCAGGCAACCTCTCTAAGCTTTGCTATACCTGTATTGTTGCCTGAATTTATTAGCTTAAGGCCTTCTTTAATAAGGGTACGGTTTTCGCCGATCAGAGAAACCACGTCACCTATGGTTCCTATTGCAACCAGATCTGAGAACATGGAAAGCACTTCCTCAGCATCGCCGCAAATCGCCGATGCAAGCTTGAATGCAACACCCACACCTGCCCACTGCTTAAAAGCACAGTAGCAGTCATTTCTGTGCGGGTCAACAACAGCCTCCGCTCTCGGAAGCACATCAGGCACCTTATGGTGGTCCGTAACAACAAGCTCCATACCAAGCTCATATATAAGCTCTGCCTCTTCGAAAGCTGAAACACCGTTATCAACAGTGACAATCAGGTCAACACCCTTGGCCTTGAGAGCCTCAACAGCACCTTTGTTGAGTCCGTAGCCCTCGGTGCTTCTGTCGGGAATATAGCTGATTACTCTTGCACCCTGCATCTGCAAAAAGCTGTACAGCAAGGCAGTTGCTGTCACTCCGTCGGCATCGTAATCACCGTAAACCGCAATAAGCTCACTGCCGTCTATGGCTCTTTTGATTCTGTCACAGGCTTTATCCATATCGACAATTTCAAAGGGGTCACAAAGCTCGGGGCAGTCAGAGAAAAATTCCTCAATCTCATATTCGTCGACTATCCCTCTTGAAACCAGCAGCAGCGCAGCAAAGGGGTCAATGCCGTATTCTGTTGCAATATCCGATGCAAGGTCTTTATCAACATCACGAAGGCACCATTTTTTTCTGCTCATACCGTTTAACCCCTTTCTTCGAAATTTATAGTATTTTTATATTATATCATTCTTATTCAACTTTTTCAATCAGATTATCACAATGTTTTCTTATTAAATTGATAAAATATGCTCCGTACTTTTTATATTTTGCCGCAGTTACGCCTTCAACAGAAAGAAAATCCTTTTCACTCAAAGGCTTTTTAGTTGCAAACTCCTTAAGGGTAAGGTCTGTGAAAACAATAAAATCGGGAATACTGCTCTTTTTTGCAAGCTCTCTTCTTAAGGTCTTGAGGCTTAAAAGCAATCTGATATCAGGCTTAAACTCTGTCTCTTTCTTTTCCGTCTTGGGTGTCTGTTTTCTGATTCTCTTTCCTTCAAACAGCACTGCATTGCATTTTTTCTCCAGGCTGAGCCTTGACTTGCTGTCCCGACTTATAAAACCGTGGTTATAAAAATAATTTATATGCAGCTTTATCTGATCCTTAGCACTGTCACTCATCTGACCGAAGGTTTTGATTTCGTCAAGTCCCTTCGAGACGATGTAGTCAGTCTTTTCTCCCTTTAAAACATCAATAACTGTTTCTTCCGTTTCTTTTTCCTTCACGCGCTTTATACACGAAAAGATTTTCTGAGCTTCCACCGTAACATCTATACTTGTGGCACTTCCGTTACAGCTTGAACAGTTTTCACATCTGCCTACTGCCCTTTCGCCGAAATACTGCAGCATATAATGTCTCAGACAGTAACGCCCCGATGCGTATTCAATCATCTTGTCGAGCTTACTGAGCCTGAGTTTTTTGATCTGAGCTCGCTGCTCATCGGTCAGGCTTTCGTTTTCCTCGGGGTTTTCGATAAAATATTTCTGAACGGCAACATCTCTGCCGCCGTAAAGCATAATACAATCCGCCGCACTGCCGTCTCGGCCTGCTCTGCCTGCCTCCTGATAATAGCTTTCTATATCACCGGGCATATTGTAATGTATCACAAAAGATACATTCGATTTATCAATACCCATTCCGAAGGCATTGGTGGCAATTGCTATTTCCCTTTCATCGTTGATAAAAAGCTCCTGATTCCTTCTTCTTTCCTCTTTATCAAGCCCTGCGTGATACTTGGTAACACTGTATTTTTCTTCACTGAGTCTTATGTAAAGCTCCTCAACCTTTTTTCTTGATGAACAGTAGACTATGCCGCTTCTGCCGGAAAACAAATCAAGATAACGCTTGAGGGCAAGCTCTTTATCGGCAGGTCTCACAACCTCAAAATAAAGATTTTTTCTGTCAAAGCCGGTAACGACTCTTTCAGGCTCATTCAGACCGACGAGAGAAACGATATCCTCCCTTACCTTCTGCGTTGCCGTTGCGGTAAAAGCCGATACGACAGGTCTTGGCCTTATTTTCGATATAAAGTCCTTAATTAAAAGATAAGCAGGTCTGAAATCGTGCCCCCACTGTGAAACGCAGTGAGCCTCATCGACACAGACCATTGAAATTTCTATCTTTCTGCAGAATTCCGTAAAGCTTTCGGAAGAAAGCCTTTCCGGTGCAACATAAATTATTTTGTAATTACCCTTAAGTGTCTGAGCCATAATTTCATACCTCTCTTCGGCTGAAAGAGAGGTATTGATATATGCACACCTGATTCCGCACTGATTAAGAGCATTGACCTGATCCTTCATAAGGGAAATGAGCGGTGAAATTACAAGGGTTACCCCCGTCATCATAAGAGCCGGCAGCTGAAAGCACACAGACTTTCCTGCACCCGTAGGCATTATGCCCATCACATCTTTTCCCTGAAGCAATGAGTCAATAAGCACCTCCTGACCCTCACGGAAGGCGCTGTAACCGAAATATTTATTTAAAACCTCATATTTATTCAAGGTCAGCACCTCCTCGCAACACCGAAGTCAATACATTAAAGCTTTATTTTTAAATATGAAAAATCCTTTCAAGGCGCTCCTTTTTATCCACAACTGCTTTGGTCGGTAAAGGCTGAGAGCTTACCTTTTCCGGCAAAAAAACCTCATCTGAAAAAGCTGACTCCTCGCCCTTGTCTGCCCCGTCAATTTTCAGGCTGTAACGGTTGGTTTCAATTTTTACCCGAACGCCCATTTTTATAAGCCTTGTGAAGAATTCTCTTTCTATATCACCTTCCTTGTAACAGTTGGAAAAGGTGAAAGCAAGGCTGTCGCCGCAGGTAACAGCACCGCATCTCGCACCGTTCACCTTTCCCGGACCCGTGAAGAAAAAGAAGCCTTCAACATGCTCCGTCATATCCTCGGGAAGAGTAATTGGCCCTAAATTTGAAATGAGCGCCGACGTAGTCTGCTCTGCGGTTATTCCGAAGCCTATTGCAACACCAAGTGTTTTCACAGGTAAGGGAATATATTTCCCTGCCTGCTTTTCTATCTTGAGATTCTTTGTCATCAGCGAGTTTACAAACTTATCGTTGTTTACAAGACGAAGCTGTAAGGATACACTTTTGAGAATCTCCTCAAAGGTATATTCACCCATTTTCGGGTCAATCTTAACTCTCAGACACAGCACAAAATTACGAAGTGTCCGGCTGGGGAAAAATTTTCTTAAATTAACGGGAATCTGCACACTCACTTCTTTTTGCTTTTTATTCTCTTTAAGCTGCTTTCTATAGTGTATATCAAGCAGAATTGCAGCTAAAAGCTCCGTAACCGTAACGCCGTAGCCTTTGCATATTGCGTGAAGCTCTTTAAAGGACATTATACCGATTGTATAATTGCACATATGCATAGGCAGCTTTGTTCCTATGCTGTGATATACCCAGCTTTCCATACGGTCATATTTTGCATCGGAGGATGCATAGCGGTTATATGCATCTTCAAGCTCTTCAGCTTCAGGCTGACCGTTAACATCCAAAACAAACTGATTATGGGAAATGCTGTGTCCCTTAAGGCGAAGATACTCCGCAGTAAGCGTTGAAAGAAAAACCGCTCCGCCATAGCCGTCACTGACTGCGTGATATATATCCAGATTTATCCTCTTGCCGTGATAGAAAACTCTGAAAAGGAAGCCGTTATTCTCTTTGAAATCTATTCTGTAGCAATGATTTTTAACATCGTGCATAACGGGACAGCTGTTTTCATTGCGCTCAAAATAAAACCAGAAAGCTCCTTTTCTGATTATAACATTAAAGCCCGGTATTCTTTTTAAAGTTTTATCAAGTGCTTTTTTCAACACTTCGGGGTCGATGCTTTCCTTAAGCTGAACACCTAAACGAAACACATTTGCCCAGGACCTCGTATTCTGCCCGGGAAAAATTTTTGCCGCATTGTCAAGCGGGAACCATTTGTACGAATTATTTTTCATAATAGATTTTCCTTATAAACAGCAATAATTATTTGTATTATACTACATAACCTGATTTTCTGCAACTGTTTTTACAGAAAACGGGGCTGCTGCAAAGTGCAACAGCCCCACCTTTACTATTCTGTTTTGGGATTATCATACCAATATTCCCTGCGTTTAGCTATTATATGCTTTCTGAGCACAAAATATATCACTATGATGCCCACAACGGCAAAGCCCACATAAATATGGGTAATATCCACTCCCTGAATTTTGATTTCGCTCCAGAGGTTTGAAACCAGCGTTAGGGTTTCCTGAGGAAGATTGTGAAAATACTCTGTATCAGGCATATTCCCATCTTTCGGATAAAGATATTCGTTTGAAAGCATTTCCGAATAATCCGGGTGGCTGAGCACCCCTTTATTAGGCGTTGCATAGCCTATATAAAGAGCATTGCTCAAAGCAACCTCCGGATCAAGCATAAAGTTGATATAAAGCATCGCCGCCTCATAGTTCTGTGCACATTCGGGCACACACATTGCGTCAACAAAGATGTTTACACCTTCTTCAGGATAAACGAAGTCAAGATCAGGGTTAACATCCTGCATACACACAAAGTCACCTACATAATAAGGCACCAGAGCAGCCTCTCCGCTTTCCATTTTGTTATAGATTTCATCCATAACATAGCCCTGAAGAAGAGGTTTTTGGTCAATAAGCATCTGCGCTACATCGGAAAGCTCTTTTTCATCGGTTGAGTTAAGAGAATAGCCGAGAATTTTCTGCGGAATCGCAAAGGCATCACGGGGATTGTCTATCATCAGAATTTTGCCTGCATACCTTTCGTCCCAGAGAGCTGTCCAGCTTGTGGGAGCCTCTTCAACCATAGTAGTGTTATAGATAAGCCCTACCATTCCCACATTATAGGGAACAGAAAACTTATTATTCGGGTCGTAGAACATATCTTTATAATCTTCACTGACATATTTATAGTTGGGAAGAGAATCTGCATCAATTTCGAGAAGCATATCTTCGTTTATCATTCTCTCAATCATATAGTCCGAAGGGAAAATAATATCGTAGCTTGCGCCGCCGTTTTTTATCTTCGGATACATATCCTCGTTGCTCTCATAGGTAACATAGTTCACCTTTATACCCGTAAGCTTTTCAAATTCGGAATTCACATCGACGAGACCGTCTTCATAGCTGTCGCTGATATATTCACCCCAGTTAAAAACATTCAGCTCTGTACCCTCGAGACCGCGGTTTTTATAGTAATCCTCGTTTTCATATGCCGAGCAGCTTAATGAAGCAAAGCAAGCAAGCATAAGAGTAAAAAACAAAAAGAATATCTTTTTCATTTTCTGCCCCCCTTATTAAGCTTATTGCTCAATTTCTTATCCCCTCTTGCCTGAGCAACATTCAACAGCACAAGCAATAAAAGAATGGCGATAAATATAATAGTTGAAAGAGCATACATATCGGGAGTAACTCTCTTTTTGGTCATTGAGAAAATACGGATAGGCAATGTTTCAAAGGATGGTCCCTGAGTGAAATAGCTTATAACAAAGTCATCAAGAGAAAGGGTAAAGGACATCATAAGCCCCGACAGAATACCCGTTGAAATTGAAGGAAGAATCACCTTAAAAAATGCCTGTATGGGTGTGCATCCCAAATCCATCGCCGCTTCGGGAAGATATTTGTCAAGCTGTCTGAGCTTGGGAAGCACGGAAAGAATTACATAGGGAAGGTTAAAGGTTACATGGGCAATAAGCATAGTCATGAAGCCCAGCGCATCCTTCTTTCCGATAAGATTGGCGCAGAAAATAAATAGAAGCATCATTGAAATACCCGTTACAATTTCCGGGTTCATCATAGGGATGTTCGTCACTCCCATTGTAAGCTGCTTTATTCTTTTGTTTCTGAAGGTATTGATACCCACTGCTGCTGCAGTACCCATTACGGTTGCAATAAACGATGAGCTTACAGCAAGGATAAGAGTGTTTGTGAGAGCCTGCATCGTACCGTCATCCTGCATAAGGGATTTATACCAACGCAACGAAAAGCCGTTTATGACGCTGGTGCTTGCAGAGTCGTTAAAGGAAAACACAATCATTACAATTATGGGCGCATAAAGAAAAATCATAATCAGTGCCACATAAAGCTTTGAAAGGGAGCTCATTTTAGTTTTCATATAAGCACACCTCCGTCGTCGTCTTCACCGGTAAAACGGTTCATAACCATCATACAGATAATAATAAGCACCATGAGCACAAGTGAAAGCGCCGCACCCAGGTTATAGTTATTTGCGCTCTTAAACTGCATTTCTATAACGTCGCCGATAAGCGAGAAGGTATTTCCGCCAAGCTTCTTTGAAATATAGAAGGTTGAAACCGACGGTACGAAAACCATGGTAAAGCCTGAAGCTATGCCGGGTAACGACAGTGGCAGAATAATATTTTTCAAAACGGTAAGCTTATTTGCGCCAAGGTCCTCCGCAGCTTCAATAAGGCGATAATCCATCTTTGCCATAATCGAATAAAGCGGCAGAATCATATAAGGAATATAGTTATATACCATACCCAAAACGACGGCTCCCGGCGTGTTTATCATATGCACCGCAGGAAGGTTCAGCATCTGCAAAAAGCTGTTGATTATTCCCGTATCCTGCATAATTATCATCATTGAATAGGTACGGATAAGAAGATTCATCCACATGGGAAGCATAACAAGAATCATCATTGTTCTTTGCACATTTGCCGTTGTTCTCGCCATAATATAAGCAAGAGGATATGATATAACCAGGGAAATTACCGTGGCTATAAAACCGAGCCATATTGAGTTGAGCATAACATCCTTATATTTTCCGATATCAAGAATATACTCAAGAGTAAAATTACCCTGTGCATCTGTTACTGAATACACAAGAACAAAAATCAGCGGCACAATAATAAATATCGCAGACCATACAAGATACGGTGATGCCGTGAGCTTTGTTCCAAGTGATCTTTTTTTCATTTATCACTCCTCCTCTTGCTCAACATCCGAAAGGTGCTCAAGCTCATCACTGAAGGAGCTGTAGTCACCGAACATACCCGAATATTCACTCTTCTTCATAACGTGAATTGCATCGGGCTCTATCTGTATACCGATTCTTGTTCCCACCGGATAATAATCGGTGGTCTGAATCATCCATTTGAAGTTATCAATGTCAACTATCATTTCAAAATGCACACCCTTGAAGGTGTTTGATGTAATAACACCGCTGATAGTACCCTCGCTTACGGGCACAACATCAACATCCTCGGGGCGGACAACTATATCTACACTTTCGTTTACGGCAAAGCCCTTATCAAGGCACTGGAAAACAGCCCCTGAAAACTTAGCCTTGAAGTCATCGAGCATAACACCGTCAAGGATGTTACTTTCACCGATGAAGTCAGCCACAAAGGCGTTTTTCGGCTCATTATAAATATCGATAGGTGTACCTATCTGCTGAATCTTACCGTCGTTCATAACCACAACGGTATCACTCATTGAAAGAGCCTCCTGCTGGTCATGGGTAACATATATAAAGGTGATACCCATTCTTTTCTGAATATTTTTAAGCTCAACCTGCATATCCTTACGGAGCTTCAGGTCAAGTGCACCGAGAGGCTCGTCAAGAAGAAGTACTCTCGGCTCAACTGCAAGAGCTCTTGCAATAGCAACTCTCTGCTGCTGACCGCCTGAAAGAGATGCAATGTTTCTTCTCTGGAAGCCCTTGAGATTAACAAGCTCAAGCATCTCGTGAACCTTTTTGCTTATATCCTTTTCCTTCATCTTCTTTATACGAAGTCCGAAAGCTATATTTTCATAAACATTCAGGTGCGGAAAAAGTGCGTAACGCTGAAAAATTGTGTTAACCTGCCTTTTATGAGGCGGTACGTTGTTTATATCCTTACCCTCGAATATAACCTGACCGCTGTCTGCCTCAAGAAAGCCGGCAATAATACGCAGGGTTGTGGTCTTGCCGCAACCTGAAGGACCTAAAAAGGTCATAAATTCCTTATCTTTAATTGAAAGGTTAATCTTATCGAGTATAACCTCATCCTCAAACTTTTTTGAGATGTCCTGCAGTCTGATAATTACATTATCTTCCATAAAACTTACCCCCTACAAGCAAATGCCTCAGGCATCTGCAATTCTATACAGATGTCCTTGCAAAAATGCTGATGAAATCCCAAGAAAGGCAGAGCGTTTTTTCACTGCATTTCCCGGGACAGACATTAAAATTTCATTTATTCTGTTAAGACACAATATAGAACAAATTTACGCAAATGTCAACAGTTTTTTCGTATTTTTACGCAAAAAATCGGGGCATTTTTAACCCTTTTTGTGAAAAACTCGTTATTCCTTTGATTATCTGCGTTTTTCTCTGTTTTACTCACAAAAACTTTTTCATAAAAATAAAGCACTTCAGCTACGGGAAGTGCTTTGTTTTTCAGTTGTTGATTTTGCTTTCTATCCAAGATTTTATGAGCGGTCTGCTTTCTTCGCTCAGCTCAAAAATCTCGGTGTATATTTCATCGGGATTCTGATTTTCATATGAATTCATACCGTAATATACGGATGCTTTTATAATCTCAGCTTCTTCAAGCTTTTCAATCCATACACGGTAATTAGCAATTTGCTGACCGTAACAGCCCTTCTGAGGGTCTGTACCTAAGCTACCGCAGTATATATTATAGCTTCCGCCTATCCGAGAACCGCCTATAAGCCAGTTTAAAAGCGGAATGAAAACCTCTTGCTTTGACATTATTAATCCGTCCTTTATTTTTTCTTTGCTATATAATATCAAAAAATCTGCCGCTTGTAAATAGTTTATTCTTCAATAAATTCTGCCGCCGCAACGGCAAGGGTCTGATTATAATAGCTCCATACATAGCCTATTGGAAAAAGAAGCAGACACAGCAAAAACCAACCGAGAAAGCTCCTTTTAAGCCTTAACAGAGTCTTTCTGTTATTCTTCATATTTTCCTGAGAGGAAGAAATCAGATGCTTAAAGGATAGACAGTCACCGCTGATAAAATGATATCTGGCAAGAAAAAGTGAGGAGGTTATGCTTCTGTAAAACACCGCTCCGCTAAAGAAAAACGCAACGCCGCCGCATGCCAGCACCGCCGCAACAAGAGCTGACACTCCCCTTTCTGAAACAAAAATCAGAAACCCGATACAAAATCCGAACGGCATAAAGGATACTAAAAAGCAGGCAAGCTTTATTATTCCGAGCCTAACGCAAAAGCTGAAGGCTCCGAAAGCTCTGAGGGGATGAAAATAATAGAATATATCACCTGCCGCGGCGCCCTTTTTCTGACTTCTTCTGAGGAAAAATCTATCAGCACCGAGCCTTATCTGCCAATAAACAGAAAAGCTCAGCATAAGAAGTAAGAGAGAAACAATCATATCCGTTACCGGCATATAAAGGGAAAATCTGTGCTCTAACGCCTCTCTTAAAAACAGCTCATAAATGAGAACGGAAAAGTTTATACACACTGTCAGCATTAAGGCAGTTGCAAGAACAAGGCTCATCAGCCCGACATTGCTCACCAGAAGGATTCTGCCCTTTATACGAAGCTTGGAAGTCATTTTTATCACATCCGAAAACAGTATTGCAGAAAACTCTGCAATAACAGTTTTACCGAGAAACAGCAACTTAAAACAAAAGCTCCCGCAGAAATTGCCGAAAGCACATAACTGCAGGAGTGAAATTATTTAGAAGGTTATAGCCTTACTTGTGAAGGCTCTGTTATACTGTGTACCTGATGCGGTCTTAATAAGACCCTCGGGAATAGTTATCGTAACAGTTGCACCTGAATAAATATCAAGCTTTGAGGTATAAACGGTTATAACATAGCTGCCGCCCTCCATTGTTGCCGAAACAGAACAGGAGGCAGACTCGGTATTGCTTCCGTAATTTACGGTCGCCGTTCCCGTATTTGATACTATAGCGCTGTCCCAACCGGAAGCGCTTATATCGATAGTAATATCACCGTTGCTCATCTTTGATGCGGAACTGCTTGAAACCGGTTTAGCTTCAGCTTTAACCCCGCCGTTGTTTGAGCCTGAGTCGTTACCCTGCTGATCGTCTGATATCTGGGGTGCTGTGGTGTTATCCGGTGCATCGACAACAGTCGGGCCGGTATTACTGTTGTTTGAGGTGGGTTGTGTGCTGGGTATTGTAACCTGAGAAATATTAGGTGTTATTGCAGATGTGGGCGGGTCAGATACTATCGGCACAACAATCGTGGGAGCGGTTGTGTTATTGTGAGCAGTGGGAATAAAGGCAGTTGTATTGCCCCAATATACTGTCTGCCCCGGAACCGTTGTTAAAATATATCCCTGATTGCTCAGATTCCCTGCAGTTGTGGATTCTATATTCGGATTTGGGCCCACATTGGTCTGAAGCGGCGGAGTTTCCGAATTCTTATCCTTATTACCGCAGGAAACAAATACAGTTGTTATGGCAATAAGCAAAAAAATTGCAACAATTTTTTTCACTGTATCGGCCTCCTTCAAAATTACTTGGGGCTATTATACAATCAATTACCCCGTATGTCAAATAAATAAGCTGTTAATTTATAAAAGGTTCAAAATTTCCTTTGATATATTCTGCACTTTTAAGCTTAATTTTGCTTAAAACCGACTGACTTTCTATATATTCGTCAATTTCTGCGATTTTTTTCTCGTTATAGGAAACGTCTTCGTTGCTGTTGTCGTACATATCATATATCGGCTTCAGCATTGAGGCAAAATCCTCCATGCCTATTTTTTTAAGTGCCGAAAGAATACGGGTTTTCAGTATATCTCCGTTTTGAGAGAAGAATTCCTTTGATGTTTTATCCTGCACGAAAACATCAAGAGCATATATATCCTTAACATCGTCGTTTAAAAGATTAAACTTCTCCTCTATATTTTCTTCCTTCTGAAGCTTCAGCTGATATGCAAGAGCAATTCCCTCAAGAAGCTCGTTTTCATCTGCTGTTTTTATCGCTTCTTCGGTTATGGGTCTGAATTTTTCCTTAAGAGCAACAAGACGTTTGATTTCGGCTTCCTCTTTTCTTAAAGCCTCCATTCTCTTACGGTACGCCTTAGCCGCAAAATAAAAGATTACCGCCGCAACCGCTGTTACTGCAATGAGCACTATAACAAGATGCCAATATTCCTTGAACCATTCTGCCATTTTTATTCCTCCCCAACATCAGCTTCAATAATAAGCTTATATATTTCGCCTTTTTTTACGCCTGTTTCCTTAGCAGCCTTTTTTGCCGCCATCGTGGGAGCAAGTCCCTGACTGATATAGAGCCTTGCAAGCTTAACCGCATCCTCACAAGTGATTTCTTCATCCTGTGTTTCAGCCTTGCCTTCAACAACAAGCACGATTTCGCCCTTGAGACCTTCTTCGGCGTACTTGTTCGCGGCTTCTGAAAGGTTAATCCTGATAACCTCTTCGTATATTTTTGTTATTTCTCTTACAATGGCTATTCTTCTTTCACCAAGTGTGCCGTACAGGTCGCGTAGAGTCTGCGAAAGCTTGTGCGGAGCTTCATAAAAAACCATGGTACGCTTTTCGTCTCTGATTTCATCAAGATGAACCTTTCGGGCATTTTTATTGACACTTAAAAAGCCCTCAAAGGTAAATCTGCCCACAGGAAGCCCTGAAAGTGCAACGGCAGTAGCAAAAGCGGTGGGGCCGGGTACTGCCCTGACAGGTATATCCCTTTCGTGACAGAGAGCCACAAGGTCTTCCCCCGGGTCGGAAACAGCAGGCATGCCTGCGTCTGTGACAAGTGCACAGCTTTCCCCTGAAAGGAGTCTGTCGGTTATCAGCTCACCTTTTTCCCGACGGTTATGCTCGAAATAGCTGATGAGAGGCTTTTTTATTTCAAAATGATTCAATAGCTTTAAGGTTACTCTCGTATCCTCGGCGGCAATAAAATCCACCTTTTCAAGGGTTTCAAGTGCTCTGGGTGAAATATCACCAAGATTGCCTATAGGTGTTCCGACTATGTATAATGTTCCTGACATTTTATACCTCCGTGAAGAAGGCCAAGGGCCAAGGGCCGAGGGCCGAGGGATTAGGGAATATGGATTAGGCAGCGGACACGGCACGCCGTGTCCCTACCGCAGCATTTTTATGACGCGGGGAAAACCTTCCCGATTATCCCCGCGGTGTCGCGTAACTACTGACTACTTACTACTGACTCTCTTATTGGTGTCCTTCCATATAATCGCCGAACATGGCTCTGAATTCTTCTGTCGGCTTGCTGTCAGCATCGAACATTACAAGGTTCTTTTCAACGGTGACACTGCTTTTTGAGCCCCGCTTTCCTTCAACAAGCACAAGCCACGGAGCGGTGTCTGCCCTCTGGGTAACAAAGCGGAGTCTTTTAACCTCAATTCCGCCTTCACGCATGGCAACGATTATATCGCAGAGCCTTTCAGGGCGGTGACACATACAGAATCTGCCACCGAATTTCAAAAGCTTTGACGCAGCGCTCACCGCATCGTCAACTGTGCACATAACCTCATGACGGGCTATGCGCTCAGCCTCGCTGATACTTTCTATTCCGGTGCCTACAGGCTTATAGGGTGGATTCATTGTTACAAGATCGAAGGATGAAAGCTCCACCTTGCCTTTCAGCTCTCTTAAATCACAGTTGACGGGAATTATTCTCCCCTCAAGGCTGTTTAACTCAAGAGATTTGTTAAGCTGCTCTATCGCTTTGGGCTGTATATCAATAGCGGTTATGCTGTTTGTCTGTCCTTTGCACCATATAAGCGGTATTATTCCGCAACCTGTTCCCATATCGCAGGCTTTGTCTTTTCTTTTTATCCTTGCGAAATTGGCAAGAAGAATTGCATCTGTGCCAAAGGTGTGACTTTCACTGACAACTATTTCCATTCCGTCGCCCAAGGGCTCAATTTTTTCACCGATGCACATAGCAGCTCTCCTTTCTCTTGATTAACTCAAGTATTTTACCACAGTTAGATTAAAAAGTAAAGGTCGGATTTACAAAAGAAAAGCTCCCTTTAAGGGAGCTTAAATTGTTATAGAAATTATAACTCAAGACCGCCGAAAATTTTCTCCATCATAGCAACACCTGCTTCTGTGTTACCGCCATAGAAAAGGATACCGATAATAGCGCCGAACACTTTAATAAGGATGTTTATAATAGTTCCCATTGTGTCTTCTTCGGGTGCTGCTGATGCATATGTAGCATTGAAATAGATAACGCCGTAGTTGTTACCTGTGAATGCTGCTTCGGGAATTGTGAAGGGGCCGTTTGCACCGAGAACATATCTTGTGCCGCTTGCATCAAAATATTCCCAACCTGAGAATGACATACCTGTAGCAGGTGTAACATCGGGAAGGATAACTACTGAGCCTGCCTTCTGAGCATCTTCGGTCTGAGGAAGCATTACATAAGTACCTGTCTTGCCTTCTGTTGTTACCCAAACGCCGCTTTCGTCACGCTCAAGAACGGGATTCTTCATCTTGCCGCCCATAAGGTTGAAAACAAGAACTGCCTGATTGTCATTTGCCATGCCTGCCTGATGCCACTGATCATTGAAGCTGCTTGCTGAAGCGCTGATTGACATTGTTGCGAAAAGCATCATAACGGCTAAAATAACGGATAATATTTTTTTCATAAGATTACCTCCTAAAAAATTTGCTTTTGGTATATTACCTTGGCTTGATTATATCACCCCAAACAGGAAAAATCAAGATATTTTTTTGAATAATTACAAATTTTTTTAATTTTATTTATTAGTTTTTATGAACTTTCCTTGTTTATTGTCATAAAGGTAAAAAAAACCTGCTGTTTATTGTTAAAAATGACAGTAAAGAGCTCTGTTTTGTTTTTTCTTGACTTTGAAACACTATATATTGTATAATTCTATATATATCTATTATGAGGTGATTGCATTATGACAGATAAATTCGGCCTTTTTAATGGTTGGGGACCCTTTGGAAAAAAGTATGCAGGTCTTTCAAGAATAGAAAAACACGCTGAGCTTGACGGTGTGCGCTTTGATTTTTCCGTCGCACCTGCAATCCACGCCTTTGATATAAGAGTGCCAAATGTTACTCTCCCCTCAGCTTACCACCCTTGGCTATGCGATGAAAGCTACGGCTTTTTCAGCTTCAGACACGACCTCGAATGGAAGGACAGGGTCTATGCCGACGTTTCATACACAAGACTCGACAGTGAAAGTTATCTTGTAAGAACGGAAATTATCAACAACACGGATATTATCAAGGACTGCGTTGTAAACTATTTTTCATCACTTGAGTTTCCCTGCGACAAATATGCAATGCCGAGTCTGCCTGAAAAGTGTGACTATATTGATGCTCTCAGCTATGATACATATAATTATGCCATTACCCGCCCCTGGGATGAGCAAAGTCAGGACGGCTATAAAAAAGGAGAATTCATTGACAAAGCCTTTGTCGGTCAGAAGGGCCTCGGTGACAGAGCGGGCAAGTGGCATATGCCCTATAAGGTATTAAAGCCCTTCGGCGGTGAAAAGGGTGACGAGGTAAGCTACACCGTAAAGCTCGGTAACACCTATGATAATGCCGTGCTTGCTCTCAGATACCGCACAAGCGATATTTTTTATGAGCAGGGCAAACAGGTTGGCGTGCACTACATAAACAGTAAAAATACCGCTTCTTTTCTTCTCAACGGAAAGACAACCGTTGAGCTCTCCCCTTCCGATGATCTGAGAATTATTTATATTCATCTCGGTAAGCTCACGGAAAAAGAGCTCAAGCTTAATTTTGTTTCACTTGGTACGGGTGCGGCTGAATTTGACTTTTTAGCAATAACAGAGGCAACTGACAGAGAAAAGGTACGAGTTGAAATGAAAAAGGCTGAGTTCATTCCTGAATTCAGCAACGAAAAAGCAGACAAAGGATATATCACGACCCTTAAGTATAAAAGCATCGATGGTGAATACCGTCTGAGAGTTTTTGATGACAATACACGCTTCCGTGAAATTGAAACGGGCTCACTTGAGGACTGTATGACTGCAAGGCTTTCAAATGCAGACGAAACCTTTGACGACCTTACCGAAAGCTTCACC
>JAZSPQ010000090.1:0-36299 GCA_045537485.1 Acutalibacteraceae bacterium | reverse complement strand
TTGTGGTTTCTGTCGATGAAAACGATGCAGTTTGAAAGCTGATAATGATTGATTGTCATAAAGCCTTCCCAGCATGAGCCTTCGCCGAGTTCACCGTCACCGGTAACAACATATGTAAGGTAATCCTTACCGAGAAGTCTTGCTGCAAGAGCGGTACCTGCTGCGATTGAGGGACCGTGACCGAGTGAGCCTGTTGATGCATCAACACCTACAACCTTGTTTGAGTCAAGGTGCATACCCATCTTTGAGCCTGAAAGGTTGAAGGACTTGAGCATTTCAACATCGTTGAAGCCCTTGTCGCAAAGCACGGGAGCGTAAGCAATAGCTGCATGACCCTTTGAAAGGATAAAGCGGTCTCTGTCTTCCCATTTGGGATCGTCAACCTTGATGTTAAGGTACTTGTGATAGAGAACTGTAAGAAGATCCATTACGGACATACCGCCGCCGAAATGTCCGCTGCCTGCCCATACTGTTGTCTGAACAGTAAGCTTACGAAGCTCATAAGCCTTCTTTTCGAGGGCAAGCCATTCTTTTTTTGAAAGTGGCATAATGTTTTCCTCCATAAATCATTTTATATAATACCCCTTCCCGCAAGAAGGGGTACGTTTCACATTTTTATCAGCCGAAAATTTCGGGATGATTCTTTGCTACGATACCGAAGCACTCCTCAGCAACAGCGATTGTGTGCTTGATATCCTTATCGGAAAGAGAGGCATTGATGAAGTGGTTATGGTGAGAAGCAAGGAAGATACCTCTTGAAACCATTTCAGCAATCCATTCCTGATGAAGAAGCATGCTGTCGTCGTTGCCTATTCTGAGATAGAACAGAGCGGGAGCACCTGAAACAACAAGGTCGATGCCGTGTTCCTTACCTGCTTTAACGAGACCGTCGCAGAGCTTTTCACCCTTCTGCTTGAACATTGTGGGAATGTCGAGCTCTTTCATCTTATTGATGTTTGCAATACAAGCTGCAAAGGGAACAGCACTGAGCCAGTAGGAGCCTGTGTATGCAAGAGCACTCATTGAGCCCTTAAGGAATTCCTTACCGCAGATAGCTGACATATTGTAGCCGTTTGCGAGAGCCTTACAGAAGCAGATAAGGTCTGCCTCGAAACCGAAGTAGTGGTCGGAGCCTGCAAGGTCAAGACGGAAGCCTGCACGTACGTCGTCTATGATAAGAACGATGTCGTTCTTTGTGCAGATTTCGCGTACCTTCTGCCAGAAGCCCTTTTCGGGGAAGGCGTTATCGTGGAAGTTACCGTGATCATAGGGCTGAGCTATGATACAAGCGATTTCGTTCTTATTCTCTTCGATTGTCTTCTCAAGAAGAGGAATGTCGTTCCAGGGAAGCATAATGTTGTTTGCAACGTCCTCGGGAAGTACGCCCGGATAGTCAATCTTCTGACACCAGGGTGAAACACCGTGATAGTAGCCTGAGAACATAATAATCTTTTTTCTGTGGGTATATGCTCTTGCGCACATAATAGCGCCCTGAGTAGCATCGTTACCGTTCTTTGCAAAGAAAGCCCAGTCAGCAGTAGCAACTGTATCAACAAGAAGCTCTGCACATTCAACCATAACCTTGCCGGGCTGAGTTGTGCAGTTACCGAGAGCAATCTGCTTCATAGCTGCAGCGTCAACATCGGGGTCGCAGTAGCCGAGTACGTTAGGACCGTATGCACACATATAGTCGATATACTTGTTGCCGTCAACGTCCCATACATATGTACCCTTTGCCTTTTCGGCAAACATAGGCCACTTGTTTACGGGGATGAACTGACCTTCAGCAGGTCCGAGGTGACCGTAGATACCTGAAGGTATTACTTTTGTTGCTCTTGAGAACATTTCTCTTGATTTTTCTGTGTTATAAATAGGAAAACTCATTATAATACCTCCTTATGCAAGATAGAGTGCAACTCTGTCAAGAATTCTGTTTACGTTGTCGATCATATTGATAAGACCGTGCATTTCAACAAGACCTTCACCGATTGAAGCGATGGCGTTGATTTTGCCGTCAAAGAGAGCTCTTGCAACCTTGATGTCACAGAACTGCATCTGTGAACGGAATGCTTCGGGCTTCTGCTTGATTGTTACCATATGACCGTCCTTTACACGGATTGTGGCACCTACGCAATCCTTGATGGAAACATCAATGATACCGTCGGGAATAAGTGAAGCGCTGAACTTACCGATTTCATCGTTGTTACCTATCTGTGAAAGAGCAACGGTGATAACGTAGAACATAAGCTTTGTGCTGATTTCAAAGAATTTTTCATCCTTGAGATCTTCCTCTGAAGCTCTGAGATACTTTGAAAGTATATCGGTAAGAGGAATGAATTTGCCGAGAAGGAAGCCGATCTTTGTAAAGCCCTTCATGGGAAGAGCGGAGCCGGTTCCGTCAACCATGGCGTTGAATTTTTCGGGTGTTGAGAAGGGAAGAAGCACATCACAGTTTTCGATGCCCTGCTCCATTCTGCATCTGCCGTTCTTAAAGATAAGAGTTGCGCTGGGACCGCCTTTTACGTCAAGTCCGATTGCAACGGGCTTTTTGGTTTTCACCAGATCGCTCGCCTCTTTATCAAGCTCGCAGAGATTTTCGATTGCACCCAGAACGGCATACATATTGATATATGCCAGGGTTCTTGAATCTGTCATCATAAGAAATTTCCTCCTTTGTGTGAGTAACCGCTCACCGTTAAGGCTGCAATTACATTATATATACTGTGTTATTTTAACAAATTTAGCACATCATGTCAATGCTTCTGTGAAGTTATAACAAAATATTCAGAAATATTTTTCATTTTTAAGATATAGTTACCATCGAAAAAGAAAATGCCTAAAAGCCGTAAACAGGCTTTTTCAGCTTGTCGAAAAAGTAGTTTTCGACAAGCTGTCAGGCTGTTGAGAAAGTTACAAAACGCCCTTTTCTTCACCCCGAAGGCGTACGAGGGTACTCCGAGAGGGTGAAAAAAGGGCAAAACAATGCCAAAAATGGTTGGGATTCGATGTCCCAACCATTTTTCTTTGTCTTTGAACAGTTTTAAATTATAGTCTTTTTCTTTTCCGTCGATAAGGCATTGTTGCTTTTGTAACTTTATCGACAGTCTGGAAAAGCCGCAAACAGGCTTTTTCTTATACTGACGAAAAAAGAAGGCCGTTGCAGTAAGAAGTTTGCTTCATCTTACCGTAACAGCCCTTTTCTGTTTACATTTTATATCAGTATGTAATTGTATAATCTTTTTCAAATTTCAAGCCGACCTGAGCATCAAGTGTACCAAAAAACTCTACCTTAAGCTTGAGAATAAGAGGTGAAGAATAATTTATCCACGTGATGTTCTTTGTTTCCTTATCGATCTTGCATCTGATTATGCAGTCGAAATATTCGGTGGTGAAATCCTTTACCATAGGCGGAGCTTTCTCCACAACCTCTGAGCTTGTGATGGTATCAAAGGCTTTTGCAACACCCACACCCGGTTCCGGATTGGTTGAGGGGTTAGCCTTGATATAGATTTCGTATTCGGCGCCTTTGTCAACACACTTTGCATCGGCAATATCAGCCTCTGTGAGCTTGCTTACCCATGTTTCACCGGGAACCTGGAAGTTTGCGATAATATCCTCTTTGGTAGCATATTCAATAGGATCGGTATCGTCCTTGAAGCTTGTTTCCAGAAGATTTGCTGCCATATTTGTCAGAACATCAGGCACTATAAGATATTCCTCCATGTGAGTACGGTCCTCATAATTTTTAACGACCTTGACTGCATCGGTTTTGATTTTATTTGCACTCTCGTTGAATATGGTCAGAATTTCCGATACCGTCATTTCGGATTCTGTGTCCTCAGTGATCGTGCTTTCTGTATTGCTTGAAGAAAGTGACGAGGAGGATGACTGGGGACCTACCGGTGCCGCCGCCTGAACAGAACCGGAGTTTGTGATAACAATCGGCTTTCTGGCTATAATTGCTCCGCCTACCGTCGCCATGGTGAAAACAAGCACAAAGGCCAAAACCAAGCCTATGACCTTATACATCCATTTAGAGGACTCGTCGTATAAATCTTTGAAATTCATAATAAGCTCTCCTTACAACTTTCGATTACTCTTTTCATTATACTATGTTTTTTCTCCGATAGCAATACTTTTTATCGGATTTATTAAAGCTTTGTTAAATAAAAAGCTTTTTCCCGCCTTATAGCAGTTTTTCACACAGAAAGAGGCCGTTGCATTTTCTGCAACAGCCTCTTGTTTGTTATTCGGTTACAGCTTCTTCCGAGAGTTCTTCCTCAGCAGTGTTATCCTCGGGGGACTCAGCTTCTGTGCTTGCGTCTATACCCTCGGCTTTTATGATTTCGCCCTCAGCCTCGGTGTAGGAAACAGTGATTTCATCGCCTTCATTCATAATAACAACGGTTTCCTGCTGTGAAGCCTTGATTGAATAGTAAATACCGCTGCCGTCAAGCTCTATGAAATATACACTGTTGCCGTCTATAACAGCGGTGCGTATATCGGTTACGGTACCGGAAACGGTGTATGTTTCCTTTCCGTCTTCTGTGCCGCTGTTTTGTGTGCCGTCTCCCACAAGGTCCTCAAGCTTATCAAGGTCAACATCTATATTAATGTTATTCTGCTCCAGCTTTTCGGCATAAACCTTCATACACTCTGCAATTGTCGGGCCTGTAACGGCAACCTGGTAGTGCTGAACATTAACCATTGCATAACGCTTGACAAGATTGTCAGAATCCTTGAGTGACATAAAGTAGGTGGGCTGACCGCTGACATTAAGAAGAATGGGGAAGGTAGCTTTGTAAGCGTAGTCCTGAACATCACCCTGAGCCGATGACATAGCCGACATTTCCTTAGCACCGGAAATGCTGTAAAAATTAGCTTCCTTTGTTCTCATATTCATAAGAACGAAGCCGATGATAGCCTGGTCATTACCTGCCGATGTAACACCTGTATAGGTGTAAACGTCATCATCCTTAGCGATGAAGTTTGTACCCTCTGTTGTGAGCTTAACTCCGCTCTGACCCAGAATTGAGTTAATAAAACCGTTCTGATACTTGCCGTAGTAGTCAAACTGCTCAACGAGAAGGTCGTCGGAGTAAATACCGTCAATCCACTGAAGCTCGGGACTGTTTCTTACCTCGTCAACGGTGTATTCCACCATATCGCCGCTTATGGCATCAACAATAACAACACCCTTGACATCGGTACCGCCGAAAAGACCGATGGTCTTATCGAGCACGGGACAGAGCCAGAAGGGTCTGCCGCTTTCGTCAATTTCAAATCTGGGCTCGTCAAAAATATAGGTGGGATATGCAAAACGGACATGACGCATAAGATATTTATCGAAATGCTCATTTGTTGAATATCTGATATATTCGCCTTCGGGAAGAGTTACAAGCTCTGCCTTCTGAGTTACCATATCAACAACAACATATCCGGGAAGACCCGAGGATGTATTCTTAAGCCACTTGAAAATATCACCGTAAGCAAGCGTTGTCACCTTAACGGGAGTATTCTTATAGTTGATCTGTGTGAACTCGTTTGAAATCTCAAACTGTGAAACCTTACCGATTTCGGCAAGATCACCGAGAGTACGGTTCGCAAGCACTGTTGCTGCATCTGTATCCAGAACCGGTACGCTTGTGAAGTCTGCTTCGCCGATATCGTCAACGAAGGTTTTTGTATCGTCAACGGAAATAATGCGGCTATAGGTTTTTGCTCTGAAGAAAACGGATGATACAAGTGAACCGATAGCAACAACCACAACGAGTATGCCGATAAAAATTGCGGGAATTATTGACTTCTTTTTAACATAGGGCACATATTCGGGTCTTCTGTAGGCTCCCGATGTAACAAAAAGAAAAACAATAAAAATCAGTGCAACTATACCGAAATAAAGATAGGTATCGGTGCTTTTGAAATTTATGGGCGGAAGCATAAAGTAATAGACAATAAAAGCCCCTATAACGGTTCCGATAATGCTGATGATAAGCTTTTTCACCGCGCTTTTCGGTGCGAGATAGGCATCCTTGCCTGAGCCCTTACCCTTTCCGTCCTTGCCTGTGAAGTCAACTTTGATAGGTTCCATATTTTCAGCTCCTTTTAAGTTATTTTTTATGGAATTAAAATACATTATACATTTATTGGAAAGAAATTGCAATAGGCATTCTTTTTTGTTAAAAGCTCGTTAAAATTATAAATTGCTTCAAACAGTTGAAATAGAGCTTTGTTTGTGTTACAATTAGATGATTATACTCTTTGATTTGTATATCTAAAACTTAAAATGAGGTGATATATATGGGCTTATTATCAAAGCTTTTCGGTGACTATTCATCGAAGGAAATCAAAAGAATAAGACCGACGGTTGATAAGGTTCTTTCTTATGAAGAGAGCTATTCAAAGCTTTCCGATGAAGAACTCAAGGCCAAAACCCCCGAATTCAAAGAAAGACTTTCTCAGGGCGAAAGCCTTGACGATATTCTTCCCGAGGCATTCGCCGTCTGCCGCGAGGCTTCATGGCGTGTTCTGGGTATGAAGCATTTTGCAGTACAGATTATGGGCGGTATTGTGCTTCATCAGGGCAGAATAGCAGAAATGAAAACAGGCGAAGGTAAAACCCTCGTCGCCACTCTCCCTGCTTATCTTAACGCACTTTCAGGTGACGGTGTGCATATCGTTACGGTCAACGACTATCTTGCCCGCCGAGACAGCGAATGGATGGGCAAGGTTTACCGTTTCCTGGGTCTTACCGTGGGGCTTATTGTCAACGGACTCGAAAACGAGGAGCGCCGCAAGGCATACGCCGCAGACATAACCTACGGCACGAACAACGAAATGGGCTTTGACTATCTTCGTGACAATATGGTTCAGTATATGGATCAGAAGGTTCAGAGAGGTCACAACTTTGCAATCGTAGACGAGGTTGACTCCATTCTTATTGACGAAGCAAGAACTCCCCTTATCATTTCCGGTATGGGCGGCCGTTCCTCCGAGCTTTATTCAATAGCAAACTCCTTTGTAAAGTCACTCAAAGGGCACAAAATTGCCGAAACCGACTCAAAAGCAGACCTTGAAGAGCTGGCACAGGAAACGAACGCAGACTATATCGTTGACGAAAAAGCAAGAAGCGCAACCCTGACAAAAAGCGGTATCGTTAAAGCGGAAAAATTCTTTAACGTTGAAAACCTTTCCGACCCTGACAACCTTACCCTTTCACATCATATCAACATCGCCATAAGAGCTCACGGTATTATGACCCGTGATATCGACTATGTTGTAAAAGACGGCGAGGTACTCATCGTTGACGAATTTACGGGCCGTATCATGATAGGCAGACGCTATAACGACGGTCTGCATCAGGCGATCGAAGCCAAGGAAAATGTTAAAATCGCCAGAGAGAACAAAACACTCGCAACCATCACCTTCCAAAATTATTTCCGTCTTTACAACAAGCTTTCGGGTATGACAGGTACGGCTATGACCGAGGTCAACGAATTCAGGGAGATTTACTCCCTTGACGCTGTTGAGGTACCCACAAACAAGCCTCTTGCAAGAAAAGACAACAACGATATTATTTATCAGACAGAGCAGTTCAAGTTCAACGCCATTATCGAGCAGATACTCAAGTGCCATGAAAAGGGTCAGCCCGTGCTTGTAGGTACCATTTCAATCGAAAAGAGTGAAAAGCTTTCAGCCGCTCTTAAAAAGAGAGGCATCAAGCATAACGTACTCAACGCAAAGCACCACGAAAAGGAAGCTGAAATCGTTGCTCAGGCAGGTAAGCTCGGCGCCGTTACCATTGCGACCAATATGGCAGGCCGAGGCACCGACATCATGCTTGGCGGTAATGCTGAATTCCTTGCAAAGAGCGAAATGAGAAGACTCGAATACACCGAGGAGCTCATCGCAGAAGCAACCGCCTTCGGAGATACAGATAACGAGGATATCATCGAAGCAAGAAACAAGTTTAAGGAGCTTGAGGCGAAATATAAGGCTGAAATTGCCGATGAAGCCGAGCAGGTACGTAAGGCGGGCGGTCTTTATATCATCGGCACCGAGCGCCACGATTCAAGACGAATCGACAACCAGCTCAGAGGCCGTTCAGGCCGTCAGGGTGACCCGGGCGAAAGCCGCTTCTATCTTTCAATGCAGGACGATCTTCTCAGACTCTTCGGCGGCGACAGAATGTTTGCCATTATGGAAAGTATGCCTGTTGATAAGGATACACCCATTGAAGTTGGTATGATAACAAAGCAGGTTGAATCAGCGCAGAAGAAGGTTGAAGGCAACAACTTCGCAGTAAGAAGAAACGTTCTTGCCTTCGACGATGTTATGAACCGTCAGAGAGAAATCATCTACGGTCAGCGTGATAAGGTGCTCAAGGGCGAGGACATCAAGCCTATTATCACAAAGATGATTGACGAATCCATAGGCGACACCGTTGAATTCTTCTGTCCTTCAAATATTCCCTATGATGAATGGCACCTCGGCTCACTCAGAGAGAAATATCTGGGCTGGCTCACCAATGAAAATGATTTCAAGGGCGACGAAAAAATGAGCGCCGACGAAATCTATGAAATGCTCACCGACAGAGCGCACACTCTCCACGAGGAAAGAGAAGAAAAATACAGCGAAGATGCTATGCGTGAAATTGAAAGAGCAATGCTCCTTCGTAATGTTGACCTCAAGTGGATGGATCATATTGATGCTATGGACGAGCTCAAACGCAGTGTAGGTCTTTTAGCCTACGGTCAGAAGGACCCTGTAGTAGCTTTCAGAGAGCTCAGCTATGATATGTTTGACGAAATGACCACATCTATCCGTGACGATACGGTCAAAGCCGTGCTTGCGGCTCACTTCAAGACCGACGAGGAGGTAAAGCGTGAGCAGGTTGCAAAGGTTACCTCGGCAAGCGGTGCAGGTGACGGCAGCGAAAAGGGCAGAACCGTGCGCAACGACAAGAAAAAGGTCGGAGTTAATGACCCCTGCCCCTGCGGTAGCGGCAAGAAGTATAAGAAGTGCTGCGGCAGACCGGGAGCGGGCGGTCAGTAATCCGTCGGATTACTGACGTGAAATATAGCCTTACGGCTATGTGAAATACGCCTTGCGGCGTGTGAAATATTTGCTGACGCAAATGTGAATGAAAATTTAAAGCCATCGGATTATGTAAGTCCGATGGCTTGTTTGTTCTTACTACTATTACTTTTTACGTTTTTTGATTATAACAAATATCGCCAATATAACAACTGCCGCAATAACGACGACAATAACGCCACCGCCTCCTGAGTCCTTTGCATTGTTGGATTCTTTGTTACCTGAATCATTATCCAATTCGGATGCTAAATTGTTTTCCTCTGCATCTGAAACCTTATATACATCCTCAGGCGATGAATTATAATGAATTTTCATACCGGCAAGCTTTTCAGCACCTTCAACCGCATTCCACTCAGCTTCTGTACCGGAATAATATAACTCCTTAAGACTTATACATTCGTTAAATGCGGTTTCTGAAATGTATGTTATCGAAGACGGAATATATACGCCCTTAAGATTTCTGCAATTCCAAAAAGTTGAAGGCTGCAATATAGACATACCGTTTGACAATATTGCTGTTTTAAGATTGCTGCATTTCGAAAAAGCAGACTGGTCCACTTCGGTAATGCTGTTCGGAAGAACAAGGCTTTCAAGCTTTATCAAGCCATGAAAAGCATGAGATCTGATTTTCTCAACACCTTCATTCATAGTCAATACTGTGATACCTTCACAACTCGCAAAAGCATTTGTTTCTATTTCCTTTATGTTACCAGATATTACAGCTTCCGTAATACCCATTTCACATTCAAACGCCTTCATCGATATATAACTGACTGGGTATCCTTCGATTGTATCAGGAATAACCATTTTACCCGAAAAGTCATCTGCTACTCCATCAATCGTCACAGTGCCATCTGAATATATCATATATTTTACACCATCAATATCACCAGCGGACACCACAAAGCAACAACTCATACCTAAAATCAAAGCAAGAATTACAACAACTAAACTTCTCGTTTTTTTCATTTTTAACAACCTCCCAAAAATAAAATCGCACCACACTCAGTGATATATCACTAATTATAAAATCAAATTTCATTTTTGTCAATAGATGTTTCTTGCTTTATAGTGATATTTCACTGACAATAATCCTATTAGTGATATATCATCTTTGTATAAGTTGTTACAGTGAGGTGTTGGTATGGGTATTTACGATTTGGTTGTAGAGCGCATTTATGAGCTTTGCAAAGAAAAAGGCATAACCCCCAATGCACTCAGCTATCTTTCGGGTGTATCTCAATCAACAGTTAAGAGCATTTTAAACGGTGAAAGTAAAAACCCGGGTGTTGTGACGATAAAAAAGCTCTGTGACGGTCTTGAAATCAGCATAACCGATTTCTTTTCAACAGAGCAGTTCAGAAATCTTGAGCAAGAAATAAAATAACGGCAGAAGGAAGTTACAATACTTCTTCTGCCGTGTTGTTTTTCATAAAACCATATCGGACGGCCAATGGCCGCCCTACGGAACGGAGATTTGACTGAGGGGTTCGGACCCTTCCACCGCTAACGCGGTCCCCCTTCCCTTTCAGGGCAGGCAAGGTGAGGTAAACATTTCCCCTAACAGGGGAATTACCTTTCAGGGCAGGCTGTAAAATTGCGGTCGGTGATTCGAAAGCAGAGAAGTTTTCAGGAATTTTTAAATGTGTGTAAACTTCGATATGCCGCGAAGCGGCTCGATATGTTTCACTCGATATGCTCCGCTCGATATGTTTGCTTCGCAAACAAGTAATTTGGGCAGGCAAGGTTTGCCGTCAGTCATATTTCACTGCAGCGAAGCTGCGCCCCTTGCTCCTTACTACTTACTGCTTGCTGCTAAATCGCCTGAGCGCCTGAAAGTCGCTGAGCGCCGCAGGCTTGTTGGCAGGATTTCTCAGAAGTGCCGACGGATGAAAGGTACCCATGAAGTATATTCCGCCCTTTTCGATGAACTGCCCATGCTGAGAGGTTACTCTGAAATCGGGAGAGATCAACCTTTGTGCCGCTATTCTTCCGAGGCAGACAATCACCTTAGGCTTTATTATCTTAACCTGCTGACGAAGCCAGTCAATACAAATCTCCTGCTCCTCCGGCTTGGGGTCACGGTTGTTTTCGGGTCTGCATTTGACGATGTTTGCAATATATATGTTTTCGTTGCGGTCAAGTCCCACAAGCTCAAGATACTTGTCAAGAAGCCGGCCGCTTCTGCCGACGAAGGGCTCACCCTGAATATCCTCCTGCTCGCCGGGGCCTTCACCCACGAACATAATATCCGCATTTTCATTACCTACTCCGAAAACCACCTGCCTTGCACCCTCACGCAGAGGACATCGGTTGCAGTTGAGACATTCGTTTCTGAGATTTTCAAGCTGTGACATTTTATTCCCTCACTTTGTTTATTGAATGTATCCAAAACGCCCAAAGGGCATCCCTTACTACTTACTGCTTGCTACTTACTACTTGCTGCTAAAAAACGGGCGGATATGGAATCCGCCCCTACTAATCTCCGGTCACGAATCCCTATCCCCTACTATTTTATCATATTTTCGGATTTTTTCAATTTCTCTGTTGAATTTAATGTAAATATGTTGTAAAATACCAAGGTAAATTATTTTCTTGGAGGATAAATATAATGAACAGACCTGTTTTAGTTGAAACATCAGCAAGACATATCCACGTCAGCAGAAGAGTTCTCGATATTCTTTTCGGCGAGGGTTATGAATTAACAAAGAAAAAGGATCTTTCTCAGCCCGGTCAGTACGCTTGCGAGGAAAGAGTGCAGGTTATCGGCCCCAAGGGCTCATTCCCCGGCGTTTCCATTCTCGGCCCCGTACGCCCCGAAACTCAGGTTGAGCTTTCAGCAGGTGACGCACGTTCAATCGGCGTTAAGGCTCCCATCCGTGAAAGCGGTGACCTTGCAGGCAGCGGTCCCTGTAAGCTTGTAGGCCCCAAGGGTGAGGTTGAACTCAATGACGGCGTTATCATCGCAAAGAGACATATACATATGACTCCCGCAGATGCAGAGAAGTACGGCCTTTCCGACAAGCAGATTGTTAACGTTAAGGTTGAATCCGACGGCAGAGCTCTTATCTTCGGCGATGTTATCGTAAGAGTAAGCCCTTCATACGCTCTTGCAATGCATATCGATACCGACGAAAGCAACGCAGCTTCCTGCGCACCCGGCATGGAAGGCGACATTATCGACTGATAAAAACAGACAAGGGACTGTTCACAGGACAGTCTCTTTATTTAACTTAGGAGAAAAGAAATGAGCTACAACTTTTTTGCCATGCACGGCAGAATGAAATACATCAACCGCTGGGCACTTATGCGAAACACAGTCAGCGAAAACATAAGCCAGCACAGCAACGATGTGGCGGCAATCGCCCATGCACTTGCGGTTATAGGCAATGTTCGCCTCAGTAAAAGCCATAACGCTGAAAGAGCCGCTTTTCTGGGGCTTTACCACGATATGCCCGAAATAATCACAGGCGATATGCCCACTCCCGTAAAATACCACAGTGAAGAAATGAAAAAGGCATATCTCGAGGTTGAAAACATAGCGAGCGATAAGCTTCTTTCAATGCTCCCCGAGGATATCAGAGAAAGCTATGAAAGTGCTTTTTTCAAAAAGGATGAAGACAGCGAATTGTGGAAGCTGGTGAAAGCGGCGGATAAAATTTCTGCACTCATCAAGTGCATCGAGGAGAAAAAAGCAGGTAACAGCGAATTTAATAAAGCTCTTGAGAGTACGGAAAAGGCTATACGCAAAATGAACCTTCCCGAAGCAGATATATTCCTTGAGGAATTTATGCCTGCTTTCTATCTGAGTCTTGACGAGCAGAACGCTGTAAATGCGGAAAAGAAAACCTCTCCGTAAAACATATCCCTATTCCCTAGTCCCTATTCCCTAGCCCCGGCCATATCCCTTTATACATCTCGCTATATCACACATATAATATTGTTTAGTCAGACTATTAGCAAAAAAGCCCGAGAGTCCCGAGTTTTTGTAAAGAATAACAAAACTTAGAAAATCTTGAAAAAAAGGTTGAAAACTTATAAAAAATCGGGTATTATATTTAAGGTTAATTTTTATTCAAAAAACATTTTTGGAGGTAAATCATTATGTCAGTAAAAGTTGCTATTAACGGTTTCGGTCGTATCGGTCGTCTTGCATTCCGTCAGATGTTCGGTGCAGAAGGTTATGAAGTTGTTGCTATCAACGACCTCACAAGCCCCAAGATGCTTGCTCACCTTCTCAAGTACGACACTGCTCAGGGCAGATATGACGGTCACGAAGTAGTTGCCGGTGAAGATTCAATCACAGTTGACGGCAAGGAAATCAAGATCTACGCTTGCAAGGATGCAAACGATTGCCCCTGGGGCGAGCTTGGCGTAGACGTTGTTCTCGAGTGCACAGGCTTCTACTGCTCAAAGGACAAGTCAATGGCTCACATCAACGCAGGTGCTAAGAAGGTTGTTATTTCTGCTCCCGCAGGCAATGACCTCAAGACAATCGTTTTCTCAGTTAACGAAAAGACTCTTACAGCTGAAGATACAATCATCTCCGCTGCATCATGCACAACAAACTGCCTTGCTCCCATGGCTAAGGCTCTCAACGATTACGCTGCTATCCAGAGCGGTATCATGACAACTGTTCACGCTTACACAGGTGACCAGATGGTTCTTGACGGTCCTCACAGAAAGGGCGACCTCAGAAGAGCACGTGCTGCTGCTGCAAACATCGTTCCCAACTCAACAGGTGCTGCTAAGGCTATCGGCCTTGTAATTCCCGAACTCAACGGCAAGCTTATCGGCTCAGCTCAGAGAGTTCCCACTCCCACAGGCTCAACAACAATCCTTGTTGCAGTTGTTAAGGGTGACGACGTTACTAAGGAAGGCATCAACGCTGCTATGAAGGCTGCTGCTTCAGAGTCCTTCGGCTACACAGAAGAAGAACTCGTTTCATCAGATATCGTTGGTATCAGATACGGCTCACTCTTCGATGCTACTCAGACAATGGTAACAAAGATCGAAGACGGTCTCTATCAGGTTCAGGTTGTTGCATGGTACGACAACGAAAACTCATACACAAGCCAGATGGTTCGTACAATCAAGTACTTCGCAGAGCTTGCATAAGTTAACGACTGATATGAAAATGCTCACACGTTTTGTGTGAGCATTTTTTATTGTATTTTATCTCAATGTATGTTTTATTCCGCAGATGCAAATCACATCTGACCGCCGCACCAAGGACAGATAGAGTCGTTTACAAATGAAGGTTCTACAGCTTTTCCACAACTGCGGCAACAAACTACGTGAACCCCTTTTGCTTCCGTTGCTCTTTTTGTAGTAGAATGCTTTTCATAAACAACACGATTTAAAATATCGTTGTTATCTTCGCTATTTTCCACAAGTATTCCAAACCCCATAAGAATTATAGTTGTGATATAAGATACTATCGGACCTATACACAGAATCAACAAGCCAAGCAACAGCTCTCCACCAAATATAGAACCTATTCCGGCAATAACTACAAATATTATATCCACTACAAATAAACCAAACGCCCAATTCTGTATTTTTTCTCCTATATTATCAAACATATAATCAACTCCTTTTTTTACAGAATATCATTTTCTGTGTGAAAAGTAAAGAATTTTTTAATCCTCGACAAAATTCCCTATAATTCATCTACCACTTGTTGTATTATAAAGTCGAAACAACCACAAGAAATAGTTGTTTTGTAATAATATACCATAAAGGAGTGCATTAAGATGAAATTAAAGACAGAGCTTGTTTTGTTGTCATTAAAAATGATTTTTGCGGGGTTTGTTGCCGAATATGTAAAAAAGGCACTACTGTACGCCTTTTATTCAAGAAATACAGTTACCCCTTATTTTATGTACCTTATGGAAAAGCTGCTTCACAAATCTATGCTGTGTTTTATAAACACAGAAAAAGCTTATAATATCCTCATTCATCACAAAAAAGAACTGCTACAGGTGTAGCAGTTCTTTTTTGTGTCCTATCAATAATTTTCCTTGCGAACCTCGAAGTAGCTCTGGGGATGTGCGCAAACGGGGCAGATCTGAGGAGCCTTCTTGCCCATTACGAGATGTCCGCAATTGCGGCATTCCCACATGGTTTCTTCGCTCTTTTCAAATACCTTCTGCATTTCAACATTTGAAAGAAGTGCACGGTATCTTTCCTCGTGAGTTTTTTCGATAGCTGCTACCATTCTGAATTTTGCGGCAAGCTCTGTGAAGCCTTCTTCCTCAGCTTCCTTTGCAAAGCGGTCATACATATCTGTCCATTCGTAATTTTCGCCTGCTGCGGCTGCTGCAAGGTTTTCTGCTGTATCGCCAAGCTCGCCGAGAGCCTTGAACCAAAGCTTTGCGTGTTCCTTTTCGTTATTTGCCGTCTCTTCAAAAATAGCGGCGATCTGCTGATAGCCTTCTTTTTTAGCTACTGACGCAAAATAAGTATACTTATTTCTTGCCTGTGACTCACCGGCAAAAGCCTCCATAAGATTTTTTTCTGTTTTTGAGCCTTTAAGTTCCATAATTATTCCTCCATATAATAAAATACAGGTTATACCTTTGGCTATAACTCTATCATCATTTTTGAGTTTTGTCAATCTTGTTACCTTTTATTCTTTAAAGGCGGTAATTAAACTGTTGACAAAATCTTTTTTATGGCTATCATTTACATAAGGTATATAATATTGTTTATAAACAGTCAGGAGGTATTTATGGGTATTATAATCGCAATTTCCAGATATGTCCTTCCCCTTCTGTGTGTGATACTCCTCTCCAGATGCATACTTACGCTGCTTTTAGGTCACCCCAAGGAAAAAATATATGCCTATGTAATCGATATGCGAACAGGCGAAAGGCACCCCCTGAATATGTGGGAAACCTCCTTGGGACGAAGCAATTCAAGTGATGTTGTTATTCCCTATGAAACCGTTTCACGTTCCCACGCCGTAATTTCACGAAGAATAGACGGATGGTATGTTTACGACCTTCAATCAAAGGCAGGCATAAAAATAAACGGCTCAAAAATCACGGATAAAGCAACGGTAAACAACGGCGATATGATTTCTCTTGCAAATATGGACTTTCGCTTTGAGATCATAGACGATCCGGTTCAGAGAGCAGGAAAGCACAGGAAAAAGAACAAAGGCCCCGCCGCCGATCCGGCTTATCCTTCAGCGGCACAAAGGGCACCTGTCGGCAATCAGCACTACCACCGCCCGAGAATGATCAACGTAAGAACCGGTGATGTTTTCATTCTTGTGGGTAACCGTGTTACAATCGGAGCAGCTCCCAAATGCGATATCCGCCTTCACGGTTACGGTGTATCCAGAACTCACAGCGTACTGGTGCTTTATGAGGACGGCTGGGCAATAACAGATGCGAATTCAACTAACGGCACACTGCTCAACGGTATAAAAATAACAGAGCCACAGCTGCTCTTTGACGGTGATATAATCACCTTCGGCACCGAGAACCTTTGCTTTAAAACAAAAACCAGATAAGGAGGCGGAACAGTGGCAAGAAAAGAAAAAACTTCTTACGGCGACCGTGTAAGAAAAAGATATAATCACGTAGGCAAAACCTTTATCCTTTTTATTCTGACTGTTTTCCAATGGACCTCCTTTTTGCCTGTAATCTTTTCCAAAGAGGTCGGAGGCTTAGATTTAGCATTTCTTGTGTGGCTTTATGTGGCTTTTGAATGGGTTTACGTTATTTTTATGCATTGGGCTTTAAAAAAGACCAATTTCGAGCTTGAGTTTATAGCCTTCTTTTTCAGCGGTATCGGTCTTTGCCTTATTGCAGGAGAATATGGCAGCAAAGAAATGCTCAAGCAGATGATTACGGTTATTTTGGGCGTTTTCATCTATGATTTTCTGCTCTGGTTTTTAAAGGATGTAAAAAGAGTTATGGCAGTAAGAAAATATGCAGGCGTTATTGCACTGCCCGTTTTTGCCGCAGCCTTCCTTTACATCAGAGTTTTTGTGGGCCCTATAAACGGAGCCTACAACTGGATTTACATAGGCAGCATTTCCGTTCAGCCCTCGGAGTTTATGAAGGTCGCCTTCATTTTTGTGGGCGCAGCAACGCTCGATAAGCTGCTCACATCAAAGAATATATATATGTATATCCTTTTTTCAATCGGCTGTATAGGTATACTTTTCCTGATGAAGGACTTTGGTACGGCACTTATTTACTTTTTCACCTTTATTATTATCGCTTTTATGCGTTCAGGTGATATGAGATCAATTCTTTTCATATGTGCAGGTGCACTCATCGGTGCAGTTCTGATTTTCTACTTCCTGCCCCATGTTACGGCAAGATTTGAAACCTACCGTCATATATGGGATGATCCCTCGGGCAAGGGCTATCAGCAGACAAGCGTACTTATGTACGCCGTCAGCGGAGGCCTCAGAGGCATAGGCGTCGGCAACGGAAAGCTCCGCACTGTTTATGCAGAGGTTACTGACCTTATTTTCGGTCTTATCTGTGAGGAAATGGGTATAATCATCGGCTTTGCTGTTGTTATCACCTTCGCTTTTATCGCCGTTTATGCGGTAAGATGTGCAAAAAACGCTCCGTCGAGCTTTTACTCCATATCAGCCTGTGCGGCGGCGGCAATGATACTTTTCCAGACCTGCCTTAACATATTCGGTATAACCGATATACTGCCCCTTACGGGTGTTACCCTTCCCTTTATAAGCAAGGGCGGTTCAAGCGTGATATGCTGCTGGGCACTGTTTGCCTTCATCAAGGCAGCAGATATAAGAGCCTATCCCAAAATTTATAAGAGCTGAAAGGAGAAGCTATGAAAACCATCACTAAAAGAGCCTATGCGGTACTGTTGCTGGTCGTCGCCTTTTTCTTCGGTCTCGGATTTATGGCATACTCCTTTGTCTCGGAAGGCGAAAAATGGGTAACCTATATAGGCAATCAGCATATCTTCGACCACGGTAAGCTGACCGTTGCAGGTACGATTTACGACAGAAACGGAGCGATTCTTGCAACAAGCGAGGATGAAACAAGATTATACAACGAGGATGAAAGCATCCGCAAGGCAACGCTTCACGTCATCGGCGACTCCTCGGGATATATCGCAACAGGTGTTCACTCCGCATACAGAGCAAATCTTCTGGGTTATAATATCGTCAACGGAATTTACCCCATAATCTCACAAAGCGGTGACATTGATGTTCACCTTACCCTTGATGCAACGGTGTGCAAGGCGGCCTATGAAGCAATGAACGGAAAGAAAGGCACCGTAATTGTCTATAATTATGAAACCGGAGAAGTTATATGTATGGTATCGGCACCTACCTATGACCCGCAGAACAAGCCTTCCGACCTTTCAACAAACACAGAAAAATATGAGGGTGTTTACCTCAACAGAGCAATTTCAGGTGTTTTCACTCCCGGCTCAACCTTCAAAACAGTAACCGCTATTGCGGCTATTGAGAATATTCCTGATATTTACGAAAGAACCTTTACCTGTACCGGTAAATACAAAACCGGTGACGGTGCAGGCGACGGCGAGGTTATATGCAACGGTACTCACGGAAAGCTAAGCTTTGAAAGAGCACTGAATGTTTCCTGTAACAGCGTTTTTGCAGAGCTTGCCATAGAGCTGGGTCCCGAAATTATGACTCAGACAGTAAGAGACCTGGGCTTTTCCGAGGGTGTACCCATAGGAAAAATAACAACGGTCAGAACCTCCTTTGATGTTTCAAAGAGCACAAATCTGGACCTTGGCTGGGCGGGAATAGGACAGTATACCACCCTTGTCAATCCAACCCAGATGCTTCTCCTGATGGGTGCAATCGCCAACGGCGGCACCGCAATGAACCCCTACATAGTTGAGGAGTCATCTGAGCTTATGGCAACAAAAGCCACAGAAAGCACCTCTGTCAACCTTTCAGCCGATACTGCAGAGCAAATCGCGGCGCTTCTTCGCTCAAATGTAAAGAACTATTACGGTGACAGCAAGTTCCCCGACCTTGAGATGTGCGGAAAAACCGGCTCTGCCGAGGTTATCGGCGATAAGAGTCACGCCTGGTTTGTAGGCTTCTCACAAAGAGAGGATTTCCCCTACGCCATAGTCGTATGTCTTGAAAACGGCGGCATAGGCTATAACGACGCCATCCCCGTTGCAAACAAGACAATGCAGGCCCTTCTTGCGACAAGTTAAATCTTTACAAAAATAAAATAATATGCTAAAATTAACCGGTAGAACCCTATCGGTTAATTTTTTATGAAAGGTCAGATACCAATGAGCGTTACAAAAACACTTTTTGACACTATGCCCGACGGCAGAGAAGTTTATCTTTTCACCATTGAAAACAACAACGGTGTTTCTGCAGGCATTATCACAAGAGGTGCAACCCTTCAGTCCTTCAGCTGCCCCGATAAGGACGGTAATATGGGCGATATCATTATGGGCTTTGACAATATTGCTGCCCATATCGCTTCAGGAACCTATACAGGTAATGTTATCGGTCAGTACGCCAACAGAATCTGCGGCGGCAAATTCAGAATCGGCGATAAGGAGTATCAGGTAACTCAGAACGAAAAGGGTAAAACCTGTCTTCACGGCGGCGGAGAATTCAACAGTGCCTTATGGAAGGCTATTATCATTGACGATGATGCAGTTGAGTTTTCCTATCAGTCCCCCGACGAAAAAGAGGGCTTCCCCGGCAATGTTGACGTTACTGTTACATACATCCTCACAGACCGCAATGAGCTTGAAATCCGTTATAAGGCAGTACCCGACCGTGAGACTGTTATCAACATGACAAACCACGCATACTTCAATCTGGGCACAACTGCCAACGGTGATGTGCTCGACCACGAGCTTCAGCTTTTCTGCGATTACTACACTCCCACCGACGAGGACAGCATTCCTACAGGGGAGCTTCGCTGTGTTGAAGGCACCGCCTTCGACTTCAGAGAGCCTAAGAAAATCGGCAAGGACATCGGTGCTGATGACGAGCAGCTTGTTATGTGCCGCGGCTACGACCACAACTTCTGCGTTAACGGCGAAATCGGAAAGCTCCGTCCCGTTGCAAAGGTAAAAGACGAAAAGAGCGGCAGAAAGCTTGAGGTTATGAGTGACCTTCCCGGCGTACAGCTTTACACAGGTAACTTTATCGACGGTACCGAAACCGGTAAGGACGGTATCGTTCTTCAGAAGCATTACGGCTTCTGCCTTGAAACCCAGTATTATCCCGATACGCCCAATCACCCCGACTTCCCTCAGTGCACCTTAAAAAAAGGCGAAGCCTTTGAAAGCATAACAATATTCAAAGTATAATTTAAGAAAGAAGGATTATTATGACAATACTTTATTCTTTAGCAAAATTTATTTCCTCGGTACTCACAATACTTATGATGTTCTTATCTCTGACCTCAGGTGTCGGCACGGCTCACGAGGTTAAAAATCCCGAAGAGGTTGAGTTCACATTTACAGTTCTTTCCGACTGTCATATAGAGGGACTTGACAAGGAGTTTTCCTTCATTCACACCTATAATGCTTTCTCAAGAATTCTCGATGATGTTGACAGCCTTGAAAGCAGAAACGATGCTCTTGTTTTCCTCGGCGACAACACAATGAACGGTCAGCATGTTGAAAGCATGCTTTTCTACGGAGCCATTGATGCGGCAGACCCTGCAGATAATATCATCGTTGCCGCAGGCAACCACGATATGAGCAACGGTGAAGGCACCTATGAGGAATACAAATCCCGCTTCCTCGGCTATAATAACGCCTTCTTCACCGAAGGACTCACAGAGCCCTATTATTACGATATAATCAACGGCTGCTATATCATTTGCCTTTCAAGTGAAGATGTAACGGTAAACACCATGTATATTTCAGACGAACAGCTCAACTGGCTCACAGGAGTACTCGACGAGGCTGATGAAGCTGATGCACCTATTTTTGTTATGTCCCATCACCCTGCAAACTACCTCGAAGGCAGAGCAGGCAACGAGCTGACAGATATTCTCAACGACTATGATAACCTTCTTTACTTCTGCGGACACACCCACAAGGAATGGTCCTCCACCAGCGTTTACACTCTTGACGGAGTAAACTGCATCAACCTTCCCAAATGCACACATAAAAACGATCCCAACGGCACGGGCATCGGTGCTCAGGTTGAGGTTTATGACGATGAGGTTGTTGTAAGAATCAGAGACTTCTACAACGGCTGCTTCCTTGAGGAATACGAATACAGCTACCCCATAAACTGAATTATACCGATACAAAAATCACCGCAGAACAAAATCTGCGGTGATTTTATTTTGTCACTTATTCGGCTGCTTTTTCTTTCTTGGAAAGCTTAGCCTTGATTTTTTCAAGAAGCTTCTCTGCAACGGGGAAGAGATACTTGGTGATGAGTACGCCGATAAGGGCATAGATAACGCCTACAACAGCGCCGGCGATAACATCGGTTGCGTAGTGTACGCCGACATAGATTCTTGTAAAGCCCATCAGGAAAGCAAAGAGAGTTACGGGAATACCGACTTTTCTGTTATAACAGAGAACTGCAATACCTGCAGCAAAAGCCGATGAGGTGTGTCCTGAGGGGAAGGAATAGCTGTGAGGAATCTTTACAACAAGCTCGGGATATACATACTTGCCCAGCTCAGAGTTCCATTCACTGTACTTTTCAGGGAAGGTGGCAAAAAGATTGAAGGGCCTTTCTCTTGCAAAAATCTCTTTAAGCACAAGGTTGTTGCAAACAAGCATTACACCCAGAGAAATCAGCATAGCGAAACCTATCTTGCGGTATCTCTTTGTTACAAGGAACACAAGCGCAATAGCAATAAAGATAATACCTTCATCACCGAGAGTGGTGACCGTCATCATAAACGCATCAAGGAAGCGATGTCTTATAGCCTGCACCTTGCCGAAAATATTTAAATCGAAATTCAGGAAAGAATCAAAGAACCTGAAAGCGTCGGAGGTAATTTTAATTTCAACGGTCATTGCTCTGTCTGCAACAATCTCACCGCTGAAATTTTTGTCATCTTCAAGCGAAACGATGGATTCTTCTTCATCCTTCTGACCTTCGGCAGGAGCCTTTACGAGAAGTATTTTCCTGATGAAATAGCCTTCAGCTGCAGTCACTTCAAGCTTGAATGTCTCACCGGAGTTCACGGTGAAGCTCTCTGTCGGCTGTCCGTTGACAAGTACGGTTGCCTTATCTGCGTTTTCGGTGTCAATTTTAACCTCAATTGACTGACCTGCATTTGCAGATGCATCGGTGCCTGTGGCTAAAAGGGGTCCAGCCTCTGCAGGGTCGGTTGTTGCTGTTGCGGGAATTGACATAAAGCTGATTAAAAGCATCGATATAAGAAGCATTATAAAAACTTTGCTTTTGGTGCTTTTATTTCTGTTTATTGTCATAACATACCTTCTTTCTTGTTTTTGTGATTATTTTAAGGCCGTCCTTCAGCCTTTGATACCCTTATAAAATATATTCATCTTCAAAGCTCTTTATGGATAATGTCAAACCTTCCCTTATCCGTTTCGATAACACAGTAGGCACCGTTGCAAAGAGCTCCCGGATTAACCGCACACACCTTAGAAAAAGAATCGAACTCAACCTTCGGAACGTGTGTATGGCCGTAAAGAGCAACCTGCGCTCTCACTGCTGAAGCTTTGTTATAAAGCTCCCTTCGGCTGAAGCGAACGTCGAAACGGTCACCGTGACAGGCCATAAAGGTTACACCGTCGATGTGCTTATAAGCCACCCTTTCAAGCTGCGAGTAAAAGTCGTTATTACCCCTGACGCAGATAAAGCTTCTGTCCTTGTAAGTCTCTTTTATATTCAGCACTTCTTTTTCGCCGTCTCCGAGAAAAAATACGGTTTTACAGTCCTTTTCTTTTTCCAGCATACATATTATGTAATCCTGTCTTCCGTGGGAGTCGCTGAAGACTAAAACCCTCATTCATAAATCACTCCCCTGAAACATAATAATGAATACAACGAATATATTATCACAAACGGAGAGGTTTTTCAATGGATAATGAAACAAAACTTTCTAATGAACAGATAAACAGCATAATGAAAGAGGCTCAAAGGCTTTCTTACGACGAAAAAATAAACAGCGAGGCTTTTTTTAAGGAGCATCTGAACGAAAGTCAGGCTGAAAAAGTGAGAAGCATTCTCAACGACCCTCAGAAGCTTAAGGATATAATGGAGTCGCCCCTTGCGAAAAGAATTCTTGAAGCTCTGAATAAAAGCAAAGAAAGGGAGTAAGCCTATGGATTTGAGTGATATAAGCCTTGAATCCGTAAACGATATTCTTTCCTCTCTTTCAGATAAGGATATGGAAAACCTCACTAAGCTTGCCTCTGACTTTTTTGCAGGCAATAAAGCACAGGAAAGCAAGGAGGACAATGAAAAAAAGAAAGAAAAATCAGGCGGCATGCCCTTTGAATTTGATATGGATGTAATAATGAAAATCGCCTCGGTGATGAATAGGCTCAGCAATCAGCCGGAGGATCCCCGTTGCAGACTTCTGCGTGACCTGCAGCCTATGCTCAGCAGAGAGCGCCGACAAAAGGTAGAAACAGCTATACAGATATTAAAAATGGTTTCTCTTATGCCTCTTCTCAAGGAGTTAAACTGATGATAAAGGATTTTTGGAACAGCTCCGCAGATAAAAAGCAAAGCACAGAAAGAAACAGCGACAGAAGCAGTGATGAAGCCCTGATTCTGCCGCTTATTCTGCTTTTACTTTCAGACGAAAAAAACAGTGAGCTTGTTATGGCTCTTTTATATATTCTCTCTTGACAAAAGCCGACGATTTAATTATCATATTTGTGTTTAATATTCGGGAGGAATGAAAATGCAGTATACTTACAAAACAAACGGCGTTTGCTCAAGAGCAATCGATTTTGAAATAGTTGACGGTAAGGTTTTAAACATACGCTTTTCAGGCGGCTGTTCAGGTAACACTCAGGGCGTTGCGGCTCTTGCCGAAGGAATGAGCACTGAAGATGTTATCAATAAGCTTTCAGGCATCCGTTGCGGCTTTAAGGGCACCTCCTGCCCCGATCAGCTGGCAAAAGCAGTTAAAGAAGCGGTCAAATAAAAAAGCAAGCAGAAAAGAAGTGTAAAAATGGCGGGTGTTTTAGTTAATGTTGCCACGGTTCTGATAGGCAGCACCATAGGTCTGATATTTAAAAAGGGCATATCCAAAAGGTTCACCGATGCGGTTATGACAGGCATCGGTTTATGTACTCTTCTCATCGGTGTGCAGGGTATGCTCGAAGGAAATAATGTTTTGGTTACAATCGTTTCAATGGTTCTCGGCGCCATTATCGGCACAGCCGTTGATATTGATGGCAAGCTTAACAAGGCCGGCGATTTCCTTTCAAAAAAGCTGAAAAAGGACAGCTCTGACAAGGTAAGCATCGCAGAGGGCTTTGTTACCGCCTCTCTTGTTTTCTGTGTCGGAGCTATGACCATTGTGGGCTCTCTTGAATCGGGCCTCAACGGTGACCACACCATGATTTACACAAAAAGTCTCCTTGATCTGGTTTCCTCAATGATGCTCAGTGCATCTTTAGGCGCAGGTGTAATCTTTGCGGCGATTTTTGTGTTTGTCTTTCAGGGCGGCATCGTTCTTTCTTCGGGGCTTCTTGCTCCCGTTCTCAGTGACGCAGCCGTTGCAGAAATCACCTGTGTGGGTGCGCTTATGATTTTTGCTCTCGGTCTTAATCTTACGTCAATTGCAAAATTCAAGGTTGCAAATTATCTGCCCGCCCTTGTTTTCGCTCCTGCAGTTTATTACGGTTTTGAATTTTTAGGCAGATATATTCCTGCCTTCGCATAAAACAAAAGAGGTATAAAATGAAACAAAACAGATTTACAGGCCCCATTCTGCTCATTATCGCCGCATTTATCTGGGGCAGTGCCTTTGTGGCTCAGTCCGAAGGTGCAAAGTATGTAGGACCCTTCACCTTTCTGTGTCTGAGAAGCATTTTGGGTGTGGCGGTTCTTCTGCCTGTTATTTTCGCGATTGACGCAGGCAAAAAGAAAAAAGGCTTATATAAAAAGCCTGATAATAAGGAACGAAAATCCCTTGTGGTGGGCGGTATAACCTGCGGCATCTTTCTTTTCGGTGCTTCTGCCTGTCAGCAGATAGGTCTCGACAAAGGCACCGAGCCGGGTAAAGCAGGCTTCATAACCGCACTTTACATCCTTCTTGTGCCCGTATTTTCTCTGTTCCTGGGCAAGAAAATACGTCCTGTTATATGGGGCTGTGTAGCTGTCAGCATTGCCGCCCTTTATCTTCTTTGCGTTAAAGAGGATAATTCTGTAGTTCCGGCGGATCTTTTCGTTCTTCTCTGCGCCGTGCTGTATGCAGTTCATATTCTGGTTATCGATAAGGTAGCCCCCGACACGGACGGTGTGAAGCTTTCAGCAACACAGTTTTTTGTTGCAAGTGTGATTAGTCTTATCCCTGCCATCGCTTTTGAAAGCTTCAGCCTTGATGCAATCAAAGCGGCCCTGCCCTCAATCGCCTATGCAGGTGTTATGTCAAGCGGCATCGCCTTTACCTTCCAGATAATTGCCCAGAAAAGAACCGAACCCACTCTCGCTTCCATGCTGATGAGCCTTGAATCGGTTTTCGCCGTACTGACCTCTCTTATTCTTTTAGGTCAGGTACCCACACTGAGAGAGGGCATTGGCTGTGTGCTGATGTTTATTGCAATCATAGTCGCTCAGCTGCCTGAAAAGAAGGTGAATGCTGAAGATAAGGTCACTTCACATACATAAAAAATCATGGGGCTGTCGCAGCAAGCAACAGCCCCTATAATTTTTTGAACATCCTCTGCTGTTACGGCAACAGCTTATTGGTGGTTATAATTTCAGCACCGAAAAGCACCATTATATCCTCAAAAACAATATTATCAACGGTCCAAACACCGATTTTCACACCGTTTTCTCTTGCATATTTCAGAGCTCCCGTACTCTTATAGAGCATACCGTAAAAGAAATTGATGCCTGCCTTATGCTCTATACACCAGTCAATACTCTCTTTTTCCACCGAGGAAACAAGAAGCAGCATTTGTATATTTTCGTCAAGCTCTCTGTATTTTTCAAGATACTCCTCTTCGAAGGAAATGAGTACCGCCTTTTGACTGAGCTCCAATCTGTCAAGGGTTTTCTTAAGCTCGGGAAGATATTGCACATCACACTTTTTAATCTCTATCACAGGAAAAATATCCCTGCCCTCGCACACTGCAAGCGCTTCTTCAAGAGTAGGTATTACAAGATTTTCATAATTTTCGATACCCTTACCCGAGTCAAGTCTTAAGGACCTGATTTCTTCAAAAGTGAAGTCCTCAACATTTCCCGTGCTGTCAGTCATAGCATCAACCGTATCATCGTGGATAACCACCCATTGACCGTCCTTTGTGGTGTGAATGTCAAATTCATAGCCGTCAAAGCCGTATTCGACGGCAGCTTCAAAGGCGGGAACCGAATTTTCGGGAGCTATGGAGGAAAGTCCCCTGTGGGCAACCATCAAAGGGGGATTTTCAATGCGTGAAGAAATGGAATAGGAGTTGTCGATAGTCTGCATGAACATGCTCGGCAAAATAATTAACGCCGTAAGACCGATAATCACCGCAAAAACGACGAGAATAATTTTCAGTTTGTTTCTTTTTTTAGCCATAAACGGTCCTCCAAATTGTATTTACAGAAGTATACAACAAAATTCATCAATATTCAAGTCACTTTCGGTAAACCAGTCTGTAGGGATAGGGATAAGCACTCATAAATGAATTCAGAGTAGTTCTTGTGTTCGAGCCCGGGTCGTTGATGATGAAATTTGCCGCCGATAGGCTGTCACTGCTTTTGCTGTATCCGGTTACAGTTACCCAGTGCTGTGAGCCGTTGGCTTTTTTTGCGCCGAAGACCACAGGCTTACCCTCTTTTAAAAGAGAATATATAACAGAAAGATAGTCGCTTCCCGCATCCGAAACGGAATAGTAGGAAGGCCAGTAAAGCATACCCGACGGTGAATAGCTGAGCTTTTTGACCATCTTATCCGGGGTTATTGTCGTCCCCGTATGATAGGATTCAGTCATCGCAAGAGCTGTGGTGGTACAGCCGATCGTGCCTATAGTATCGCCGTAGGAGCCTATGGGGTAGGAGCTCCACCGTGAGTCCGTCTGCTTGTATGAGGGCACTGTCAGCTTCACGGCAGTGTAAGACGAGCTTTCGGGGCTTTTAAGATATGCCGTTGATGCATAACCTATTTTATTGCCGCTGTAAAGAATACGGCTCCAACGGTCGTTTCCGTAAAGAATAACAACACTGTCACCCCTCGGCAATCTGTCGATTACGGAATAAGCCGTTCCTGCGCCGCTTCTTACGTTAAGATTGCCTGAAGAAACAGCCACTCGCATTTCATAGGTATCGCTGTAGTATCTTATATAATCACCGTGACACCAGCCGAATTTTCCGTCAGCGTATTCAACCCTGTACCAATCGCCGCTTTTTTCCGTAACAGTCAGCCAAGAGGAATTTTTCAATGAGGTTAACACTCCGCCGGAGCTTGAGGGTGCAGAACGCACATTGAGATTTCCTCCGGATGTTACAACCTTACCTGCCGCATCCGATGCCGAGCAGAGAAAAGAGAAAGATAAAACCATCACACCGAGTGATAAAATATAGAGAAGCTTTTTCATGCTTCACCTCCTGTTTAATAATGACGCGTCTTCGAAATTATAACATAAAAACGCTCTTTTTCGACAATGTAATTATTGCCAACGAAAAAAATGACGAAATTAATAATATTAAAAATTTTCTTTTTTAAATAAACTATTGAACATTTTTATTTTTTATGGTAATCTTATTCAGTACAGATTACTTTGCCGTATTTTCGGCTGACCGAAAGGAAGAAAACGATGTTAATTCAGGTAGAAAACAAAATCAAAGAACTTAAGGCATTAAAAAGCAAGCAATACTATAAGCAAAAGGATGCAGACCTTCAGAACTGGGGTATCGCCAAAGAGGGCAAGGGCAAAAAAGCCACTCCCATCGTTATAACAGATGAAGAATATGAAAACCTCATCAAGGTTTACAACGGTGTGGGTAAGACCGGCAGAAACACAGTTGCAATCGGTCTTCGCAAAGCAGCCACAATAGCAATGGTTGTGTGCGTTGTTGCCGCAGTTACCGCTTTATTCACAAGTGCAAGCAAGGGCTTTGTCTGGGCTTCTCTCTGGATCATGGCAGGCTTTGCTTTCTCAACTCTTTTCAAGGGTATCGCCGAAGCTATCAGACTTCTTCAGCAGATTCTTGACGGCGGCAAAGACGGAATTCCCGAAAAAGAAGATGAAACCGCTCCTGCAGCACCCGTAATGGCAGCTGCTCCCGTAATGCCCGGCTACTATCCCGTTCAGCCCCCCATTTATCAGGCCAATTATGCTCAGCCCATTCCCCAACCCTACTACACTCCGGCTCCTCCCATCACAACAGCTCCGGTTGCTCCCGTAGCTCCCACTGCACCCGTTGCTCCGGTTGCAGTTAAAGAAGAAGAGAAAAAGGCCGACGATTACAGCAGCATGCCAAGCTATGATTTCAACCCTCAGGACGATTTCTTCACAAAGCCCTATGAACCGAAATCAACCTTCGGAGAATAATATAAACTAAATGTGAGCCAAAAGGCTCACATTTTTTTATTTGGAAGTTGCTTTTTTATTTTTTATACTGTATAATCAACAAAAGGAAGAAAATTACAGGAGAGGATATTATGAAAAAGTTTTTTCTGTTTTCAAAAGAAGAAACAGAAACAAAGGTAGCCAATAATCGTCTGCTTTCCTATGCAGTAGGTCTTACAGGCCAAAATATGGCATACAACTTCATTTCAAGCAGGCTCTTTGTTTTCCTTAACACTGTTTTAAAAATCGACGCAAACAAAACCGGTATCATAACCGGTGTAAGCACCCTGTGGGATGCAATCAACGATCCTCTTATCGGCTCACTTGTTGACCACAGAAAGTATAAGCCGGGCTATAAGCTTCGTCCCTTCGTTTTATGGACAGCTCCTTTTGTAGGTCTGTTTATCGCCCTTATGTTTGCCGACTTCGGCTTCAGCGACAGTCAGACAATTACATTCATTCTTATAATGTACCTGCTTTTCGACTCCCTGTACTCATTTCAGGACGTCGCAATCTGGGGACTTTCCGCTATGTCCAGCCCTGACTCTCAGGAAAGGCGCCGTGTAACACAATGGATTACAATCGGTGCAGGTGCAGGCGGTACTATCGGCGGTCTTTTCCCGCTTGTTAAGGATATTGTAACCGGCTCAACAGGTATGAGTGAAAAAAACGCTTACCTCGGCGGTGCAATTTTCTTCGGTATCGGCGGCATGCTTATTTCAATGCTCGCTTACCGTATGAAGGAAAAAATCGACTACGTTCCCGAGCAGAAGCAGAACGTTTTTCAATCCCTTCTTAATCTCAGACACAACAAGACCCTTATCGTCATCTGCCTTGCAAGAATAGTCCAGTCATTTTCACTAACACTCCCCTGGGAATACTTCTTTGAGTCAGACGGACTCTCCTACAATCTTTTCGGCACCCCTATTTCAGGCGGTACCGCTCAGGTATTCTACGGTTATGTAATGGGTATCCCCGGTGCTCTTCTGATGTTCTTTGCAGTGCCTCTTATCAATAAGCTCGGCAGCAACAAAAGGCTTCTTATCTGCGCTGAGGTTTGCCATATCATCGCAAGACTTATTGCCTTTGCAATCGGTGCAAACGACAGATACACAAAAATCGGCCCCCTTCTTGCAGTTATGCTCGTTCTCGGCTCATCACAGATTCTTACCAATATGAAGGATATAGCGATGCGTTCACTGCTTACAAACTCCATTGATGAGCTTGAGCTTAAAACAGGCGAAAGAACTGAGGGTATAACCTTCTCAATGCAGAATTTTGTTTCAAAGCTTACCAGTGCAATTCCCAAGTTCCTTCAGGGTATTATGCTCACCTGGATGGGCTTTGATCAGAACCTTCCCCACGCCGACAACGTTTCGGTTATCAGCGTACAGAAATCTCGCCGATTCCTTAAATACCGTTGGCATCAGTTCATACTCGGTCCCGTAATCGGCGCCGTGCTTTATCTCATAGTTATCAGCTTCGTCAAGGACGACCCTGCTCACACTGCAGAGGTTGAAAGACAGCTTCAGGAAAAGAGAGCGGCTCTCGCCGCAGCTAACAGCGTTAATGCTGAATAATTGCAAATTATATAAACTTTAAAGAAAGGAGAAAGGCACAATGACAATCGGACAGGTAATTGAATTACTCAAGGAAATTTTCGCATTACTCGTTGAATATTTCGGCGGTCTTTTCGGCGGAGACGGAGAAGGCGAAGATGCTGAAGCACAGGCATAAAAAAGCCAATATTCTTATTATGATCTGAAAAAATCCGCAACGGCACAGGCTGTTGCGGATTTTTGCTGTTTTACACAGCATTTGTATACGCTGACTATCTGTTTCTTTCCAGCTTTACTGCAACAACAGTCATATCGTCTGCAAGGGCCTTGTCTGCTTTTAAACGGGCAAGCTTCAGAATATGCATGCTCAGATCCTCCATATTATTGGTGCTCCAGGAAAGCAGCTCATCCTTAATCCATCCGCTGTCGCCCTGTGTCACCCCGTCTGAAAGAAGAAGAATTATATCCCCTGCTTCAGCGGTGAATTTTGATTTCGTAAACCCGACATTTCTTAAAATCCCCAAGGGTAAAGAAGCCTTTTCAAGTGTCACCGCACGGTCCGCCTTTCTCACAAGGCTGTAAGAGGCTCCCGCCTTATAAAAGATAACCTCTCCCGTAAAAAGATTCGCTTCTATACCGTCAATGCTTGCTATAGCCTCCTCATTGCTTCGTGCAATCAGAGCAGAGTTAACTATTTTCATTGCGCTGTCAAAGGAAAATCCGCTGCATATAAGCTTTTTCATCACCGTGGCAGTCATCGTGCTGTCTATCGCCGCTCTTGCCCCCGTACCCATTCCGTCACTTATAAGCACAAAGCCTCTGCTGTCCATTCTTGCGGCAGCACTTACCGAGTCGCCGCAGGGAGCATTGTCCTTTGCCGCTTTTTGCGAAAAGCCTATCTGCAGGCGGTAAGGAAGCCTCTGATAAAAGGTCAGTGTGGTCTTTAAATCGGAAACCTCAACCTCAGGTCTTTCAAAGCTGCGCTTTGTGATAAGCTCAATAAGCTTTTTTGTTTTTTTCCAATCTATATCAAAGGGTCTGTCAACAAGTGATATTTCAACGGTTACTGCCCCCTCTTTATCCGTGAAATAGCTGAGTGCATCAGTATATACACCTCCATCCCTTAGTGCGCTTCGTAAGGCTGTTGACCGTGAAGGGTCAATAATTCTTCCGCTACTGACCCGACAGGCCAGCTCTTTAAGAAAGTCGCCTATACCGCTGAACTGATCGGTGAGAACCTGCTGCATTTCGCTGATTTTCATTTGAGAGAGCAGATCTTCACGAGTTTCACCGCCGCTTTCATCCTTCATACGGGCACTGACGGAATTTATAATTTCACAAACCTGATATATATTGTGAGACGCCTGCCTGAGACTTGCGGCAACCTGTGCATTGACCTTTTCATCTTTCACAAGGCCTCTTTTTTTTATGAACTCCTGAACCCTGTTCATCTGTGACGGCGGTATCAGACAAAAGACAGCGACGGAAATAATCACCTCGGTAAGAGTGATAAAGAAAGCCCTGTCTATTCCTCCCGAAAGAGAAGCCGTAACCGCCGAAAGGCAAAAGCCGAAAGCACATATAAGCTGCCCGTAGCAGGAAAGCATGCCGCAGAAAAGTCCGCCCAGAGCTACGGCAGAAAACAAGTGCCCGAAGCCGGGAGCTACAGATAAAAAAGCTCCGAGGCAAGTTCCTGAAACACAGCCGAAGGATGTACCCTTATAAAAGCCGAAAAACATCACTATAGCAAATCCCGCTATTCTTCCTGCCGATATTCCTTTTACGGTAAAGCCCGATGCACAAAGAACAAAAAGGCACAGACTGCAGACTAAAAAAACACTTTCCTTTGCCTTTAAGTCTCCGACGGCGGCATTAAACAAGGGCGATAAAAGAGCTTTTATAAAAAGCAAACAGGCACAAAAAGCCAGAACGCCCTCCGCCGCCAGAAGCAGTGCAAAAGAAAGAGTGAAGCCCTTAAAGGCATAATAAACCGCTCCGCTTAAAAGGGTGCTTACCGATGCAAAAAGAGCCAAAAGAGGCTTTTTTTCAAGAAAGGGAAGTCTTTTTTTTATGACAAGCCTCAAAACACAGCAAAGAGCCAGGCCGCCGCAATATCTGAGTGCCTTTTGCCACGGTAAAGCTATAAAATATCCCAAAGCACTGCCGAAAAAGCCCGCAAAGCAGAAATCAAAGGGTACCGAAGCAAAAAAGCTTATCCCGAAGGGAGATATCTCTTCTATTGCAGAAAAGCCGGAAAAGAGAAGGGAAACAAAAAAGGCGGCTGTAAGCTTCATCTGCTCCGAATAATCCTTTTTGCCCACCTCATCGGGAAAGTAGCTTTGTATACGGTTTACTTGCGGCAAAGAAAATTTGAGTTTAGCCATAGTTTCACCCTTTCTGACGTTATAAAGGGATTATAGTTTTACTTCACTGCAAAATTCGTCACACCGTGGAAAAACCTTAGACTTGAAAGTTGAATTTTATTATGCTATAATAAAATTCAAGAAACATTATCGACAGAGGAAAGCTAAGATGAAAATTCAGGAATCTGCAGAGAACTATCTGGAAACAATATATATTATAAATAACCGAAAGGGCTCCTGTCGCTCAATCGACATCGCAAACGAGCTGGGCTATTCCAAGCCGAGTGTAAGCATTGCTATGAAAAACCTTAGGGAAAACGGCTATATTGATGTTATGGGTGACGGCAACATCCTGCTGCTGGAGCCGGGTCTTAAAATAGCAAAAAAGCTTTATAAAAGACACACTATGCTTACCGAATTTCTTATGGCTATCGGAGTATCACCCGAAACTGCCGCTGAGGACGCTTGCAGAATCGAGCATATTCTTTCGGAAGAGAGCATTGAAAAAATCAACCAACACCTTTCCTCTCTCAGTGCCGAATAATAAAAGCGAAAAGTCAGAGCCTCGGCTTTGGCTTTTCTAGGTTTTAACAATACAATAACACGAGGTGATTCTTTTGAAACAATATAATGTTACGGGTATGTCCTGCGCCGCATGTGTCTCAAGGGTGGAAAAGGCTGTAGGCTCCCTTGAGGGCGTAGAAAGCTGTGCCGTTTCTCTTCTGACAAATTCAATGTCTGTCACGGGCGACGTATCGGAGCAGGCAATCGTTGATGCGGTAACAAAAGCAGGCTACGGTATCACAAAAAACGAAGAAAAGCAGGCAAAAAAAGAGGATTCACTCAAAGACAAGGAAACGCCTCTTCTTATAAAAAGACTTATTCTTTCCTCGGGCTTTCTTCTGCTTCTTATGTATATTGCTATGGGTCACACTATGCTTAATCTGCCCCTGCCTTCATTCTTTGAGGGCAATCCCACAGCTAACGGCATAACACAGATGCTTCTGGCTCTTACAGTTATGATAATAAACAAAAAGTTTTTCATAAACGGTGTTAAGGGTCTGCTTCATAAAGCACCAAATATGGATACTCTTGTTGCAATGGGCTCCGGCGCCTCCTTTATATGGAGCTTATATGAGCTTTATGCCATGACATATTATCAATCCATAGGCAACCATACCGCTGCTATGGAATGTCTTCACGGCTTTTATTTTGAATCGGCGGCTATGATAGTCACACTTATCACCGTTGGTAAAGCTCTCGAAGCAAAAAGCAAGGGAAAAACAACCAATGCGCTCAAGGCTCTTATGGACCTCAGACCTAAAACCGCCAACATTATCATCGACGGCAAAGAAAAGACCGTTGACATATCCGAGGTGAAAAAGGGTGACGTTTTCGCGGTACGCCCCGGTGAAAGCATTCCCGTTGATGCTATTGTCATTGAAGGCAGCAGTGCGGTAAACGAATCGGCGCTCACAGGCGAAAGCATCCCCGTTGACAAGGTCTGCGGCGACAGAGTTTCAGCCGCCACCGTTAATCAGTCAGGCTTTATAAAATGTGAAGCCGTTGCCGTAGGCGAGGACACAACCCTTTCTCAGATAATTAAAATGGTCAGCGATGCGGCGGCTACTAAGGCTCCCATTGCAAAGGTTGCAGACAAGGTTTCGGGTGTTTTTGTTCCTGCAGTTATTGTCATCGCCTTTTTAGCAACAGCAGCCTGGCTTATTGCGGGCGAAAGCATAGGCTTTGCTCTTGCAAGAGGTATTTCCGTTCTCGTAATAAGCTGTCCCTGCGCTCTCGGACTTGCAACACCCGTTGCAATTATGGTAGGCAACGGTGTGGGAGCAAAAAACGGCATACTTTTCAAAAACGCATCAGCACTTGAAAGAGCAGGCAAAACAGATATAGTTGTTCTTGATAAAACCGGCACCGTAACAAAGGGTGAGCCTGAGCTTACGGATATAATCCCCGCCAAGGACATCCAAGAAAAACAGCTTCTTTATTTTGCCGCTTCCCTTGAAAGCAAAAGTGAGCACCCTCTGGGGAAGGCGATACTTAGCTACGCCGAGAAAGAGAACGTAAAAATCGCCCCAACCGAAGGCTTCAGCTCCGTAACCGGCAAGGGACTTGAAGCAAAAATTGAAAGCTCGGTTATCCGCGGCGGCAATTACAGCTATATCAGCGCCTTTGCGGCAGTAAGCGATGAGCTGAAAGAAAAGGCTTCAGTTCTTTCCTCTCAAGGTAAAACGCCCCTTTATTTTTCAAGGGATAACACCTTTCTCGGCATCATAGCAGTTGCCGATGTTATAAAAGAAGACAGCCCCGAAGCTATAAGAGAGCTTCAGAATATGGGCATAGAGGTTGTTATGCTCACCGGTGACAACAAAAACACCGCCGAGGAAATCGGCCGTCAGGCAGGCGTTGACCGTGTAATCGCCGAGGTTCTTCCCGACGGCAAAGAGGCGGTCATACGTGAGCTTAAGCAAAAAGGCAGTGTCACAATGGTGGGTGACGGCATAAACGATGCACCCGCACTGACGAGAGCGGATAACGGTGTGGCTATAGGTGCGGGCACTGATATAGCCATAGATGCGGCTGATATCGTACTGATGAAAAGCCGTCTGAGCGATATTCCCTCCCTGATAAGACTCAGCCGCAGAACTCTGCGAAACATACATCAGAATCTTTTCTGGGCGTTTTTCTATAACTCTCTCGGCATTCCCCTTGCGGCAGGCGTTTTCATACCTCTTCTCGGTTGGGAGCTTAACCCGATGTTCGGAGCGGCAGCAATGAGTCTGTCATCCTTCTGCGTTGTTATCAATGCCTTAAGGCTCAATTTTGTAAACATCCGCTCGGATAGTCAAGACAAAAAGAGAAAACAGCGCAAAACCGCAGACGGCAAAGCAGAAGCTCCTCCCGAGGCCCTTAAAGAGGGTGAGACACTTCTTTACTTTGAGGGTATGATGTGTGAGCACTGCGAGAAAACCGTAAAGGATACCTTAGAAGCCTTCCCGAGTGTTGAATATGCCATTCCCGACCACGAAAAAGCCCGAGTTATTCTCAAGCTAAAGGAAGAAACAGACCTTGCCGAGCTTATTTCAGCTGTTGAAAAGGCGGGCTACAAGCATCGCCCCTAAAGATAAAAGCAGAGTTCAGACATTCAGCCTGAGCTCTGCTTTTAAATATTATTTCATCAAAGCTTCTTTCCTATTTTCTCTGCGAATCTCTTAAGTTTACCCTTTTCAAGAGCGAGGTAGGTTTTCTTAACAGGGGGAATAACCGCAAAAAGAACACCCGACAGAGTGAAAAGGAAGCTGGGGTTGACACTCTTCTTTCCCTTTTCGAGACCTGCAACCATTTTCTTTGCCACAACTGCAGGGCTCTGCACCGGGAAGGGTCTTTCAAACTCAACCTCGTTGGCAGTCTTAAAGAAGTTTGTATCCGTCGCTATGGGATAAAGGCAGGTAAGTGTTACGTTTTTGGGAATTTCAAATCTGATACCCTGCTGGAAGCCCTCCATAGCAAACTTTGAAGCGGAGTATGCAGTGAAGCCGGGCATTGCCATTTTTCCGATTGC
>JAZSPQ010000119.1:0-13217 GCA_045537485.1 Acutalibacteraceae bacterium | reverse complement strand
AAGAGAAAAGGTCGCAACACTCTGCCTTCTCTCAATTCTGCTTTTAAGCTTCAATATTAATTATCTTAACTTTATCTGGCACGGCTTCCATTACCCAAATGACCTGCCCTACAGACAATCTTTTATTTATTCGTTTGTTCTTCTCATTATGGCGTATAAGACTTTTACGAGGGCCAAGGAATTCAAGTCAAAGCATTTCGCCGCCGTGGGTGTTGCTCTGATATGCTTTGTGATGCTTGTGCAGGAAATGACATCTAAGAATGTTACTGCAAGCTCTGTAACTCTGACTCTTATACTGATCGTGCTTTATGTGCTGATCATTTCAATTTTTCTTGATAAAAGATTTTACACTGCTTCCGTGGCAGCACTGCTCATTATATGCGTTTGCAGTGAAGCGGTTATGTGCGATTCAAACACTGTGAGTATAACCGTCAAAAAGGATTCCTTTGTTTCCGGTTACGATGAATTTCAGAATGTTAAAGAAACCCTTGATACTATTGAGCAGGGTGACTTTTACCGAATGGAGCTGACAGACCTACGCACAAGAATGGACAACTCCTGGCTTTATTATAACGGTGCTTCAGTCTTTTCATCAATGGCATCCGAAAAAATGTCAAAGCTACAGGATAATCTGGGAATGATGAGCAACACCATAAACAGCTACACCTATAATCCTCAGACCCCTGTTTACAATATGATGTTTTCACTGAAGTATATCGTTAACAACACAACACCTGACCTTCTGGCATCTTCACCGATGTATGACAGGGTTTATTCACATTCAAATTATACGGCATACGAAAACAACTATCATCTTCCCATCGCATACCTTGTTGATGAAAATGTTGCCGACTGGGCTAATGAGGAGTATATTTACAGTTGGAATTCCAACACAGCCGGAGACCCGTTTGCTCTTCAGGGCGATTATTTTAATCTTGCAACCGGCGGTCTGGGTAGTCCTTATAACCGTCTGTATCCTGCTTTTGTTGATTATTCAAATATTGCTCCCTTTACGGAAAGTCTCACTGAGTCATCCTTCTATTTTGATAAGGTAAACGATGACCTTGACGGTAACGCAATATTTACTCTTATACCCGAAACCGATTCAAATATCTATATTTATTTCTCTGTTACAGGCTCTGAAGCAAGAAGCATTACCGTTACATCTTCCTTGGGAACAATGGCACACAGCGTGGATCAAAGCTGTATTCTTGATATAGGCTACCACCACGCTAATGAGACTATCACTGTTAACCTTCCCCTTGAAGCATCAGTGGGTACAATTAAATTTGTTGCATATTCGCTTGATGAAGAGGTCCTGAATATGGGCTATGAAACACTGAAAAATCAACAGGTTCTTATTGAGGAATTCGGCGAAACAAACATTAAGGGCAGATTCACTGCAACAGAGGATTCTTTGGTTTATACTTCTATCCCCTATGACACAAACTGGCAGATATATATTGACGGTGAAAAGGTTTCATCAGACAAAGTTGTCGCCGTAGGTGACGCTCTGATCGGTGTACTCGTTGAAAGAGGCAACCATGATATTGAATTCAGATACGAGGTAACCTCGCTTTATGCAGGCGTTCTCATTACAATTATGACTTGCCTGTGCATTGCGGCTTTCTATCTTATCAGAATTCTTCACGGATACAAAAAGGAAAAGACAAGAAAAAGACCTGTAAGATATGCTAAAATCGATAACAGCTATACAACCGACGTATTCATTGCACTGCCGGAAACTGGTGATGCTGTAAATAACAGCGAAACAATAGTTGAGTTCGTCGATATCAGCGGCATATCCGATGAAGAGTATCCGAAGCGTGAAACCATCAAGCCACCCGCTAATGAAATAAAAAGAGAGCTCTTTTCGCCCAAATCTGATATTGCATCTGATAAAACGGAAGAATAAGCACGTAAAAGAGCACCCTCATTTACGAAGGTGCTCTTTCGAATCAAAAGATGTTATTTCATATTTCTTTCGTATGATTCAATCATCTTTTTAACCATCTGGCCGCCTACTGAACCGGCTTCACGTGATGTGAGGTCACCGTTGTAACCCTCTTTAAGGTTAACACCGACTTCTGAAGCAGCTTCCATCTTGAATCTGTCAAGAGCGTTTCTTGCTTCAGGTACCATACCCTTAGAATTTCTAGACATAACGCACACACTCCTTTTTTAAAACTTTTTGCGTTTGCAAATATATTTTGTGGATATCAGTCAATTATATTAGTGTAAGTATTTGGCAGCAATGCTCAAATTTTTTTATAATTTTTAATTAACTTTTTAAGTAATACTAATTTAAAAATGTTAACATACTTTTTAATTATATAATACTAACTGCAAAAAAAGGAATGATTCAATGCTTCAGCTATTCAACATCAATAAAAAATATGTCACCGGCGGCACAAGTCAGGCGGCTCTTAACAATCTGAATCTTTGCCTACGGGATAATGAATTTGTCGCGATTCTCGGTCCAAGCGGCTCAGGCAAGACAACACTTCTTAATATCGTCGGCGGCCTTGACAGATATGACAGCGGCGACCTTGTTATAAACGGCGCTTCAACCCAGCATTACGGAGACAGAGAATGGGATGCTTACCGCAACCACACTATCGGCTTTGTTTTTCAGAGCTATAATCTCATACCTCATCAGACTGTGCTTTCTAACGTTGAGCTTGCTCTCACAATTTCCGGCGTATCCCGCAGCGAGCGCAGAGAAAGAGCTAAACAGGCTCTTGAACAGGTTGGTCTCGGTGCACATATTCACAAAAAGCCCAATCAGATGTCCGGCGGTCAGATGCAGAGAGTTGCAATTGCCCGTGCTCTCGTTAATAATCCTGATATTCTTCTTGCCGACGAGCCCACAGGTGCTCTTGACAGCGATACAAGTATTCAGGTTATGGAGCTTCTTAAAGAGGTAGCAAAGGACCGTCTCGTTGTTATGGTTACACATAACCCTGAGCTCGCAGAACAGTATGCAAACAGAATTGTAAGACTCAAGGACGGTTCAATAGTTGAGGACACAAACCCATATATCATATCACAGGATGATTTCAAAAACATAAAGACGCACAGTGCAGGTAAGGCGTCTATGTCCTTCCTTACAGCTCTTTCACTCAGCTTTAACAACTTAAAAACAAAACTTGCACGTACTCTGCTTACTTCCTTTGCAGGCTCAATCGGCATTATCGGTATTGCGATGATTCTTGCTCTGTCCTCCGGTGTTAATGCCTATATTTCAAATATTCAGAAAGAAATGATGACTTCCTATCCCATAACCATAAACAGCCAGACGATGGATACTTCCATTATGCAGGACAGCAACAGTGCGATGGCTATGATGGGAGATTTTGACGAAGACAGTACTGAATATAACGGAGTGTATGCAGGGTACACAACTATACGGGCCGCTGCTATGATGAATTCCGTTATCAAAGAAAACGACCTCGCATCATTTAAAAAGTACCTTGATGACCCTTCGAGCGATATTCATCAGTATCTCGGTCAGAACGGTATTGTTTACAGCTACGATCTCGAATTTGATATTTTTTCATATAACTCCAACGGAAATATAGTCAGCAGTGATGCAGATATATATGAAACAAACTACTCAGGCTCAGGATTGGGAAATTTCGGTTTTGATATGAGCGGAAGTATGTCGATGTTCAGATCGTTCATTTCAAATATAGTCGGTTCTACATCGACGGGTGCTGAGAATTTTTCAGAATTACTTGTCGGCGGTAAAGGCGAATCCGTAAGTGACGTGACTAAAGACAGCTACGAGCTTTTATACGGTAAGTGGCCTGAAAATTACAACGAGGTTGTGCTTGTTCTTGACTATTTCAATTCCATTGATATTGCCACACTTTATCAGTTAGGTATTATCACATCGGATGAATATTGGGATATTTCCAAAAAAATTGAAAACGGAGAATCAGTTGAAGCCCTGAATTGGGATTATGCTACTCTTTGTAATCACAGCTTCTATCTTGTGCCTGCAAGTGACCGTTACAAACAGAACCCTGACGGCACCTTCAGCTATATATCAGGTATGGGCGATGAGCTTAATGAGCTTCTGAGCTCAGCTATTAATCTTAAAATTACAGGCGTTATCAAGCCCTTGCCCGACGCTACAAATGCAACTATTTTAACACCTGTTGCCTACACCGCAAAGCTCACTGATTATCTTATTTCCTATGCAGAAGGCAGTGATGTTGTAAAAGCACAGATGGCTGATCCTAATACCAACGTACTGACAGGTACCACCTTCGGCCCCATCAGTGATGAAGAAAAAATAGCTCAGGTCAGAGAATATTTGTTATCCTTAAGCGATGCTGAAAAATCTACAATGTATACAATGATTATGATGCTCGCATCAAGCAACGGCAGTTCAGGAAGCAATCAGCAAGGCACCGTTGAGGATGAAGAATCCGAAAGTGTATTCGGAAATCTTCTTGACTCTATCGGACTTGGCGACATCTTACCTGAAGGCGGATTATTTGCTAATATCAGTGCACTTTTACAATTTTCAGAAATGCTTTCCGGTAATTCACTTGATAAATGGCTTGAGGAAAGCGCCGATGACAAGACTCTGCTTTATATTTATGATGAGTATCTCGGAAATTACTCATACGAATCAAACCTTGTATCTTTCGGCAGAATGAGCTATGACTCCCCCAGCGCCATCAGCATATATACCGACAGCTTTGAAGCAAAAGAAGCAGTTTCAGCCTGCATTGAAAACTATAATTCATCTGTCGGCGAGGATTCAAAAATTGCTTATACTGACACAATAGCAATGATTACCGATTCAATAACCTCAATCGTTGATGTCGTTTCCTATGTTCTTATCGCTTTTGTTGCAGTTTCTCTCATAGTTTCTTCGATTATGATTGGTATTATCACCTACATTTCCGTTCTTGAACGCACAAAAGAAATTGGTATCTTACGTTCAATCGGTGCATCAAAAGCTAATATTTCTCAGGTATTCAATGCAGAAACACTTATCATAGGTCTGTGCTCAGGTGTATTGGGTATAATAATAACAGAGTTGCTTATTATACCTGCCAATTCAATTATTCATGCCTTAACAAACAATATGAATGTAAGTGCTCAGTTGCCCTTTATCAGTGCGATAGTTCTGATAGTTCTCAGTGTTATCTTAACTCTCATCGGTGGTGTTATTCCCTCGAGAAAAGCCTCAAAGAAGGACCCTGTGACTGCACTTCGCTCAGAGTAATATAGAGGCTAAAAATTAAATAAATAACAGGTATTCCAAGAGTTTCACAACTCATGAATACCTGTTAATCTTTATATGCATCTTATTGCAGGAAAATATAATTTTATTCTTTTACAACCTCTACCGTATCAAATCCGTAATAAAGCATCTGCCTTACCGCATCAGCATCTATAGCTTCTCCGCTGACAACTATCGGCACGGCAGGAGGACAGGATACTGTAGGACTTGCACATATTCTTCCCACAGCTTTATCAACGGAAACTATTTCCTTTCTTGAAAAAACAGCTTCTCTTATTCCCATTGCTTTATGCGTCTTAAAAGGGGCATAAGACAATCTTTCTGTTATCCCTGCATTCTTTCTGTCGTAGCTTGAAAGAGCTTCAGAAAGGCTCAAAAAATCCTCTTCTTCGTTTTCACAGGTGAACATCATAACAATATAGTCTTTATCGTAAAATTCAGGCTCAATCCTGTTTTTTCTTAAATGGACGACTGCATCATTTGAGTCAAATCCTGATTTAACTGCATCTAAAACAAGCTTTAACGGCTCTGAAGGTAAAACTTCGTAGCCTTTTGCACAAAGCGCATCTTTAAGCAAACTAACTCTGTCGACGGTATCGGCGAGTCTTTCTCTGTAGCTATCAGACAAGTATCTGTTGCATACATCTAAGGATTGCAAAATAAGGTATGACGGGCTTGTCGAGCCCATGACCGACATCATACTCTCAGTTAAACAAGCGAGGTGCTTTGCCTTTTCAGAAAGGTGAAGATAAGCTCCGCCCGTAAACACAGGCAATGTTTTATGCGCGGAATCACAGCACATAAATGCTCCCTGATTTATCGGATGCTTCAGCTCATTCAAAAAAGCGAGGTAAGCTCCATGGGCATTGTCAACCAAAAGAGGAATGTCATATTTATCGCAAACAGCTGAAAGAGCCTCGATATCCGCGAGCTGACCAAGATAGTCAGGTGAAGTGATGTACACAGCATCCGCTTTTCCGTTAAGGGATTTAATTTTAGCTTCAAGAGCCCCTGACGCAACCGCACAGGAGCACAGATGTTCATTTTTTTCAGGATAAATCCACTCAACATCAATATCGCAAACCGCGCACCCGTAAACAAAAGCCTTGTGAGCATTTCTTGCCGCAATAATGCGTGTTTTTCTGCTGAAATCTTCCCTTGATGATGCAATAAGTGCAAGCATCGCTTTGATGCAGAGAGATGAACCTTCGGTTGAATAAAAGGTACGATATGAAGAAAAGAGCACAGATGCATTTTCTTCACTTTCCTTTATGATACCCTTTGCGTTGTATAACACGTCAGCACCGTCAATTTCAGTTATATCATATTTTTCAACACCCAAAAAGCTTTTGCCCTTATGCCCCGGCATATGAAGTCTGATTTTTTCAGACTCAGCATATTTCAGCACAAAATCCCGGATAGGCGTATTCATCCTTCGGCCTCCGCAACCTTCATCATAACTGCACATTCCATCCTCTTTTTAAACAGCTCACAGCCGTACTTGTAAACGCCCATAACATCTCCTGTTGCGTGATATGAATTAGCTGCACAGCCGCCTGAGCAGTAAAGCTTTGCCCAACAATCCTTACATTCTTCTCTTGCATAGGCATTACAGTATCTGAATTTATCCTGAACATCGGTATTTACTGTACCGTCCCATATATTACCCAGAAGATAGTCACTGTCGCCGACAAACTGGTGACAGGGATAAAGATCTCCCCAAGGCGTAACAGCCATATATTCCGTTCCTGAACCGCAGCCTGTAATTCTTTTATAAATGCATGGGCCGTTTTTAAGATCAAGCATATAGTGGTAGAATGTGAAGCCTTCGCCTGCTTTACGGCGACGCACCATTTCTTTGGCGAGAATTTCGTACTGTTCAAAAAGCTTAGGTAAATCTTCTTCAGTCAAAGCATAAGGATCATCAGGAGGACACACAACAGGCTCCATACTCAATTCTTTGAATCCGAGGTCAGCCATATGGAAAATATCCTTTGTAAAATCAACATTATTGTGCGTAAAGGTACCTCTCATATAATAATTTTTACCCTCACGCTTTTCAACAAGCTTTTTGAATTTTGGCAATATTTTGTCATAGCTTCCCTTACCGTTATAATCAACTCTGAAATGGTCGTGAATTTCTTTTCTGCCGTCAAGAGAAAGAACAACATTACTCATTTCTTTGTTAAGATAGTCTATAACATCATCGTCCAGAAGCACTCCGTTGGTTGTCAGAGTAAAACGGAAGTTTTTATTATGCTCTTTTTCAACCTTTCTTGCATACTCAACAAGCTGCTTAACTACATCGAAATTCATAAGTGGTTCACCGCCGAAGAAGTCAACCTCAAGATTGCGTCTGTTGCCTGAATTTGCAATAAGAAAATCAAAAGCCTGCTTTCCGGTCTCAAAGGACATCAGCGCCCTGTCGCCCTGATATTTGCCCTGACTTGCGAAACAGTATGAGCAGTTAAGATTACAGGTGTGAGCAACGTGAAGGCACAGTGCCTTAATAACCTTACTGTTATTTTTATAATCAAAAGCAAGATTTTCATATTCGTCTTTTGTAAATAGCTTGCTCTGCTGCTTAAGAGATTCGATATCCTCGATGCAAAGCAATACTTCTTCTTTTGTCACATCAGGCATTGCAGAGTATTTTTTTAATATTTCATCGACAATTTCTTCCTTTGAATAGTTTTCATACATCGAAATAATGTCGTAGGCGACCTCATCAACTGTATGAACCGAACCGCTGCAGGTATCTAAAACTATATTATATCCGTTTAATTTATACTGATGAACCATTTTTAATCCTCACTAAAGTAAAACGCTACCCTATTGAGGCAGCGTCTTCTGTTAACTTTAAATTATTTGTTGTTATTTTCACACTGCTGATTTGCAACACCGCATGATGTTTTGCAAGCTGACTGGCAGGAAGTCTGACATTCACCGCAGCCACCGTTAGCAACTGATTTTTTCATATCTCTTGTTTCGATTGTCTTGATTCTGTTCATTTTGTAATCCTCCTAATATTTAAAGCTTATAGCTATAAATTCTTTGAAATATAATAACACAGAGCAAATTAAAAGTCAATATATTTATAATAATTATGTCAGCTTAAAGCAAACTGTCACACGCAAAAATATAGTGTATCAGTATCCTCAACGCCGTAAAGAAACCTTCTATATCAATCATTTCGTCACACTGGTGGGCACCTCCGTGACCGTCCGGCATTTTTAAAACAGGAGTTTTTCTATCTTTTTCATATGCATAAGTACCGACGGAAAAAGCATTTTTAAGGCGTCTTGCGTAGGTTCCGCCTGCCATTCGGACACTGTCAAGCCTTTCGCCGATAATTTCAGCATAAATCTCCTCGAATACGGACGGAAATTTGCTTTCATCTTCTATAGCAAAACCCGGACTGTTATCGCCGACGGTGACGGTAAAACCTGCATTTTTAAGAGTATTTCTGCTCTCAATAACAAGGTGTTCCGGTGAAAGAGTGCTTCCGTATCTTACATCAAAGCTTATACAAGGTCTGCTGTCAACAAGCTTAACCATACCGTTAACACTTGTCAACTTGCCGAATTTCTCATCTTCGTGCTCTACACCGATTCCTGCGCCGTAATATGAAGAGAGAACTGATTTTATCGAAGCAAAGATTTCTCTGTCGTTTTCACAAAGACTGCTGCATTCGCTTAAAATTTCGCTTATGATAAGAGCCGCATTGACGGATCCCTCGGGAATACTTGCGTGCTTCGCTACACCCTTGGCTCTGAATGTTAATGTTTCATCATCAGACGTAACGGTAAAAGCTTCGTTACCCTCTGCTTTATATTTAAGCTCTCTTTCAAGCTCATCACTGTGTTTAATAACAGCAACCGCGTTATCCAGTACGATATTAAAAGCTTCGCCGCCGAAAAAGTCTGTAACCTCTTGGAAGGCTCTGTCGCTCTCTGCCCAAAAGTGGTAAATTCCTTTTTCACCCACACTGCATGGAAAATCTGCATCGGGCACTATGGAAATATCGGGGGCGGTGTGTTTTTCCAGATAGGAATCCATATCCTGCATACCGCATTCTTCGTCGGAGCCTATAAAAGTCTGAAGGCTGTTTCTGAGCTCTATGCCGTTATCTTTAAGAAATTTGTAAATGCAATAGGCGTGAATTATGCCCGATTTATTATCTTCAACACCTCTGCCGATGAGAGCACCGTCAATAATTACAGGCTCAAAGGGCTCTGTATAAAGCCAGCCTTCGCCAACGGGAACAACGTCACTGTGGCTGAAAAGACCGATTATTTTGCCCTTTTTCCCGAAATAAGCAAGGGCATAACCACCTTCACTATCAACCTCACAGTCAAAGCCTTCATTTCTAAATAAATCTGCCGCAAGGTTAAGCGCTTTTGCGCAGTTTTTGCCAAAGGGTGCGTTTTCTTCGGGTGATGACTTAATTGAAGGGATTTTTGCAAGGGATATCCATTTATCAAGAATACCTTCTCTGTTTTTATTTATCCAGTCTGTTATAAGGCTGTTTATTTCTTTATTTATCATAGCTTTTCTTCCTTTCAAACAGAAATAAAAATCGATTAAGATCCTTCGACAGTCCACTTTTTGTGGATTTTTCTTCTTACAACAATAAAGGAAACCAGATGAGCGGCAAGGGTAACTATCCAGCTTAACGGGTAGGTGTAATAGATCATCTCAACAGTGTGATACTTCTCAATCTGAAAAACAGTTGCAAGCCATACAAGCCTTAAAGCACATATTCCGAGTATTGAAACTGACATCGGTACGAGAGAATAGCCCATACCTCTCAAAGAGCCTACAACAACATCCATCATACCGCACAGAGCATAGGATGATGCAATTATAACGAGTCTTTTCATTCCGGCTTCAACAACCTCGGTACTGTTTGTGTAAAGGCCGAGAAGAGTGTTTCCGAAGGTAATGTATATCACTGCAAAAATCATACCCACAGCTAAAACATAGCCTGTTGCGGTGAAAAGAATTTTATTAAGCCTTTCCTCTTTTCTTGCGCCCACATTCTGACCCGTAAAGGATATGGATGCCTGATGAAATGAATTCATTGCTGTAAAAGCAAAGCCCTCAATGTTTGATGAGGCGGAATTTCCCGCTATAACCGTAGTTCCGAAGGAGTTTACCGAGGACTGGATAAACGTGTTTGCCAAGGAAAAAAGCATACCCTGAAAGCCTGCGGGCAGACCTATCTGTACCATCCTGAGCAGCTTATCTTTATCCACCGAAATCTCTCTGAGCACCAGCCTTATTCCGCTGTTTTCTTTTACAAGACAACGGACAGTCAACACAGCAGAAATTACCTGAGATATTGCTGTAGCAAGGCCTACCCCGAGCACATCAAGCTCAAAGACGATAACGAAAAGCAGGTTTAAAACCACATTTACGACACCTGCAACCGTCAGATAAACCAAAGGCCTCCTTGTGTCCCCTATTGCTCTTAATATACCTGCACCAAAATTATAAACCATGACGGCAGTCATACCGAGAAAATAGGTACGCAAATAGACAACGGCAAGACTTTTGACCTCCTCGGGAGTCTGCATTAGTCCCAGTACAAAGGGTGCAAAAGCTATACCGATAACGGTAAGTATAACTCCGCTGATAAAGCTTACCGCCATTGCGGTGTGTACCGTCTTTTTAAGTTCCTCACTTTTGTTGGCACCTATATAGTTGGCTACGAGCACATTGGAGCCAACCGACAGGCCTATAAAAAGGTTTGTGAGAAGGTTGATTACCGACGAGGTAGCACCCACGGCGGCAAGAGATTTATCCCCGGCAAAATTTCCCACAACAATAATATCCGCCGCATTGAATAAAAGCTGAAGTATTCCCGAAAACATAAGGGGAATGGCAAAAATCAGCATCTTTTTACTCACCGAGCCACTGCACATATCAATATTATAGCTTTTTTTCTTTCTAACACTCATTTCAGAGCGCCTTCTTTCAATTTTTTGCAGTGTTTATTTTATCACACAGATAGTTTTATGTAAAGCGGTATACACATTTTATTGACAAGTTTTATGAGCAATAGTATAATTATAAAGAAATTCAGGAGGTATTTTTTATGAAAATTGGTTTTATAGGTCTCGGCATAATGGGAGAATCTATGTGTGAAAACATAGTAAAAAAACATAATGACACAGTTTTTTGCAACGACCATAAGCAAAGTCAGATCGACAAGCTTGAGTCTTTCGGAGCCGTGGGTTGCAAAACAAATATTGAGGTTGCTGAAAAAGCTGATGTAATTATTACTATGATTCCCACCTCAAAGCATGTGCGCGAGGCTTACGGCGAAATGCTCCCCTATCTGAGCGAGGGCAAAATCTGTATAGATATGAGCACCATTGAGCCTGATGCTTCCGTTGAGGTGGCAGATATGCTCAAAGCAAAGGGCGTTCAGTTTGCCGACTGCCCTGTTGTACGCTCAAAGGCTGATGCCATCGCAGGCACTCTCGGTGTTCTTGCCGGTTGTGACAAGGAGCTTTTTGATGTAATCGAGCCGATTCTCTCTTATATGGGCAGTAAGGTAATTTATATGGGTGAAAACGGTAAGGGTCTTGCCGCAAAAATCTGTCACAACACTCTTGTAGCACAGATTCAGAACGGCGTAAACGAAACACTTATTCTCGCTCAGAAGCTCGGTATTTCCATCGACAACTTTGCAGATGCAGTTGCGGCGGGCGGTGCGCAGAACTTTTATATGAACGCTCAAAGAGAAAAACTCAAAAATGAAGACTGGTCAACTGCCTTTTCCATGGAAAATATGCACAAGGATATTACCATTTGCGATGCAATATCTCAAAGAGAGGGCTTCTCAATGCCCGGTATGAAAGCAGCTAAAGCTGCACTTGACGGAGGTATGGCTAAGGGCTGGGCAAAGGAAGATTACAGAAAGACTTACAAGATTGTCCGTGGAGATGCGGAATAAGCTTACGCTATGAAAAAGGTTATTGTTATAGGTTGCCCCGGGTCGGGGAAAACAACCTTTTCTGAAAAGCTGAGCAAAGCCACAGCTCTCCCCCTCTATTATCTCGATGCTATATGGCATAAGCCTGATAAGACACATATTCCGAGAGAGGAATTTGACGATAGAATAACAGAGATATTCAAGGAATCGGAATGGATAATAGATGGGAATTATAAAAGAACAATAGAAATCAGACTCAGGCAATGTGATACGGTTTTTCTCTTTGACTTGCCTGTATCGGTTTGCATACAGGGCGTGACCGACAGAATAGGCAAGGAAAGATATGATTTACCTTGGCTTGAAACGGAGCTTGACGAAGAGTTCAGAAGGTTTATTGAAGAGTTCCCGAAGGATACGCTTCCTTATATATATGAACTGCTTGATAAATATAAGGATGAAAAACAGGTTATAATTTTTAAATCAAGAGAAGAGGCAGACGAATATTTATTGAAACAAACATAACAAAAAGACCTACCAAAAACGGTAGGTCTTTTACATTACAAAAGGTTAAATAATCGAAATTATTTAAGAGTTGCCTTTGCGCCTGCTTCTTCAAGCTTCTTAGCAGCTGCTTCAGCATCGTCCTTTGACATTGCTTCCTTGATAACCTTGGGAGCGCCGTCAACAGCTTCCTTAGCTTCCTTAAGGCCAAGGCCTGTAAGCTCACGAACAACCTTGATAACAGCAATCTTGTTGCCGCCAACTTCTGTGAGTTCAAGGTCGAATTCTGTCTTTTCTTCTGCAGCAGCAGCTTCAGCTACTACGGGACCTGCAACTGCAACTGCAGCAGCTGCTGATACACCGAATTCATCTTCTACAGCGTGTACGAGTTCTGAAAGTTCAAGAACTGTGAGAGTCTTAAGTTCTTCAATAATAGCAGTAATTTTTTCTGATGCCATGGTATTTTACCTCCAAATAATGTAAATTTAAATTTAGATTATGCTTCTTCAG
>JAZSPQ010000009.1:0-10313 GCA_045537485.1 Acutalibacteraceae bacterium | reverse complement strand
AGAAAACAGGTAGGAAGATAATCCCATAACTGTCCCAATATGCGATACTGTGCCGGTATCTGAATAATCATTCCTGCAAGGATCATGCCGGTGGTAACTGACATTGCGGCAATACTGCTACTAAAAAGCTCGGACAAAAGCATGACGAATACGCTGATAAAAATCGCAGTCACAATCAGACATCCGTATGCAACAAGACATGCTTGTCCTATAGTGATATTGCCAGCGTAGCCGGTATAAAATAGCTGTATTGCGGCATCAAAACCCTCCGAACCGTATACCCGCAGACTCAGCACCCAGGTCAGCAATGCCATAAGCAATGCACCCACACAGCCAACTGTGATTCCTGAAAGCAGCTTGACCCAATAGAGCCGTTTTTTACCGTTCGAGGTGCATAAAACAAGCTGATCAGTTCGGTGAGTATGCTCATCGGGAAAGCTACTTGAAAGGGTGATAGCGACATAAATCAGCATCATAAAGCCTACGGTGAGAAAGGTTTCTAAGATGCATCCGTATCCTTCGTGGAACTGATATACAACAGGAGTTTCAAGACTATCTGCATGACTTTGCCAATATGAAATCTCAGCCTCAGTCAGATAGTTTTTAACAGCCGATTCTTCAAAGCGTTCTCTCATGGCAGCATATAACGCAGCTTCATCAGGAGACCACTGCTGGGCGGTTCCTTTGTCCATACCGGTCCATGACCTGATCAAATTGAAGATATCGCTGTACGGACGGGCATAGGTCTGGTATTCTTCAGTTAAAACATAGTTGGTGTCTATGGGCAAACCCTTGTAGGCGGCAATGGTTTCCTCCAGTAGAGCTTGGTCTATGGATTTGCCGCTAAGTGCTTTGCGGTATTCTTGATTGATTAGATGCTCTTCATAGTTTGTACCTACATACGTGCCGTTTACCGAATAACTGCCCATTAAAGGAAAAAGTATCGAAAAGGCAATGACCGCCATACAAACAAAAAGAGCGATCCAAACTAGCTTCTTCTGCATCAGCTTTTTAAGCTCATAGCCGTATAGAGTAAACAGATTATTCATGGCTCCCCTCCTCGAATTGTGCAAGATAGAATCTCTCTAAATCACCCATTTGTTCGTCCCATGTTCCGTTATAAATCAAGGTTCCATCTTTCATCATGAGTACCTCATCGGCAATATGCTCTATGTCGGAAACGATATGGGTGGACAGAAGTACGATGCTGTCTTTACCGAGTTGTTGGATAAGGTTTCGGAAGCGCACGCGTTCTTTGGGGTCCAATCCGGCGGTGGGTTCGTCGAGGATCAGCAGCTTCGGGTTGTTCAGCAGTGCTTGAGCGATCCCCAGTCGCTGCTTCATACCGCCCGAAAACGTTTTGATCTTTTTACGCCCCATGTCCTCAAGACCGACCAATTCCAGAAGCTCATTTGCTCTGCGTTTAGCTGACGGCTTGGGCAATCCCTTCAATGCCGCCATATAGATCAGAAAATCCATAGCAGTAAATTCCGGATAATAACCGAAATCCTGAGGTAAATACCCGAGTACTGCTCGATACCCTTCCTCGCTCACGTCTATACCATCAAAAGTGATAGTGCCGCTTGTAGGCTGCAGGATGCCACAGAGCATACGCATTAGAGTTGTTTTCCCTGCGCCGTTGGTGCCTAAAAGGCCAAAAACGCCGTTATGCAAACGCAGGCTGACACGGTCTACAGCTATTTTGTTTTGAAATTGCTTTGTTAGTCTGTCAATGACAAGTTCCATGTATATTCCTCCGTTTGTTTTATTATTAAATATATTTCATAAGCCATTCCTACTAACAGAAAAAGTGATAGAATAAGCCACCAAACAATATAGGAATTTTGGTATATAAGATCTGTGACAAAATGTAGCCCGACATTAGCTCCGCTAACCAATACTGCAATACTCATACATACATAAATCGTTTCTCGGCTTTGTAAATGACGAATAAGCCATAAGCTGATGTTGACTGTCAACATATATGGTACGAGCAGATATAGTCCTGTTTGCAATAAAGAAAATCCGCTCACGCTGTAACACAATGGAATGGCACAGACTAAAACAATGAAATCAAGTACGCCTAAAACGCTCATTCTTGCAAGAACCACACTTTTCAAAGAAAACCGGGTAGACATTTCAAATTCACTCATTCCGTATATTGTGGAGCGAGTGCTTTCCGCTACTGCCAAAAGTCCTAAAATCGGCACAAACGCAGACACGATCCATAATGTATTTTCGCTGATATAATTAGCCCCGATCACCGCAGGCAGCAGCAACAGAACAGAAAACACCAATGTCATTTTCCTCATGTATGATGCCTGTACTAATATAAAGCGAAACATACTAATTCTTGACCCAGGTAATGTTCTTAAAAATCGTATCTTTTCCTGCCGGTTTGGTTGTGGGGCTTCAAATGCCTTTTGAATGTTCCGTTTTAATTTATTATCCATTTGAAAATCCCTCCTTCAATAATTCCTCTTTCAACCATTTCAAAGATTTAGATAATTTCCGATAAACAGCAAAGCGGGATAACCCAGTGATTTTGCAAATCGCTGTAATAGATATTTCGTTTACATACCGCAAAAAAATCAATTCTTGTTCATCTTCCGGTAATTTTGACATTATCATTCTTAATGTTAAATTACTTATCAGGTCTCCGGTTGGGTCATCTATAACTTCTTCTGTTATTTCCTCTAAGCTTTCAGTCGTCCGCCTACGAAAGTGGTCTATACACAAATTCTTTGCAATTGTGTATAAGTACGGCAGCGCTTTGTCACTGCCAAGATTTAATCCTTGCTTGTAAAAACGAAGAAAGGTTTCTTGGGTAATTTCCTGTGCTATTTGATCATCATACATCTTGAAATAGCAATATCGGTATATTTTGTCATATTGTTCTTCAATATCCATATTAAACTGAACCTCCCTTCATAATGTTTAACGGATCAGGGGCATGAAATGTGCGGCTATTTCTAAAAAATATTTATAGGTTGAGAAAATACTTAACAAGATCACAAAGCGGCGACCGGTGCTTTGCCAGATTGCCGCTGCTTGATGACCTGCAACTATATTTCTCGATGAAACTACACCATTAAGGTAATTTACTTCCTCCGAACTTAACTTGATAGCCACTTGCAACCATTCCTTTTTATAATTTTCACACTGTGTGTTGCAAAAGTGTTGCAAAGGCATTTTCACTAAAACATAAAATGCCCGAAAGCCCTTTGTTTCAAAGGGTTTTCGGGCACTTGTAAGCCAGTAGATATTATTCCCACTCTATTGTGCCTATCGGCTTGGGTGTAAGGTCCATAAGTACACGGTTGATACCCTCAACCTCGTGAGTGATGCGGTTGGTGATTTTGTGAAGAACTTCGTATGGAATTTCTTCAATAGTTGCGCTCATTGCGTCTGTGGTATTCACCGCGCGAATAATTGCAGGCCAGCCCTCGTAACGGCTTTCGTCCTTAACACCAACACTCTTAATATCCGGCACAACAACAAAATACTGCCATACCTTTTCTGCCAAACCGCATTTATCAAACTCATCTCTGAGAATGGAATCTGCCTCACGCAGTGCGTGCAATCTGTCACGTGTGATAGCGCCCAAGCATCTTACGCCGAGACCGGGTCCCGGGAAGGGCTGACGGTATACCATTGCGTGCGGAAGACCCAAAGCCTCACCGACAACACGAACCTCGTCCTTAAAAAGCAGCTTTATGGGCTCAACAAGCTCAAACTGCAGATCCTCAGGAAGACCGCCCACGTTGTGGTGCGATTTTACTGCCTTTTTGCCCTCTGCTTGCTTAAAGCTTTCGAGGATATCGGGATAAATCGTACCCTGTGCAAGGAATGACACATCTTCAAGCTTGCGTGCCTCGTCGGCAAACACATTTATAAACTCTGCGCCGATTATTTTTCTCTTCTTCTCAGGCTCTGAAACGCCTGCAAGAAGATCGAGGAAACGGTCGGTAGCATCTACATAAATAAGGTTAGCATCAAGCTCTCCCTTAAAAACCTTTATCACGTTTTCAGACTCATCCTTACGCATAAGACCGTGGTTAACGTGAACACAAACAAGCTGCTTTCCGATTGCTTTTATGAGAAGTGCGGCTACTACCGAGCTGTCAACACCGCCTGAAAGGGCAAGAAGCACCTTCCTGTCACCCACCTGAGCACGAACCTCGGCAACCTGCTCCTCGATGAACTTTTCTGCAAGCTCTTTTGTGGATATGCGCACCATTGTTTCCGGACGTAAAACATTACTCATAATCATTTCCCCCGTTAATTTGTATAATTATCAAAGTAGCCCTGCACAAGAACAACAGGTGTTCCCTTGTCACCCGAACCGCTGGTCAGGTCACAGAGAGAGCCTATAAGGTCGGTAAGCTGACGGGGTGTAGTGCCCTGAGCCGCCATATTTCCTACAAGACTGCTACCGTCCTTTTTACGGATACTGTCCGAAATAGCCTTTTTGAGCTCCTCGCCCGAAAGGTCGCTGAAATCGTTATCAGCAAGGTATTTAAGCTTAAGCTCGTTGGGTGTGCCGATAAGACCGTCGGTAAATGCAGGAGAAACAACGGGGTCAGCAAGCTCCCAGATTTTGCCCTTGGGGTCTTTAAACGCACCGTCACCGTATACCATAACCTCAACATGCTTGCCGGTTGCATCTAAAATAAGCTTCTGAACTTCAAGCACCAATGACTTACACTCTCTCGGGAAGAGCTTTATTGTATCCTCTGTAGACTTATTTGAGCCTAAAAGACCGTACTGCTCGTTGCAGCCGCTGCCGTTTACGGGAGCTGTGGGAATTTCATCAAGACCGTAAACAAGCTTTGCGCCTGCAGCCTTTAAGAGACGCTTTGTGCGAGCACGGGTATGAATATCGCAATTAAGCACACAGTCGGTATAGTCAAGGATTGCCTTTGGCTGATTTGCGAAAATGATTTCAACCTCAGCGCCGCACTCCTCGATAAGCTTCTGATAATATTCAACATAATCCACACCTGTAAACTCAAGCGGATGAACACCGAAAACCTCACGATAGCGCTCAAGAGAGAGCACATCGGTATGAGGATTAATGCCTGCTTCGTCTATTTTATCCCAGTCTGCGAGCTCGTTTCCTACCTCATCAGAGGGATATGCCAGCATAAGAACAATTTTTTTAGCTCCCTTTGCTATACCCTTAAGACATATAGCGAAGCGGTTACGGGAAAGAATGGGGAAAATAACACCGATAGTGTTATCACCGAATTTTTGCTTGACGTCCTCGGCAATAGCATCAATCGAAGCGTAGTTACCCTGTGCGCGGGCAACGATAGACTCGGTAATAGAAATAACATCTCTGTCGCGAAGCTCAAAGCCGTCGCTCTTGGCAGCCTCAAGAACACTGTCTGCCACAATTGCCGCCAGATTATCGCCCTCGCGGATAATGGGGCATCTGATGCCTCTGGATACAGTTCCTACCCTGCGTGTGTTTTCTGACATATTTTTCGTTCCTCTCTTAGGTCGGCGGGAATAATAACTCGTCATCCTATTTAAAATAATCAAAATAATATATTATTATTTTTACTGGAATATTATAAACTATTCACGCGCTCCTTTCAAGAGGTCTGTTATATTTTTTACAAATAATACTGTTTTTTTCTTGCTAAAGTATTCAGTTTTGTAAATTTTTTCGCTTAATTTGGTTTATTTTCATCCAATCAGGCGAATTTTTGCGTTTTGGAGTGTTTTTCGGACGGATAATATCCGACCTTACAGCTAAGGCACTGCGTTCATTGACTTTTCTGTTGTGTGCCTCGCGGGCGGCAGATATTATTTAACTATATAACGTATTAACTTATATGCCGAGGGGCTCCTACATAATTTATATAAGAAATCGCGGTGACCAAAACCAAGGTCACCGCGAAATTATAATTGCAACAAATTTTAAATTTTAATATACTCCGGCATAGCTTTTCTTTAGCTTAATAAGGTCGAGTATATTAACTGCGCCGTCGCCGTTGAAATCATATTCTTTGCTTGTGCTGTTGTTTAGCATCGCCTTGCGAACTGTTACCATCATTGTAGCCGACGGAACAAGCGGGTCAATCGGTGTATGGTCTGTTTTGGCTGTGCAGGTCAGGCAATGGCGCGACTTCATACCGGCAGAAAAATATGTGGGCTCGGTATCAACTGTGAATTCGTCCGAATATACGTGATTTGTTTTAGCTATAGGCTCTGCGTAGCTATCTGAACAATGAATACAGGTAAAGGCTTTCACGCCGTAGGTGTTACAGGTTGGAGCCTTAGTGATTGTTGCGCTGTAGCTGTGACCTAATGCAGGGATTTCCTCACGATAATACTCTTTGCAATTGCATACATACATCCTTATTCCCACGTACTCACAGGTGGGTTCAATATCAACATAGCTGATTGAAAAATCGTGTTCGAGTGGTTCTCCCCATTCTTCATCGCATTTAGAACAATGCTCTGCTTGTGTACAGGTTGCAGGGATTATATCGTGTCCCTCTGCTGGGATAACCTTATTCCATCCCTCTCCGCAAGAGCATAAGTAAAGACTTAATCCATCCTCTTCACAGGTTGGCTCTTTTAATACCTTATATTCAAAGTCACAAGTATGCTGTTCGTTAACGGTAATATATAAGGTGTTGCTATACACCGGTTCTGAAACCTCATTCAGTGCCATAGCCCTAATCTCATATTCACCTGAAGGAAGAGCATTACCCTCAAAAATTGTCATTTCAGTCTCGTTTGTAAAATCAAATGTTGTATTCCATTTTCCAGTAATAGTTAAGCGATATTCTGTTGCATATAGCACATCGCAACGATGTATCACAATATCCTCACCATACTCAAATGTCGGGTCATCACGGTCAAGCCAAATTAAAGGCTCTTCGGTTACTTCCCTTTGAACAGTGAAATAATACGGCTGACTCGTTATAGTTCCTGTATAAGCATTACCTACCTGCAGGTAAATTTTATATTCACCGTCGTTTTCGGGTGTAAATGTATATTCAGGCTCTGTCATTGAAGTAGAAACTATCTGCTCTTCATCGTGATAAATTATCAACTGATAGAAATTTGTATCTTCAATTTCATTTCGTGTTAATGTAACCTCTTCGCCATATTTATAATAATTCTTCTCAGACTGTATTATGGGAGTATCTGTTATTTCATTTTGAACATAGAAAATATGCGGTTCACTCGTTACGCCGCCGCTTGAGTTGCCTACTTGCAGATATGCTTTGTACGTACCCGTCTCTTCAGCAACAAAGGTGTACTCTGTATCCTCCAGTTCGGTAGAAACTATTTGTTCATCATAGTGATACAGAACCAACCAATAGAAATTGGTATTTTCCACACTATTTCTTGTTAAAGTAATAGTATCGCCAATTGTATAAACATATTTTTCTGCTGTAATAACCGGTTCACCCTCTATAGGTGGGTCTATTTCAGCATTCGGATTATAATACTGATGAACACTTTCTATCGACTTATATTTTGCGTCACTTGTATAAAGTGTCCAAATATTGTCATCATAAGGGTCAAGCACAAGATAAGCGTTTGAGGAAACCTTTCCTATCAAAAGAACATAGTGCGTACCAGATGCATATCCTGCAGTAAAATGAACTATAGGCGGACTGTATTTACCATTTCCGTTAATATAATTTGACATTGCGGTTGAAACGCTTGGCTGCAACACGGTAGCACCGTAGCCGCCCCAATACGGAAGATAATCAGCAGTACCTACATCCAATATATTCTTAGGAGTTTTATTAATACCAACATAGGAAAGCGCCATAGATATACTTGCGGTGCAGCATTGCCAACTTGCTATACCAGAATATCCACCCCAATAATCATATTTAAAGTATTGGCTGTTTTTATTCTGAGAAATATACCTGAGTGTGCCTACCGCAACTGAGCTCGAATAAGAATATTCTACCTTTGGGTACGGCGGATAGCTTGTTGAGCTTGCCGCACCTACTACTGCTACGCTTGAAAAAACCACACAAGCACATAACACAAGTGCAAGCAAAGTCTTAAAAATACGTTTCATTTTTCCTTGATACCTTCTTTTAAATTTTATTTCTATCCCTATATAAATATATACTTATATAAATGTATTGTCAAGCTTAAATTATATTTTCGCCCCGCTTTCCTATAATACATTTATATGAGTGTATATCTATTCGAATGAATTGTCAATTAGATATATATCCATTAAAATATAAGTTGAGGTGACATATATGATTCGAATTTCTCTTGATAAAACCCTTAAAAGATTAAATATAAGCCGCTATGAGCTTGCCAAAAGAACCGGAATACAGTATCAGGTTATAGATAATTATTACAAAAACAAGGTTATTAGATATGATAGCTATGTTTTAGAAAGAATTTGTATTGCACTTGGCTGTGATATAAGTGATATAATTGAATTAGCAAAAGAATAACACCCTCTGCTGAGCTACGGCAGAGGGTGCTGTTTTTAGTTTGCTTCAAATTGTATAAGAGGAAGTTTCCTACTTAAGCCCTACCATCCGCAGGGCGGTTTCAAACTCTGAAAGCTTGCTTTCGTTGACGATGCTCACATCATTAATGCGCTTTTTCAGATTCTTCGGGCGGTGTATAAGCACATCCACCCAACGCACCACCCAGAAAACAGGCAAAAGCCACGGATGCTTTACAAGAACAGGATAGGTGCGCTCAAGGATTCTTATCGGGAGGAAAAAGAGCCTTAAGGTTCTGCGTCTTTTAGTATCCTTAAAGGATTCTTCTTCGGTTTTCAGCCTCTCATACGAAGAAATCATAACCGATTCCTTAGTACCCCAGCTGCCGCTTTTGAAAATGGTTTCGGTAATAATGTCGGTAACGGTGTCGCCCTCGCCGTCCTCAAACCAGAAGTTCAGCGTTTTAAGGGTGTTTTCGTGAAATTTTTCCAGATTTAATTTCTTAAGCTCCGTCGAAATATATTTATAGTCAAGCTGAGGAAGTGCGCGCCGCAAAACCCACACATCAACCGCCTGCCGCAGACCGATTCCGCCATGCTTATAATGCTTTGCAAAATGGCAAAAAATATAGATATATTCATCCTCAAGCGAAAATGCGTATCTGTGACCTGAAAGCAGATTTACCTTAGCCCAACCGTCGCCATAGTACCCGAAATACTCCGATTCCCTCGAAACTATCCGCTTATGAAGCTCAAGCACAAGCGCATCCGACACCCAGTTATAGGTGTGGTCCGCATCGGCAGATGGGCTGTAGCCCTGCTTTTCAACTATAGCCTTTACCACGCTGTACTGACTGTCCCTTATAAGAATGTCAGCATCCCCCATCTGGCGCAGCTGCGGTTCGGGGTAGCGCAGCTTCATATTACAGCCCTTCATAAGCATATAGTCAATTCCCTCTGCCTCAAAGGCGTCGGTAAGGCGCTTTACTGCCTTAAGCTGAGCCTCGCTTCTGAGCAGATTTGAATAATTAACCCTGAAAAGCTTCTGCATTGTGGGAAGCTTTTTTGAGATGCCGCAGAGCACCGCCCCCTCATAAGCGAGGGCGGAAATCTGATGCCTTTTTATCTGAGGACGTGCCGCTTCGATATCAAAATCCTCAGGCAGCGGCAGTCCCTCTCCGATTATTGCGCTTTTTATAAGCGTAATTATTCCTTTTTGTAAGTTATCCAATTTCAATCCGTCCTATGCAGATTATATACTTGCAACAAGCTTTTTAAGAGCTATCAAATCGCGTACATCCTTAAAGCCGTCTCCATTGATATCAAACTCAAAGCCGTCTGCTATCTGAACGCCTAAAAGTCCCTGCTTTATGAGCACAAGGTCCTGAGAATCACAGAAGCCGTCACCGTTGACGTCGCCCGCAACCTCGATTTCTTCCATTGCAAGAAGTGCACCGTCGGCAGTATCAACGGCCACCGTGCCAAGGCTGTAATCGGTTATGTTATCAGCAACGCGGATAAGCTTTATGGGATAGCTGTTTATTATGGCATTTTCCGCAATCTCAAAGGTAAGGGTCATAAACTCGCCCGAAAGCGCGGTGTTTTTGCCTGCAAGCCAGAGAATATTTGCGAAATCGCCGTTTGTTTTGACTGTGCAGGTACCGTTACCCGAATCGATTTCAGCCGACTTAAGCTCAAGCACATCGGTATTGAATTCGAGTGAAAGGAGCATACCCGAAAGGGTGATTTCTTCCGAAAGCGCCAATTTAACCTCGGCGGTTTTGCCGATTGTGCCCTCGGTGCTTACAACCGATATTACAGGTGCCGATTCGGTATTTCCTGTAGCTATTTTTCTGTAATC
>JAZSPQ010000103.1:0-10312 GCA_045537485.1 Acutalibacteraceae bacterium | reverse complement strand
GTCAGAGAACAGAACCTTGTCACCGAGAGTATATTTCACAATAAAATTATGCAAATCAATCTCGACGCCTGTTCCGCAGTCTAAGATAAATTTTTCACTGTTTTCATTTACACTGCATTCAGGAACACAAAGAGAAAAGCCCGAAACATCGAGGCGGTCTCTTCCCTTTAAAAGAAGTTCATTTTCAGGGTTCACACAAAAGGTAGGAAGCATTTTACTGCTTTCTTTATATACGGCAACACGGATTGAGCTGTTACTGATAAAATCAATTCTGACTCTGTTTTCATCAGAAGAATATATCCGGTAGGTGTCGCCCTTTTCAAGCGGCACAAAATTATGATTAAACTTATTCATTATATTGTTTTTCCTTTACCGTTAAAAGTATAGGTGAGATTATCCTTCGTTCGCCAGGGCTCGCATTTTGAGCTTTCACTGAAGGACATAGGCTTTTTACAGCCCGCCTTCCATTCGGGCAGAGAATCGCAACAGGGGTCCCCTTTTTTTGTGAAGGCAACAATCGCATCGGAAAGCTGCTCTGAGATTTTATAATCTATAGATTCAAAGGGACGCCAGTTAAAATCAAGAGTCGAAAACGCATACAACATATCTGCACAATGCCACGCACCCATATCGTCACCGGGCAAAAAGCGATTAAAGTTATAAACAAAGCAAGGCGAGGTGTTGTGCTTTCGGGCATTTTTAACCCAGCTTTTTGTAATAAGCTCCAAAATGAAAGGAAACATATCGGTGCAGGTTGTTCCCAGAAGACAAGGAATATCTGCAATATCTTTTTTGCCGAAGGAGCCTTTTTTAAGCAAAGCACCGTCATAAACGGGAGCTGTAAAAGGCATAGAAAGCTTTGTTTCCTTGCAGGTATCACGCCAGGCATAATACAGTGTTTTTGCATCTGCCGTTTTCAGCTCACAGGCGGAGCTTACACCTGCCTTAGCCATAACACTCTGCCAGAAATCTTTTGTTTTTTCGGGCGAAACGGGTTTAAGGGCAAGGCGTTGAAGCCCTGCACCGCTAAGGAGAATTGCTGCTGAAATTTTATCTTTTACAAAGGGATTTGAAAGGTGGATGTCAACACTCATTGCACCTGCGCTTTGTCCCATAAGGGTGATTCTTTTCGGGTCGCCTCCGAAGCTCCCGATGTTATCGATAATCCACTGAATTGCCGCTGTCTGGTCAAAAAGTCCGTAATTTCCGCAAATACCTTTTTCGTCGGCCAAATCAGGGTGAGAACAAAAGCCGTAAGGGCCGAGGCGGTAATTTATCGCAACGGTTATAATCCCCTTTTCGGCAAAAGTCTTTCCGCTGATGTGACCTTCATCCGCACTGCCGCCGGTGAAGCTTCCGCCGTGAATAAAAATCAGAACAGGGCAGTTTTTTGCCTCTTTCGGAGCCCATATGTTGAGAAACAGGCAGTCCTCACTGTATGTAAAAGACAGTCCTTTTCTGAATTCCTTATGATAAAAGGGGTTTACCTCTGCGTCGTTTTCAAAAGCTCTGTGCTGAAGGCAGCAGTCACCGTATTCGGTAGCATCGTAAATGCCCTCCCACTTATCGACAACGGCAGGGTATTCAAAGCGCTTCGCCTGTGCATAGCGGATTCCGCGAAATTCAAGATGGGTTTCTGTTTCAATCCCTTTAATTCTTCCGCAAAGGGTATCTGTTTCGATATAACTCATATTTATTCTCCTACAGGTTTATTAGTCAGTGTGGTAACGATGAGCTTTTTCATATTTATTTTACCGGGTGCCGTGTCTTTTTCACCAAGACACATTACAGCTTTTCCGCCGGTGCATTTTTCCCATTGAGGCAGTCCGTCACCGTTGGGGTCTTGGCTTTTGACAAAGTTACAAAGGTAAGATGACATTTCGTCACTTAATCTGTAATCCTTTTCCTCCATGGGCCGCCAGCAATTTTTCAGTGTCCCGAACCAGTACCAGAGGTCACTGCTGTGCCATGCACCCTTGTCGTCACCGGGTAACATTCTGTCAAAGTGCCAGACATAGGCATTATTTTTTATGCCCCACCTTTTTGTCATCAAATAAAGAACGGCAGGTGCCATATCGTGGCTTGTTGAGCCGACCATATAGGCTATGCTTTTCGGTTTTGCATTGTCTTTTATAAAATAACCGTCTTTTACGGGGAATGATGACATCATACTTCCTTTGGTCTGCTTCCACGCTGTGAAAAGATGCTCAGGAGATACCTTACGGAACTCTTCAAGTGTTTCGGCACCCGTTTTTTTCATAACCTCTTTCCAGAAATCATAATTCTTTTCAAAAGCAGGAATCATCAAAGAGCCGAGGCCCACACCGCTTGACATAACAGCAGAGCGGAAAAGGCCGTCGGTAAGATCACTTTGGCAAAGGTGCTGAACGCTCATGGCACCTGCACTCTGCCCCATAATTGTAATTTTTTCGCCGTCACCGCCAAAGGCAGAAATGTTTTTTTTCACCCATCTGAGTGCGGCTAACTGGTCATAAAGTCCGTAATTGCCCGTATGTCCCGATTCTTCTTTAAGCTCAGGCAGGCATACAAAGCCCATAGGTCCGAGACGGTAATTGATTGTTACCGAAACAACACCCTTCTGCGCCCATACAGGACCGTCAAAGTGCTTTTCGTGCCCGCAGCCGCCCGTAAAACCGCCGCCGTGAATATAGACTAAAACAGGCAATTTGCTGTCAGCATCCGCATCTTCAGGTGTCCATATATTAAGGAAAAGGCAGTCCTCGTCATAAGTATAGGTTTCACCCTTGCGAAATTCGTTATAGTAAAACACCTTGCCCTTGTTTTCCTCTTCGTTGTAAAAAGATCTCGGCTGATAGGAGCAGTTTCCGTAAGTGGCGGCGTCGTAAACACCTTCCCATTCGTCAACGATTTTCGGGTATTTCCATCTTTCCGCCGCAGCATAGCGGATACCCTTAAAAGCAATCACTCCTTCAAGGTTACAGACGGTACCCTTTATTTTTCCGCAGGGAGTCGAAATTGTTTTATCCATGAATCACTGCTCCTTCTGTGCTTTTTTAAATTCTGCAATTTTCCTTCTTGTTTCCTCGTCCATATTCCAAAGGAACTTGAAGGCTGCCCAGGAGCCCATTACAAAAATACCGGGCAGAAGCACGCACAGAACCTTTATGCCTGTTACCGTGCCTGCAGATTGAACTGTAAGATCAGCGTTGTAACCGATCCAGCCGAGCATCAGAACAGCAGATGAGTTGCCGATGGTTTGTCCCACACGGCGGGAAAGATTGAAGGTACCGTAAATTGAACCTTCTGTTCTCTTACCCGTAAGCATTTCATTATAATCAATAGCCTCGCTGACAAGACCCCACTGCATATAAATTGACATACTGGCAAGACCGAGAGCAACATTGCTGATAATAATATGTATATAGGGATTAACCTCAAGAGCCATATGCATACCGAAAAGACCGATATACATCACAGCACCGATAAGAAGACCGTAGCGAATAAATCTTTCAAGACCGAATTTCTTTGCAAGAAAGGGACCGCCCACAAGAGTAACAAGCATAAAGGGCGCAGACAAAATCGAGCCGTAGGTTATGAGGGCGAGATCACCGTAAACCACGGAAAACATATAATTGGTTAAGGTGTTGCTTACATACTGCATTGTGCAGATGCAAAGCCCGTGAACGCAAAGCGCAAGGAAGGGGCGGTTCATACGGAATACACCCAGAATATCTGTAAGCTTAATATTTTGTTGCTCTTTGTTTTCGGCTAATAAAGCTGTCCGCTCTTCGGTAAATGCGTAATGACCGAGGCACATAACAAAGCCGATAACAGCACAGATAACGGCGCCGACAGCATAACCTGTGGCATTAGTCTGACCGAATTTTTTAATAAGCAAAGGCATAAGAACAACGGGGATTGCGTTACCCACAGCAGAACCGAAGCCTCTTGCGGAAGAGAGGATTGCTCTTTCTTTATCGTCGTCAGCCATTGCCGATAAAAGGGAGCCCATAGGTATATTAAACATTGTATAAGCGCCTTCATAAAGTATCTTAAGACCAAAAAGTACGCACACAAGAGAAAGGCCCTCAAAGAGCGAAGGCACGGACCAAAGGGCAATAAAGCTTATACAGAGAAGAGGCGTACTTCTTAAAAGCCAGGGACGGAATTTGCCTTTGGCATTACGTTTTTTAGCAAAGGCTTTATCCATAAATGCTCCCATAAGCGGGTCATTGATAAAATCCCACACATTCCATACAACAAGAAGAATTGCCAGCAAATCAGTGTCAATTTTAAGTGCATCAGTACAGTACATAGCAAAGGTACTACCCATAAGAGCGAAGGTCATACAACCACCCGCATCACCAAGGCCGTAACCGATTTTATGCCTGAGAGTAAGAGCTGATGAGGCTTTTGATTCGGTTTTTATTTCTGCCATATTTTTTCTCCTTTAACAATTTTTTATTATTGTATCACAAGTGAATAAAAGGTGCAAGTCAGCAACAAGACAAAAAGGCATAAGCCGCGGCATTCTAAACTTTCTCACCCATATTAAATTAAATATTACTGATTTATCAGGTTGCAGACGGCACAGAAAAATCTCTACCCTTTTTTATGTATAACAAAAAGGAAAAGCACACCGCTTTTCCTCTTTAAATCATTTATTATCTTGAAGGATTGTTTTTAAGAAACTCCAATGTTACCTCGGCTGTCTCGTCGGCATAGTTTTCTATGAATAAATGGCCGCCGCCCTGAACTTCATAAAATACACTGTTTTCAGGAAGATTTTCCTTCAAGGTTTTCACAGCACTTTTACGGATTACTGCGTCTTTGCTTCCGTTGATATAAAGCACGGGAGGGCCGTTTTTGATAGCTTCATAATCTGTGTCGGAAAGCATAGAGAAGGAGTAGAACACACCCTCACCGGTGCCGGGCGTTCTCAGACTCTTTAAAATTTCGGAATAATCATAGTTTTCAGCGAATTCGTTGTCAAAGAAACACCACTTGATAGCTACTTCAATAACTCGGTCAAACTTTACTATAAACTTCAAAAACGGAACTACAAGCTTTATAAAAAATTCATTACCCATCAATTTGGCTGTCTGGGGTGAATTGATGTTTCCTGATGTGCCGTAAAGAAGGATGTTATTAACAGATTCCGGATATTTGGCATAAATCGATTCTGCCACAAAACCGCCCATTGAGTGACCTGCTACATACCAAGGCTCATCTGAAAGATGAACCATAAGTGCGTGCATTATATCTTCACGGGGCAACTTTTTCATATCTGCAGTTTCTCTTGAGGAGTAGCCAAAGTCGGGAAGATCAACCAGAACGCAGGTATAGCCTTCACTTACAAGCTTTGTTGCGATATCGGTCCAACAGTATGTAGTGTGAGCAAAGCCGTGAATCATTAAAATCTGACCCTTTTGGTTTTCGGCTTCCCATTTTCTGTAGTGAATGGTATATCCCTCATATTCGAAGAATTCACTGTCTTCATAGGGTGTTTCGTTTGCAGCAAAGGCAGGAAGAGCCAAAGCAAAAATCAAAATCAGGCTTAGAATAATCGATAGAAATTTCTTCATAATAAAACCTCTCTTCAATTTAATACATCAATATATTACCATAATCTGAATATTTTTTCAAGAGAAAATTATGGTCCCCAACCGACACAACAGTATAAGTTGAGGGCATTTTATTAAAGTTATCTGTTGAAAACTATGGTCTTAGTTTCATTTTCGGCAAACTCAACTGCTTTTCCTTCACCGCCGTAAACACTAACATCAATAGTCTGATCCTTGTCGCTTGTGATTGTGACGGTAACAGTGTCACGATTCCACTCAAGGTCAACACTTGCGTTTGTTCTTGCTCTGAGACCCTTGATGCTACCGTTTGTCCATTCGTCGGGAAGAGCGGGTAATGCTTCGATTTCACCTGTGTTTGAATACAGTAACATTTCATTGATAATACCGACCGTGCCTATGCTTGTATCGGTGCAGAACACACCCCAACCGTCATGTGTATTATGGTCTGTCATCATTGAAGTGTAATAGATATTATCGCTCATCAAAGTGTATAATGAGTTGTAAGCAGAGTCGGCGTTTTTGAGTCTTGCTGCAACAAGTGCCTTGTGTACCCAGCCGTGGGAGGCAATGTCATCTTCGCCTTCATTTTCTCTGTTTCGGTTTTCGATAGCTTGGTTACAAGCATCGGTTAGTGCCTGATTACCCTGAGTCTCAAAGGCAGGCCAAGCGGCATATAAATGGCTGATGTGACGGTGCTTATTGTTTTCCTCATATTCATCCATAGCCCATTCGCAAAGAGCACCGGTTTCGTCATACTCATAATCGGGGAGAAGTGCGCTTAATGCTTCCCACTTTGCAATTCGTTCTTCATAGCCTTCTGCTTTAACAACATTTTCCATATCTATTGTCATACGAAGTCCGTCTCGCGCGGCAGAAATATCCATAGTGGCATTGGCTGTGATTGTTGAGGTATAGCCTAAAGGAGCGTTTTCAGGGGAATATGAAGGAATTATAATATATTTTTCGCCTTCATTCAGCTGAGTCTTACCTTCCTCATAGCAGGCTTTACCGTTAACATCGGTGAAATATTCAGGTGTGCAAAGCTGATCCCAGAAATTAGCCTGCTTTGTAAGCAGAGGTAAAAGTATATCTTTTTCAAGGTCAAGGAGTTCGCCGTCAAATTCAATGGTAGTATTTCCGTAGCACTGCCAGAATTCATATATAGGCAAAAGCATCCAGCTTGCGCCTGCATTCCAATACTGGAATGGATACCACTTGTCATACTCAACCATCATGGCACGGTCGCCGTCAGTGTTAACGGGCACCTGAATTGCATCTGTCATACCGTAGGTTTTTGCAGCGTTTTCTTCCCAATCGGGGATCTGTTTAAGCACAAACTTGATATAACCTACACCGGCATCATACATATTGCCCGTGTTCATACCCGAAGCCTGCAGATTTACATTGGCATCCATAGTGTAAATGCCTCTCCAGCCGGAGTTCCATTCACCTGTCCACATACCGCAAAGCCTTGAGAAGGTTGAACCTGCACAGCATATTTGAGCGTATCTTCCCTGATTATATGCACGCTCAATCATAGCAGTTTCAAGGTTGTCGCTTCTTTTCTGAAGCGTGATAAGGTGTTCGTTGGGGAGCTCTTCGTTTTCGCCGTTGCCTAAATCAAACTTAACTGCGTTGAATAAAGCAGACTGCTTTTCGGCGTGAGGTGCGAGAGCTTCAGCATAGTCAAATTTACCGTCTGATGAATATTTCTGTGCTACTGCATTCGTCTGGGCGTAAAGGCTGTCAAGAAGCTCATAGCTTTGTGCATTTTTGAAATCATCAAACTCACCCATATTATGGGTGCGGTCGGATTTAGTTATAAGATAAACTTCCGATGCGCCTGAAATCTTAATCCCCACATTTTGGTCTGAACCCACATTCTGAGCTTCATTTGAATCTTCAAGGATAACTCTCTCTTTTTTGCCGTCAACCACGATAACCTGTGTCAGACCGCAATAGCCGCCGTTTTTAAGCTCGCTGTTTTCATAGTTGGGGTAATGAGCAATCTGAGCGATGTAATTGCAGTTTTCATCAACTAATTTTTTATACTGCATATTTTTTTCATCGCCGTTGCCGAAGCCTCTCATTGATGCGCAGTCATCTATTGATAAGGTCACATTGATTTTTGCGCCAAGGCTTGACTTTGTAATCTTCGTGATTGTAACATTATCTTCTCTTGAAGTGAAGGTCAATCTTTCCCATTTGCCGAGAATGTCAGTGTACTTTACACCTATTTCTGCTGTTTCAAAATCTGTCCAGCGGATATAGTCAAAATAGGGAAGCTTTGTCATATTAAATCTCAACACATGAGAAGGATGGAAGGCATAGGAAAAAGTTCTGTTTCTTCCGTTAACATCCCATGTGTCATCAAAGTCGATAACTGCCTGCCTTGCATCGTGAAGCTCAGAGGTAACCTCGTCAGGAGTGTATCTCGGGTCATTTGAAGGCATAATGAAATTTATGTTCTGATAAATAAGACTATCGCTGTAGGGTGAGCCTGCAACCACAACACCGTTTTCGCCGTTGCCGCTTACCATACCGTCAAACCAGCTGAGGCTGTCTTCAAAGTTGTTTGCATATCTTACAAGCTCAGTGTATTCTGTAGCAAAAGACTTTGTGTGGTCATTTTTTATCATATCAACTTCACCTGCTCTCATGTAATTAAGTAATCCCGGGAAAAAGTTACCGCCGGTTATCAGACATATCATAATTGTGATAAAGGTTTTGAATTTCTGTATTAAATTCATATTTTTACCCTGCCTTTCATTCTGTATGATTATATAATAACATAGAAGGAGAAAAATAATACGACATTGTTTCTTTATAAGATGTCGTGTTTGTGGTGCCGCAAGTATGTTAGAATATATTTATAAATTCGCAAGTACCTCTATCATTTGGAAAGGAAGATGTTTATGTTTTACGGTATTAAAAAATTTATTGCGGCTTTTATTGCTTTCTGGATGTGTCTGACATCAAATATTAATTTTATCGGTTCTATTATAAATCCTGAAAAACTAATGGCTGAGTATTATGTCAGTACGGTGGGCAGCGACAGCAACAACGGAAGTAAAGACAGCCCGTTTTTGACCATTGAAAGAGCTCAGCAAGAAGCAAGAAAAAACAGCGGCGATATGACAGGAGATATTATTATCCATATTGCCGAGGGTACTTATATTTTAGAAAAACCTCTTGTCTTTGACGAAAGAGACAGCGCAACAAACGGTTTTTCCGTTAAATATCTTGCTGACGGCGAAGCAGTTATAAGCGGCGGTCAGGAAATCGGAAGCTTTTCGCTGTTTGATGAAGAAAAGAATATTTATTCTGCAAAGGTTCCCGACGGCTTCACATTCCGTCAGTTATATCTTGACGGTCAAAAGCTTATAAGAGCAAGAAGCAACACAGATTTTTCAACAAGGATTGCAGGAGCCTCACGCTTTGATGAAAACGGAAATCTTATCCCCGAAAACCTTAACTACGGCGGTGAGGATTCACTCGTTCCCGCAGCATACGGCGAAATATATCTTAATGCGGATGAATTTCAGGATTTTAACAACCTTCCGTCAGTTGAGCTTCATATTCTTACGGCATGGGTTAAAAATGTGCTGAGAGTTAAGTCTAAGGCCACAGAAAACGGCATAACCGCAATTAGAATTCAGGATAACGAAAGTAAGCTTATTTTCAACCGTATGCATCCCAACATTGACGGTTATTCCCATATGAGTACCCATGACTTCGTTTACTACATCGAAAATGCTTACGAGCTTATTGACACCGACAATGAGTGGTATTTAGACGAAAGCACTGATACGGTTTATATCAAAGTCCCTGAAAGTACGGATATAAATTCTGCGAGTGTAATTGCTCCGAGACTTGAAAATCTCGTTACTGTAAAGCCTCAGGACAACAGCAAGATTAAAAATCTTTCCTTTGAAGGCATAACCTTCCGCTACAGCAATTGGACAGTACCCTCTGAAAAAGGTCTTGTTGATGTTCAGGCGGGTATGTATGCAAACTATTGCATTTTCAAAACTAACGACATGGGCGTTTTAAGACCGTCCGCTGCTGTATATATTGCTGACACAGAGAATTTCACTATGAAAAACTGTACGGTAGAAAATATGGGTGCTGCAGGTATTGATTTACATTACGGCACTAAAAATTCCGTGATTCAGGATAATCTTATTCAGAATATCAGCGGTAACGGAATAATGATAGGAAAATTCGTCGTTGATGAAAATACAGATATTCATGTTGTATATAATCCCGAAGATGAGTCTGATATTTGCACAGGCGACAGAATAGTAAATAACCGTGTTATGCACATTGGTACCGACTATGAAAGCTCTGTGGGCATTTGTGCAGGTTATCCCAGAGATATTCTTATTGCAAACAATGAGGTAGCCTATGCACCGTACACAGGTATATCAATTGGCTTCGGTTGGTCAAGCGAAGATAATGCAATGAAAAACAACCGCATACTTAACAATGAAATCCATCACACAAGTCAGATCCTTTGTGATGCCGGCGGTATTTACACTCTTTCAAAGCAACCCGGCTCTGAAATGAGCGGTAACTACATCCACGATATAGTCCTTCCCGAATGGGCAGACTACGGCACAAGCGGTATATATATGGACGAGCAGACATCCGGTTATACCGTAAAGTATAATGTAATTGAAAACGCCTGCGGTGTAGGTATGAACCGTGTGGGTGAAAACGACTACAAAGAAAAAACAATATAT
>JAZSPQ010000040.1:0-5684 GCA_045537485.1 Acutalibacteraceae bacterium | reverse complement strand
ACCAGCACGAAATCGTAATTATCCTTTAGCTGATGCTGCCCTATAACCGACTGAAAAGCGGCTCTGATAATTCTACGGGAGCGATTGCGTTCAACTGCGTTGCCGATCTTTTTGCTTACTGTAATTCCGACACGACAAATCCCCACACGGTTTTTTAGCGCATAAACAACCAGTGCAGGTCTCGCACAGGATTTCCCTCTGTGATATACACGGCGGAAATCACTATTCTCATTTAAGGAAATATACTTTTGCAAAAAAATCAAATCCCAACACATCTGAACTGTCTGCGGCTTTCACCGCAAATGCTGATAAACAGTTCTCTTAGTATGTGAGCTGCTTTCTGCCCTTTGCACGACGGCGAGCGAGAACCTTGCGGCCGTTCTTTGTTGCCATTCTCTTACGGAAGCCGTGTTCCATCTTTCTGTGGCGCTTCTTGGGTTGATAAGTTCTTTTCATTGCGTTTTACCTCCTTTATGATAATAATGTTAATATAAAACGGGATATATTGCAGGAGTAAAAAGTAGTGAACGCAATATTCCGACGCTTTTAACTTAATTGCAAGGTAACATTATATATCAGCTCTGCCGCTTTTGTCAATCTTTTTTTCGGTTTTTCCGCTCTTTTAACATTTGGTCTTAAAACTCTTGTGGTCTGTACCTGAGGCATATACCATATAGTGTGCAAAAACAAAAAGGCTTTGTTTTTCGGGCAGTTTGCGGCGGTGGGCGGTGGCGGCTCCCTCAACCAAAATCTTGCGATTTTGGCGCCCCACGCAGTGGGGCGGACAGCCGTCAGGCTGTCTGAGGGAGCCGCAGCCCGGTAAACCCGACAGGCAGACCTTCCCCTGCTTTTCTCCGACCCGACCGATTCATCACCTTAAGATGTCTTTAAAAATCTCAAAACCCGAAAGCTTAAGAGCCTTACTGCTGAAGTCACAACAAAAAGTTCCGAAAAGCTTATTTCCTATATTTATAATGTGAGCGTCTGCACCGTAGACCGGATCGCTTTTCTTTTTTTGCATACCCTTGATTATCCTGTTGACTATTTTGTCACAATCTGTGCAGATCAGATCTATTTCTCTGTGTGCCTTACGTGATTTTGCTCCCTGATTGCGAAAAATGTCGGTTTTTGTAAACCCGGGGCAGACAAGACTTATATAGCACCTGCCCCGTATTTCTTCCCTTACCGCATCGGTAAAAGCCTTCATCGCCGCCTTACTTGCAGCGTATGCGGAGGTCCCTGCAAAAGGGCACAGCGCAACACCTGAGGAAATGTTGATTATCGCCGCATTTTCCGATTCGAGAAGAAGAGGCAGAAACAGCTCCATTGAATAAACAACGGAAAAGAAATTTATCTGCATAATTCTTTCTGCTTCTTCCGCTGTGTGCCTTTCAAATCGGTCAAATTCAGGCAAAACACCTGCGCAGTTAATAAGAATATCCGGCTTTATTCCCTCTTTCACAATGCTGTTATAAAGCTCCTGCCATTTTTCTTTTCTTGAAACATCAAAGGCATACCAGCTGAAGCGGTGGTTCATATATCCCAGCTCTTGAGAGAAGTCTCTGAGCTTTTGTTCACTTCGGCCGATTCCGATAACCTTGCAGCAGTGGTCTTTTATGAGCCTTTTAGCCAGCATTTTGCCAATACCGCTTGATGCGCCGCTGATGATAACGGTTTTATAATCAAACCAGTATTTTATCATATTTATTTTCCCCCTGTTGCCTTTTCAGGCTTTTAATTTAATGTTAGGGTTTCCCGTATTTTTACATACTATTTATATAAAAGTAAATTTTTTGTAACGTGACTTGTTGCCGGATACAAAATAAGACAAATTGTAACAAATCTTACAGTATGAAAAAAATTATACATTGACTTTGAAATTTTTGTCGGCTATAATTCACAAAGAAATTTAAAAAAATAGCTGTAAGGAGAGAATTTTATGCATCCTTTACCGAGAATCCCCATTGAAAATTACCTGACAAAGCCCTATGATGAATCCTGCTATGATTACCTCAAGGCAAGCTATAAAAGAATATCAAGAGACCTGGGAGACGATTATGTAGCCTTTGTTACACCGGTAGGTCCCGTTGAATCCGAAACAGGAATGAAAAGACTCTTTTCTGATATTGAAAAGACCGCATCCTTTATAGCTTCAAAGGGAATTAAGAAGGGCGATGTGGTAACAGCCTTCCTTCCCACCTGCGGACACGCATTTATTGCTTTCTATTCACTTATCAAGCTGGGAGTTATTGCAAACTTTGTGCATCCTCTTACCCCTCCTGCACAGCTTGAGGAAATTATGATACATACAAAGAGCAAGGCTGTTTTCATGCTTGACCTTTTTGCTGACGGCTATAAAAGCATTATTGAAAAGCATCTCACAATCCTGTGCTCAACCTCAGATTTCTGTGACGGAGTTGCTTATCAGTATGCCAAGGGCAACGAAATGCAGAATGCCCGCATACCCGACCACGAAAACGTAAACATCTACAGGGATATTATAGCCATGGAGCTTCCCGAGGTACCCTCAATAGAGGCTCCTTATAAGGACGATGCAGTTTATCTTCACGGCGGCGGCACAACGGGAAAGAGCAAAACAATTATACATTCCAACTACTCAATTAACTTCCTTGCATATACTATGTATTCCCTTGACCCGGAGCACGACCATAAAACCGCATATTCTCTGTGTGCACTCCCCTGCTTTCACGCCTTCGGTCTCGGAGTGGCTATGCACTATGCACTCTGCAACGCATATAAGCCTATCATGATTTCAAAATTTGACCCGAGGCAGGTAAATGAGCTTATCAGAAAGTACTGCGTTCTTGAATTTCTCGGTGTTCCCAAAATGTTTCAGAAGATGCTGGAGGAAGATAATTTTGAAAACGAAGGCGTAAAAAACCTTCTTATTATCTCCGTCGGCGGCGACTATGTCAGCAACGAATTTGTCGAGTACTTCGATGAAAAAATTAAATCTCTCGGTTCAAAGGGATATCTCGGCAGAGGCTACGGCCTGACCGAAATGTGCGCCGTATGCACGGTAAACACAGGCATCCCCGACCATAAGAGTACAACCGTCGGCAGACCGATTTACGGCACCACTGTGGAAATCTGGGATGAGAAGGGAAAGAAGCTCGGAACAGGTGAAATAGGTGAGGTTGTTATTTCCGGCGAAACAATGATGAACGGATATCTTCCCGACGACTCCGTTAAGGAAACAGGCATTTACACAGACGATAACGGCAAAAACTGGATCAAGACCGGCGACGCAGGATATCTTGATGCTGACGGACACCTTGTTTTTACAAGCCGAATCAAGAGAATCATCCTTATTTCAGGTTATAATATTTACCCTGCAACTATTGAAGAAAAGATCCTTAAACTTGACTATATAAACGAGGCCTGCGCCTGTCAGGGCTATGATGAAAAGGGTAAGCCCTATATAAAGCTTGTTGTTTCACTTACCGATCCCGAGGCAGACCGTGAAAAGGCAAAGGAAGAGCTTATGAGCTTCTGCAAAGCAAACTTTGAAAGCTATTCGGTTCCTCGTAAAATTGAGATTATGGATCTTCTTCCCAGAACAAAAATGGAAAAAATTGACTTTTTAAAGATTTCCGATCCAGTGCCTGAAGCGAAATAATATTAAATAAGAAGCTCTTTTTGATTTATGAGAGTCATCCTCTGATATGTAAAATTCCCCCGAAACACAAAAAAAGCGAAAAAGAGAGAATAAGAGAGAAAAAAAGAGCAAAAAAGAGATTGCGGAAGAGTAGGTTTTCAAAATCCCAATCAAAAAAGGCGAAAATGAATTCTTTTTGCCATAAAAAGAATATTGACAGTTTCGCCCTTATAGAATAAAATTAAGGTACACTGAATTCGGTGAAAAAAAGCAAAGAAGGTGTATATATGGGTCCCTTGGAAATCTTTTGGTTGGCGGCGTGTATAATCTTTCTGGCTGTGGAAGCCGTAACACCAAACCTGGTTTCGATCTGGTTCGGCATAGGAGCTCTTGCCGCACTGCTGTCTGCCCATTTCGGCGTACAGCTATGGGGTCAGGTTTTAATCTTTTTGTTAGTTTCGGGTGTCATCCTTGCGGCTACCCGTCCTCTTGCAAAAAAATATCTGGATAAAAAGCACGAGGCAACCAACGCAGATATGGTAATCGGAAAAACCGGTATTGTGACGGAAGAAATTGACAATGTTAATGCAAAGGGTGCTGTTTCCTGCATGGGCAAGGAATGGACAGCCAGAAGCATTGACGGCAAAATCATTCCCGCAGGCGCAAGAATAAAAGCCCTTTCTATTGAAGGCGTAAAGCTTATAGTGGAAGCAGCAGAATAATCTGTTGAAAATATTTTTTAAAAGGAGAGAAAAAAATGATTTACATTTTAATCGCTGTCTTAGCAATCGCAGTAGTAGTTTTAGTTAAAAACGTTAAAATCGTTCAGCAGGCCAGAGCAGTTGTTGTTGAGCGTTTCGGCGCTTATCAGGCAACATGGGGGGTAGGCTTCCATGTTAAGGTTCCCTTTGTTGAAAGAATCGCAAAAACCGTTTCACTTAAGGAACAGGTTGTTGACTTCCCGCCTCAGCCCGTTATCACCAAGGATAACGTTACAATGCAGATCGACACAGTTATCTATTTCCAGATAACAGATCCGAAGCTTTATACCTACGGTGTTGAGCATCCCCTTACCGCCATTGAAAACCTCAGCGCAACAACCCTGCGTAACATCATCGGTGAGCTTGAGCTTGACCAGACTCTTACCTCCCGTGATATCATCAACACAAAGATGAGAGGTATTCTTGACGAAGCAACAGACCCCTGGGGCATCAAAATCAACCGTGTTGAGCTTAAAAACATTCTTCCTCCCAAGGAAATTCAGAACGCCATGGAAAAGCAGATGAAGGCTGAGCGTGAGCGCCGTGAAGCAATCCTCAGGGCAGAGGGTGAAAAGAAGTCGGCCATTCTTCTTGCAGAAGGTGAAAGAGAATCTGCTGTTCTTCGTGCAGACGCTAAAAAGCAGGCTCAGATTCTTGAAGCTGAAGGTCAGGCTGAAGCTATCATCAAGGTTCAGCAGGCAACGGCAGAGGGTATCAAGCTTATCAAGGAAGCAGGCGCTTCCGAAGAGGTTATCAAGCTTAAGGCTCTCGAGGCCTTCTCGGCAGCTGCAGACGGCAAGGCAACAAAGATTATCATTCCTTCGGAAATTCAGTCTCTTGCAGGTCTTGCAACCTCATTCAAAGAGGTTATTTCAGAATAATAAACAATAAAATTTTCGGGCGACACTTCATTAAGAAGCTGTCGCCCGGATTTTTTAAGTGTTTTTATTTATCGGTGTGAAAAACTGAAGCAATAAAAGTTTTTTCTTTTAATGCAATTTTATCAGAATTCCATTTTTGCTTCGATATATGCAACGAGCTCGTCAATCTTAACTCTTTCCTGCTGCATTGTGTCACGGTCACGTACCGTTACACAGCCGTCTTCAACTGAATCAAAGTCGTAGGTAATGCAGAAGGGAGTACCGATTTCGTCCTGACGGCGGTATCTCTTACCGATTGAGCCTGCATCGTCAAACTCGGTCATAAACTTCTTCTGAAGCATATGGTATACTTCCTCAGCCTGCTCGTTGAGCTTCTTTGAAAGAGGAAGAACTGCTGCCTTGATGGGAGCAAGAGCGGGATGG
>JAZSPQ010000065.1:0-37227 GCA_045537485.1 Acutalibacteraceae bacterium | reverse complement strand
CAGGCTGGCGTTCTAACCAACTGAACTACCGGGCCAAATGGTGGGAACAACAGGGCTCGAACCTGTGACCCTCTGCTTGTAAGGCAGATGCTCTCCCAGCTGAGCTATGCTCCCATCTTCGCCACCGCTCTCGCAGCGACTCGTATACTATACATCAAAAAAAATGATTTGTCAACACTTTTTTCAAAGTTTTTCAAGTTTTTTTCTTATTTTTTCGCTTTGCGTATAAGTCTGCCGATATCCTCGGGTGTAAAGACATATTTTTTGTCGCAAAACTGGCAGGAAACCTCAGTCTTTTCGTCCTGCATCATATCGGTGAGCTCATCAATACCTGTGCTTATGAGTGCACCCTCAACTCTTTCTCTTGAGCAGTAGCACTTGTATTCGGGTTCACTGCCGTCAAGGACTTCAAGCTCAAAGAGGGGAAGTGCGTGATGACAGATTTCCTCCGGTGTCATGCCTTTGTCGATAAGGGTGGAGATAGGCTCGAGATTCTTTATACACTCCTCAACCTTGTCTATGGTGTCATCCATAGCGGTGGGGAGAAGCTGAATGATAAGTCCTCCTGCGGCACGTATTGAAAGGTCGGGGTTTACAAGTACGCCTAAAGCACAGACGGTAGGTGTCTGCTCACTTGTTGAATAGTAGGCAGTGATATCCTCGGCAATTTCACCTGAAATGATAGGGGACTGACCTACATAAGGCTCCTTCATACCTAAGTCCTTGATAACGGTAAGAAAGCCGTTCTTACCTACTGCACCTGCAACGTCAAGCTTGCCCTTTGCGTTGAGGGGAATTTCAACAACGCTCTGCTGAACGTAGCCGCGCACGTTGCCTGATGAATCGGAAACTGCCATAACCGTACCTGCGGGACCGTCACCCTTAAGGCGGAGAGTAACCGAGTCATCCTTGCCCTTGAGTACGGCACCCATAAGTGAAGCGCCTGTGAGAAGTCTGCCCAGAGCCGCAGAGCATACAGCAGAGGTTTCGTGAATCTGCTGCGCTTTTTCGACTATATCTGTTGAATTGACTGCCATAACGGTGAGTGTACCGTCGGTGGAAATACATCTTACTAATTTACCCATTTTCTGACTCCTTGAAAATTCGGAATTCGGAATTCGGAATTCGGAATTATTCATCCCGTCCGAGCCGCATTTCCGAAGAATTAAACATTTAGTTTATGCTTTACTGACAACCGATTTTTCTTGCAACGAATACCGCCCTCTGAGTATCAGCCTTTACGGGTGACGCTGTCATTTCCTCGTAAATTCCGATAAGCTCAAACTTGTTTTCTCTGAGAAGCTTCTCAAAAAATGAAAGCTCATAGCCTCTTTCCTGAAACTGCTCGGAATATTTATAGTATGCGTCTTCTTCCTCGTCTCTTTCGAAAATATCGAGAGAAACGATGGTGAGCATATTTTCATCGGTTTCATTCTGCCATACACAGTAAACCTCGTCCATATCGTAAACGAAGGTGTTGTTACCGAGAATTTCTCTGTGCTTATGAGGGGTATTGACGTCGAAAATGAAAATACCCTTATCCTCCATAAAGAGAGACACACGGCGGAAAATTTCCCTTACGGTTTTTTCGTCGGTGACATGGTTGATGCTGTCGAGAGTACACACTGCGGCGTTGATTGTACCGAAAAGATCAAGCTCCTCCATTTTCTGGCAGAGGAAAATCACGTCCGCCTCGCTTTTGTACTTTTTCTCCTGAGCGACGGAAAGCATTTCCTCGGAGGCGTCAACACCTATGACCTCGTACCCTTTTTCGCCAAGAAGCAGACTAAGAGAGCCCGTACCGCAGGCAAGGTCAAGCAAAATCCCCTTGCCGACACCGTTTTCAGCAAGGAGATTATAGATATAGTCACATCTGCTTTCGTAGTCAACGTTTTCGGTCAGTAAATCGTAATAGTATGCGAAATCGCCGTAGCCTGACATATTATTCACCTTTTCCGAAAATCTTGTCGTAACCGCCCGCACCGAAGGCAAGGGAACGGTTAACACGGCTGATTGTTGCCGTTGAAGCACCTGTCTGAGCAACGATGTCGCTGTAAACCTTTTTTTCGCTGAGCATTTTTGCAACAACGAGGCGCTGTGAAATAGAAGCAAGCTCGGTTTTGGTGCAAAGGTCGTCGAAGAGAGCCTCACATTCCTCAAGAGTTTCTATTTTTAAAATTGTTTCATATAAATATTGAATGTTTTGGTTTACTCTGTCATTATTTCTGCCTGTCATTGGAATAAATTCCTTTCAAATAAATAGTGTTTTCTCCGTGCTTTAGTATTTTAACACATTAAACCTAAAAAGTAAATAGCATTTTACTACAATATGACGGGGCTCTTTTTGTGCATAATAAAATAATTTGCAATTATAAGAAATAGGGTGTATAATGGGCCTATAAACCAGTGAGAGGATGAATAATATGACATATCAGCAGCAGGTGGCGCTTACGGTTGCAATTATAGTTGCCGCTGTCGCCTTACTTATTTATTTCGGACTTGGAGTTCTGTTTTTCTTTATTGCTTTGGGTAATAAAAAAAGGCCTGATCCCACCGTGCCCTGCAAGGACAGCTTATTTGAAAGAAATGCAGACAATCCCAATCTTATTGCAGGCTATAAATGGTACGACAAGACCTATCATCAGGAGGTTATTATAAAAAATCGCAAGGGAGAAAATCTCCACGGTGCCGAGTTCCGCAACCCCTCAAACAGTAACGTGTGGGCCGTTGTGCTTCACGGCTGGACTAATGTAAACAGAGAGATGTCCTCTTATGCTATGGAGTACTATAAGCGTGGCTTCAACGTGCTTCTTCCCGATCTGAGGGGACACAACAACAGTGAGCATAAATTTGTAACAATGGGTTGGATGGACAGGCTTGACGTGGTGGACTGGATAAACAGCCTTGTGGAAGAAAATCCCAAGGTGAAAATTATCATTCACGGCACCTCAATGGGCGGCGCTGCAACGATGATGACAACCGGTGAAAAGCTTCCCGAAAATGTTATTCTCGCTGTTGAGGACTGCGGCTTTATGGGTGTAAAGGAAATTTTTGTTGACCAGTGCATAAGAAAATATCATCTGCCGCCTAAAATGGTTATTCCTCAGTCATCCTTGGTGAACAGGCTTGTGAACGGCTTTTTCTTCGGTCAGGCTTCTGCTGTTGAACAGCTTAAAAAGTCAAAGACTCCCACGCTTTTTATCCACGGTGATAAGGATAATTTCGTTCTTATTGATAATCTTGACCCTGTCTATGAAGCCTGCGCCGCACCTAAGGAAAAATACATAGTAAGAGGCGCCGAGCACGCCGTTTCCTCCCATTGGTACCACGAGGAATATTGGAAGGTTGTCAATGCATTTGTTGATAAGTACCTTTATCAGACTGAAAAAGCGGACTAATAAATATACACATAAAGGTAAAATATTTGCATAAATCTGTTGACATATCGGTTTTTAAGTGATAGAATAGCCGAGCAATTAAACAAAAAAATAATTTTTTGGAGGCAATTATAATGAAAAAGTTTTTAGCAATCGCTCTCGCAGCTGTTATGCTTTTCGCTTTTGCAGCTTGCGGCGGCAAATCAAGCACAGACGCAACACCCACAGATGCAGGTGCTGTAGTTAAGCTTATCGACATCAATCTTTCAGACGAACAGTATGGCTTCGGTGTAGCTAAGGAAAACGAAGAGCTCCTCGGACAAATCAATGCTTTCCTTGCAAAGATTAAGGATGACGGTACATTTGACGCAATTTGGAACAAGTATTTCGGCGACGGCACACCCGAGGGCGTAGTTTCCGCAGAATACGATGAAAGCAAGGATCAGCTTGTTGTTGCAACAGAAGTTGGTTTCTATCCCTTCGAGTATGTTGAGGGTGACCTTTACTACGGTGTTGATATGGAAATTGCTGCTCTCTTCGCTAAGGAACTCGGCAAGGAGCTTGTTATCAAGAGTATGCTCTTTGATGCTGTTCTTACAGACGTTCAGCTCGGCAAGAGTGACATCGCAATGGCAGCTCTTACAATTTCAGAAGAAAGAAAGGATGTTGTTTCCTTCTCAGATTCATACATCAGTGCTACACAGAAGATAATCGTTAAGGCTGACGATACAAGATTTGATGCTTGTAAGACAGCAGACGAGGTTGTAGCTGTTCTTGATTCTCTTCCCGAAGGCACGAAGATCGGTGCTCAGGGCGGCACAACAGGTCAGCTCTATGTTGAAGGTAGCGAGGATTTAGGCTTCAACGGCATTGCAAATGCAATCTGCAAGGCTTATGACAATCCTACACTTGCAGTTACAGATCTTGTTAACGGAAATGTTGAGCTTGTAATTGTTGACGCTGCTCCTGCTCAGGCTCTTGTTGAAAATTTCAATAAGTTAGCATAATTTTTAAAATTAAGTAAATATTCAGCAATACCTCACTGCTTCAGTGGGGCATTGCTTATTATAAAGGAATTTACTATGGGAAATATTGATAGAAAAATAGAAATCTTTTTAGAATATCTCATAGAGAGAGGCTTTAAAAAGAATATTATCGAAGGCTTGGAAGCCACTGTTTTTATCGCTGTCGGCGGACTTATTATAGGTCTTCTGATTGGTACACTTATTGCAACAATACGTGTTTTGCCGAAAAACAAAATCAAGCCTAAAAGCGGTAAAGCTGTTTCAAGATTTTTCTCTTATCTGCGTTCGTACATTATACCGAAAATCCTTGATGGTATATGCACGGTTTACGTAGGATTTTTCAGAGGTACGCCTATCGTTGTTCAGCTCCTTTTGGCGCACTATGTTATTCTGCCCTTACTCAGCATAAACATAGAAGGACTTTATACGGCACTTGTTGTTTTCGGTATGAACAGCGGAGCTTACATATCCGAAATAATGAGAGGCGGTATCCTTTCTGTTGATCCCGGTCAAATGGAAGGTGGAAGAAGTGTAGGTATGGGATATGGGGCAACAATGATGAAAATTGTTATCCCTCAGGCAATAAAAAACATCATTCCTTCATTAGGTAATGAATTTATTGCTCTTGTTAAGGAAACTTCTGTTGTTTCGTTTGTCGCCATTACAGACCTTTATAAGGCATTTAAGGATATTGGCACTAGAACCTATGACTTTATGATTCCTTATCTTGCAATGGCCATAATTTATATTATTGTTGTTATGCTTATCACACTGCTTATCAAGATTATGGAAAGGAGGCTGCGTAAGAGTGATAGAGGTCGTTAATCTTTACAAATCCTTCGGCAAAAACGAAGTCCTCAAGGATATCAGTCTCACCATTGAAAAGGGCGAAAAGGTTGTTATCATAGGGCCCTCAGGCAGCGGTAAAAGTACCTTCTTACGTTGTCTCAACTGTATGGAGGACCCCACAAGCGGTGCGATATATTTCAACGGTGATGATATAACTGACCCTAAGGTTGATATCAATCTTCACCGTCAGAAAATGGGAATGGTTTTCCAGCACTTCAATCTCTTTGCGAATAAAACGGTTCTTGAGAACATAATGATGGCTCCGGTTTATGCGGCAAAGAAAAATTACAAGAGAGAGAAAAAGGCATATATTCTCAACAGCTTCAAGCCTAAGAAGAAAAAGAAAGCGCTCACAAAGCCTCAGAAGCTCAGAAGAAAGATTATCAAGGCAAATGCAAAAGCAAGAGCCGTTGAGCTTCTCAAGAGAATCGGTCTTGAGGAAAAGGCAAATGCTTATCCATCATCACTTTCAGGCGGTCAGAAGCAGAGAGTTGCGATTGCACGCTCCCTTGCCATGGACCCTCAGGTTATCCTTTTTGATGAGCCTACCTCAGCCCTTGACCCCGAAATGGTAGGAGAGGTGCTCGAGCTTATGAAGGAGCTTGCCGAGCAGGGTATGACAATGGTTGTAGTTACCCACGAAATGGGCTTTGCAAGAGAGGTCGGTACAAGAATCCTCTTTATGGACGAGGGAAGAATCATTGAGGATGCAACTCCCGAGGAGTTTTTCTCAAATCCCAAGAGCCCGAGAGCTGTTGAGTTTTTATCTAAGGTATTATAAGTGTTTATGCATATACGGAGTTAAATTTCCGTATATGCATTTTTCTTATATCTTAAAGGCAACAAAATCATGTATGCTGTTTAATTACTTGTTTTGTTATTGACTTTAGAGCCCTATTTTGCTATTATTTATATTAATATATTATGGGGTGGACTATGATATTTTAATTTTTTGAAAGGGGATATTTTTGGTGAAAAAGAGGATGCCCGATAAGCTTTATGACCTCATACCCTCACAGCAGAGTATGTATCTTATGGTAAAATTCAGCTTTTCAAAGCAGCTTGTTCAGATACCGATATCAATAACTCTTGATCTTGATCTTGATTTTGATGTGCTTACAAAGGCTCTGAATATTGAATTCGAAAGAAACGATGCCCTTCGTCTGAGATATACAAAGGTCAATAAGCAGCTTAAGCAGTATTTCCTTCCCACTTTTAAAATTGGAAAGGTTCCTATGAAATACTTTAGAACAGCTCAGGAGCAGAAGGAATATCTTGATAAGGATGCTCAGAAGCCCGTACGCTTCGACAAGGGTGAATGCTTCAGAATTCTTTTTTACAAAACTGCAAATGTAGGCAGCGGTATTTACTTCAATGTTACCCATATCAGTATGGATGCTCTCGGAGCAGTTATCTTTTTCCTTGACCTTGTGGCAATTTACCGCGCTCTTGTGGCAGGTACAGAGCTGCCGGAGCCTCTTTATTCCTATGAAGAGTACATAGCTGAGCAGCTTAAGGTAGTCAGCGAAAAGAAAAAATGGGATAAGCACGAAAAGTTTTACCGTGAATATTTTGAAAAGGGCGGTGAGCCCTTCTATGCAGCTGTTCACGGACCCGACTTCCTTGAAAAGGCAAGAATCAAGACAAAGAATCCCGACCTTCGTGTACCTGCGGCATATAACCCCATTTACGATAAGTGCAAGATGGTCAATGGCCATATCGGTACCGAGGATGCGGCAAAGATTTTTGATTTCTGTAAGAAAAACAGCATCGCTCCCGAAAGTCTGTTTATGATGGGTCTTCGCACTCACTGCTCTGCACTCAATTACAGAATTGACGACGTTTTCTTTATGGCTACCTGCTCAAAGAGGGCGACTGTCAAGGAAAAGAGAATGAGCGGATGTCTTGCACAGCCTATACAGGTACGTACCATTATTCCCGAAACGGCAACCTTTATGGAAGGTCTGCGGGAATATACCTCCGTAAGAACTCAGGTTTACCGCCATACGGATTATCCCTATATCTTAGCCAAGGATTACCTCAGAGAAATGTACGGCTACAAGCTCATTCAGGGCCCTGCCTGTATGATGTTTACCTGGATACCTCTTCCGATAAATATGGATTTAGGCTTTAAGTTTGAGTTTAAATTCCACGATTTGGGCAGATATTTTACACCACTTTACACTATCTGCTCGCCTGATCCCACAGACAACGGAATTAACCTCAACTATATGTACAGAGTCAAGCTTTCCTGCACCAAGCAGATTGAGAATCTTCACAAAAATGCAGTTAAGGTGATTATGGCGGGTATTGACAATCCGGATATCACCGTTAAAGAATTATTGGATATGTGTGATTAATTTTTAAATAACAGCAGTCGGCTGTTAAATATAGAGAATCAGGAGAATAAAAAATGCATATTGAACTGACAAAAAAAGAGATTAAAGAGCTCAAAAAGCTCAGAGCAAAAATTTACAGCTACGGACCTATCAGCACTGTTAAGGATATGTTTGTAAGAAGTGAAGAATTCGGTGACAGAGTGGCTGTTGTTGAAAAAATCAAGAAGCAGTCCGTTGCTTACACTGTTAAGGATTTCCACGACAGAGTGCGTCAGGTGGGTACTGCTCTTTATGAGCTCGGACTCGGCGGCAAGCATATTGCTATCGTCAGCGAAAACAGCTACAACTGGATAGTTGTTTTCTTCGCAATCGTCTGCGGCGGCGGTGTTGCAGTGCCTATTGATAAGGAGCTTCCCGATAAGGATATCAGTATGCTCATTTCAAAGGGCGATGCCGAGGCTCTTTTCCACAGTAAAGCATATAAGGGTACAGCAAAGTTTCATCTTGAAAACGATGACCGCTGCAAGCTTGCTTTTACTATGAACCCGGGTGTTGAGGCTGAGGGTGGAAAATTCCTCACAGTTGATTACCTTGCCGAAATGGGTAAGGAGCTTCTCAAAAAGGGCGACAGACGCTTTATTGATGCTCAAGTAAAAAAAGACGACATGGCAGCTATTGTTTTCACCTCAGGAACAACAGGCACAAACAAGGGAGTTATGCTTTCACATTTTAATTTTGCATCAAATGTTGAGGGCCTGCTTGAATTCCTCGGTCCCGAGCTTTCAACAATGTCCATCCTTCCCATGAACCATGTTTATGAGCTTTCCTGCAGCGTGCTTACAGCTATCTATATGAACGGTATCATTTATGTTAACGACAGCCTTAAGAATATTCTTCCTAATATAAATGATTACAGACCTACTGCCATGGCTGTTGTACCTCTTGTTCTTGAAGCTATTTACAACGGCATCTGGGCAAAGGCAGAAGCAAAGGGCAAGGCTGATATTATGCGTAAGATGGTAAAAATCAGCAACAAGCTTCTTGATATAGGTGTTGATATCAGACCCGTTGTGTTCAAACAGATAAGAGACAATTTCGGCGGACAGTTCCCCACAATGTCCTGCGGTGGCGCACCTGCAAGAGCAGACCATATCAAGAGCCTTTCAGAGCTTGGCTTTACCATTATTTCAGGTTACGGTATGACAGAAGCTTCTCCCACGGTTACTCTTCATAAAGATGGCAGAAAGAAGCCACTTTCAGCAGGTAAGGCATTCCCCAGAGCTAAGTTTATTATTCACGATCCCGACGAAGAGGGTATCGGTGAAATATGGATTAAGGGTGACAATGTAACCAAGGGCTACTATAAGGACGAAGAAGCTACAAAGGCATCCTTCAGCGAAGACGGCTGGTTCAAGACCGGTGACTACGGCAGACTTGACGAGGACGGTGAGCTTTACATCACAGGCCGTAAGAAATTCCTTATTATTCTTCCCAACGGTGAAAACATCTTCCCTGAAACCGTTGAAAGCCATATTATGGAAAGTCTGCTTTACGCACACGAGGTTGTTGCCTTTGAAGAAAAGGTCAGCATCGCAGGCAGAGAGAACACCGTTATGTCTGTTGCTGTCTATGTTGAAAAGAGCGAGTTAGGTGATTTGAGCGAAGAAGAAATTATCAAGAAGGTAAAGGCAGATGTTGCCGAGTCAAACAAAGGACAGCCTTCATACAGAAAAATTCAGAATGCCTATGTTTCCTTCAAGGAGTTTGAAAAGAACTCAACAAGAAAGGTTATCAGACAGAAGGTTATTGACACATACACAAAAGAAGCTGAAACAGTATAATAAAAAAGGAGGCAAAAGACATGCTTGAAAAACTCAGAGAGGTCATCTGCTGTTTTGTGGATATTGATCCCAATTCGCTTACAGAAGAAACAAACATCAGAAGTGAGCTCGGACTCAATTCTCTTGAGCTTATCAACATTGCGGTTGCTATCGAAGATGAGTTTGATGTTGAGATTCCCGACCGTGAGGTTGCAAACATTGAAACTCTCGGTGATGCAATCAGAGTAATCGAACAGTATATGGACTGAGCCAAGAATTTTATCCTCCCCATAAAACGGGGAGGATTTTTTCTTTGTAAACATAGATAATATTTATAAAAAGACTTGATTTTTATATTTTCATTGTGTATAATAGCAAGGCACAATAAAAGATATGGAGAGTTGTCCGAGCTGGTCGAAGGAGCACGATTGGAAATCGTGTAAGTCGCTAAAACGGCTTCGAGGGTTCGAATCCCTTGCTCTCCGCCATTCTATAAGGGTTTTCAAGCGATTGAGAACCCTTGTTTTTTATGTCTAAAATATAAGATTTTTGCCCTCTCGCCGACGTTTCGCCGACGAGGGGGCTTACCTATTTATGGGAGTTTGGCGTCAGATGGCGGCAAGGGAAAGAGAAAAAGTGCCTGTTTGTCTGTGCTTGAGGTGGATAATTAAACTACAGGACAGTGTGTGAGGGGGTGCCGTTTTGAACAATAGTTCTGAATTGTCTTGAAAAAAGATGAAAACTACGCTATAATATTTTTGTTTTTTATAATAATATCCTTCATACTTCTACGTGAAAATTATATAGTCTTGCTCACAAAACAGGTGCCAGCCACATTGTAGCGAACTAAAAAATTAAATATTGTTTTTTACAATTAAAAGTGATAAAATATTATATATGTTTAGTGCGTTTGTGCAAACAGCACTAAAGCTAATAATAAATATTTCTGGGAGGATGCCAAAATGAAAAGATTCACGAAAAAAAACATTGCTCTGATTATTACCTGTTTATTAATGATTCTGAACATTCATTCTTATTGCTTTGCCGCTTCAAGTAATGACTATAGTGTCGGAGACTCGATTGAGCTTGGTTCATATCCACAAAATCTTGTAACAGATGAGACTTTGCTGAATCAACTTAATGCCATACAACTAGATTGGATTTCATATGAATATTGTTCTGGTGAAGGCCGTAATGGAACTATGAGCGCAAAAGACTATATGAAATATGCTGATGTAGAATTGAATGAAAAAAAGTATAGAGCCGTTTATTTTACAGAATATAGACCAGATAATATTTTTTATCCTTTTTATGATGAGTCTCAGGAAAATATATCCTGCCAATATTCAAACGGCTATTTAAAAAATACAGTGTATTGGTTTGAGTATAAACCCATTAAATGGAAAATTTTAGACCCGAAAACCGGGTTAATGCTGTCAGACTTTCTTTTGGATTCACAACCTTTTTGCAATACAATATATGAAAAAAGTCCAGAAATATACAATGATGAGGAATGTACCATTTTTGCTAATGATTATCCAACAAGTTCAATCAGGAAGTGGCTGAATGAAAGTTTTATTAATACAGCATTTAACTCATCAGAAAACAAAATTTTATATGCTTCGCAATTAACAACTGAAGATCAGAACGATATATGCGATAAGGTGTTTTTGCTATCTGTTGATGATGTAGTTAATAAAGATTACGGATTTTCATCTTATGACAGCTCAAGTATTACAAGGGTTACAAGTGGCACAGATTATGCAAAAGTTCAGGGACTCTTTTCAACCGGTTGGAGATTACGTTCTCCCGGTTTGAGTTCTCTTGATGCAAGCTACATAACCCCAAAGGGCGCAATAGATAATTTTACATCTGTCGGTTACATCTTTTGGGGAATCAGACCAGCTATTAAAATAGATTTGAATAAATATAATTGTATCCATGCAAATAAAATCACAGTTTCAAAAGTAAATGCTACCTGCACAGAGGATGGATTTACAGAAGGTATCTGGTGTGATAACTGTGAAACATGGCTTGATGGTCATGAGATTATTCCTAAAACAGGCCAGCATAGTTTTACAGTATATATTTCTGACAACAATGCAAAATGCCTTGAGGATGGAACAAAAACCGCTAAGTGTGATAACTGTGAAGAAACAGAAACAATTAGAGATGAAGGTTCTGCAACAGGTCATAATTATGAACTTGAGGATGTATATAAACCAAATTGCAATACCGATGGTTATGGTATATATATCTGCACAAACTGCGAAGACTCATACTATGATTATGACAATTACAAAGCCACAAGCCATAAAGATGAAAATGGTGATGGAATATGTGATGAATGTACAGAAGATGTTGATGAAGAATCCAAAAACGAAAAATGTTCGTGCTTATGTCATAGTTCAGGGTTTATGAAAATCATATATAAAATTGTTCGTTTTTTGTGGAGTATTTTTAAAATCAATAAAGTTTGCGGTTGTGGTATTGCCCATTATTAAAATATAACAACAAAAAAATCGTTAGAAATAAAGAATGCAAATTACGGCACTGCTAAAAGACAGTGCCGTAGATATTTTCAAGCCTTTCGACGCCATTTGCCGCCATTTCTGAAAAGTGCGTAAAATGCTCTTTCTGCCGACCTTTTCGCCGACGAAACAGCAGTTTCTTTAGCAGACTAAATTGCCGAAAAAACCTTATTTTATAAGGGTTTCGGGGCTATCGGGCAAGCACTTGGAAATCGTGTAAGTCGCTAAAACGGCTTCGAGGGTTCGAATCCCTTGCTCTCCGCCAAAAAAATGATACCGATGCCCTTGTGGTGTCGGTATTATTTTTTCGTTGAAATCAGAAGCGAGGGATTCGAACAAGGAGGGAGCGAAGCGGAAGAAAATGCTCCGGTGGAGCATTTTCGCCGTCGGGGCAACGAAGCGAAGCGAGGCGATAGCACGGCAGTGCGGGACAAAATCCCTTGCTCTCCGCCATTCTATAAGGGTTTTCAAGAGATTGAAGACCCTTGTTTTTTTGTCTAAAAATATAGTATTTTTGCCCTCTCGCCGACGTTTCGCCGACGGGAGGGTTTACCTATTTATGGGAGTTTGGCGTCAGATGGCGGCAAGGGAAAGAGAAAAAGTGCCTGTTTGTCTGTGCTTGAGAGGGATAATTAAACTACAGGACATCGAAACAAATGCAAACAATCATTCAACAGAAAATTTCAAGCTGATTTTATATTTTAATCAAACAGATTATTTTTGTAACAGAATATTCATAACTTGGATATAAAATGATATCGTTATTTTATTGCCTTATTTTGTCCTTGATATCTTGTACCGGAAAATTTTGATTATCGAAGACAGCACTTAAGGCAGAAAGGAGTTCCTTATTATGAAAACCAAAATGAAAAAAACTTTAGCAGTGCTTCTGACTTTTGTTATGCTGTTTACTACAGTGCCCGTAATGGTTTTTGCAGAAGACGGACAGCGCAGCACACCAACAGTAAAGATTATCAGCTTCATGCGCGGCGAACAGAATGATCTTCGCTCAAGTGAACTTCTTGAGGCCCATATTGAAGGTTATGACGGAAATGTGCAAGAGCTCACTTACAGATGGAGCAGTACTTTAGGTACATATCTGTATGTTTACAATTCTCATAATATGTATTCAATCAACAATACCGACGGTGAAGTTGAAGTTTACAACAAAAATGTTTCTTCATCTTCCAATATGGTAGGAAGAAGCTATAAAGACAGTTTCACAGGAAAAGGCTATGCCTGGGCATCTGTTTACGGTGCAAACATCGGTAAAAATTCACTTCAGGGCACCGTTACTGTTGAAGTTCTTGATGCTGGTGGCAATGTTCTTTGTTCAGATTCTCACACAGGTACGGGAACTAACAACACCAGAAAAGGTTTTGTAGCATATAACCTTGATGCTGATATGGATAATGTTGTTCTCGGTTTGTTTGAGGGTGATAAGCGTAATGTAAAAGACCTCCTTGGTGAAAGTGCAGTTGTGCATATCACCTGCGTTGAAAGCTTTGTTGAAAACGGTAAAATTATCAGCGGTAGTAATCACATTAAACTGACCAAAGAAAACGGTGATTATTATATCACCGGAACAGTTGCAGGTACAAGTACAGATGTAGACGGTGATGCACAGGTTGATCTGGATATTTCAAAAGGCAACTGCAAATTCCATAACTCAACAAGCGGAGACGCTATAACAACAGTTTTTGTATTCAAAAAGCCTACAACCTCAACAACTACAACAACTTTAACCCTTACGGGTAACCTTGATGAGCGTTGTGATTATTTCATTGACGGTGTTGAGGGAACAAGACAGGACGACGGTACAATTATTTTCACAGGACTTACACCTAACACCAACTATACGGTTGAAGTGCGCGGTGAATATAAAGACAAAAACGGCGAAACCAAGTATGCTTATGCTTATGTTTACGATACAACCGATCCCGTATATTTAGCCACAGTATATACTTATCTGAATGGAACTTTAACCGACATCGGAGACATTCACGGCGAAGATGTTGTGCTTTATCTTCTTGAGAAAAATGAAGATGCAGAAATTGAGTATGCTGACTTTATAGCTCTTGCTCAAAGTAAAACAGGTACATATACTGCAGAAGTGGAAAACGGCATTTATTACCCTTGGCATGATGACGGTCCCGAATATCATAAGGCAAGAGAATACAAGCTTATAATTGAGCACGCAAACGGTGAGCTTCATCTTCACCACTATACCGTAAACTATGACACAAACGGCGGTGTCTTCAATGAAAACGAAGATCCCGGTACAGAAATTTATTCAAGTGCGTCTGCTGTTACAGCTACAAATAATATTCCCGTTCGTGACGGATATATCTTCACCGGTTGGGAATATGACGGCAATATATATGCTTCAGGTGCTCAGGTGACCTCAAACATAACCTCCGCTATGACTCTTACTGCTCAGTGGGAAAAGGCGGTAAGCGTTACAATCAACGTAACCATCGACCATCAGGCTGACGGCGGTCACGATCAGAATGAAAATAAAGATGATTTGGTAGTAAACTTCCTTGAAATGAAAAAGGGCTCTGCTGCATATCTTGAGACCGGTGATAAATTAATATTCTCAGCTGACGGTGTTACCGACGGCAACGGCAACACTAAGGCATATGATTACCTTCCGACACATTGTAGCGAACACACAGATCAATCGGTGCTTACAAAATATGTTGCACTCGATGCAACCTATACCGGTTTGCTCGGCAGCTCAGCCTTCGGTGTAGCTTTAAGCAAGTCAGGTTATGATGTTGGTGTAATTGAAAAGGTTAAAGATGAAAACGGAAACTGGACAATAACTATTCCTTTGACTTTCAACCCCTCCGACTTTGACCTTGAGTTCAGCGTTGAAATGGAAGAGGATGTTCCCACAGAACTTTATCCTGAGGCTGTAATTATTAAGGTTAAAGCCTGGTCGGAAGAAGATAATCAGTGGAACATCATCACTCAGCAGGAAGGCAATAAACCCGGTGTTCGTATTGATATTGATAAGGCAACAGGCGAAGGCAGCGGTTCGTATCCCGTTTGGAAATACGATTCCGACAGCGGAACACCTTACGGTTACCGTGCTGTTATCTACGGTTATGTTTATGATAATGAAACTATCACTGTGCCGGAAAAGAGCTTAAACGGTGCAACCGTAACCTATTCCGACGGCAATTTTACAGGTACTATGGGCGATGTTGCTGACGGTGCAAAATACGGCACCTTATTAAACGGTGCTTATTATGATGAGAGTACAGACGGACAGAAAGGTACTCTTGACGGTGTAATCACTGTTGAAAAATATAATGTTACCTTTGATGCGCAGGGTGGTCAGGTAAACGGCCTTGATAAAGATGTTGCAAAAGAACAGTATTATGTTCCCGATTTTGACGGTTATGTTCCTACAATGAAAGATCATAAATTCCTTGGTTGGTATCTCGATGAAGAATGTACTGCTCCCGCAACACAAGGTGTTCTTCTTACAGAAGATATTACCCTTTATGCAAACTGGGATCAGATTCTTGAAGGCAATGTAATTGTTGACGGTGCTTATATTCAGGACGGCGGAACTATTAAAGTAACTCCCGATTCACGTGCAACATATGCCCTTGTAGAGCTCGAAGAAGTTACTGCCGACGGTACATATAACATTGACGGCAGATTCCTTGAAATTGCATGGGACGATGAAGGTGCTTTCGGCATATCGGAAGACTATAGATTCACAGGTCTTGACCCTGCTAAGACTTACCGTATTGATGTATTCCTTGTAAATTATGATACAACCTATCAGAATTCAACCACAGTAGTTGACGGTGACAGCGACATTCACGATGATTATAATATCAATGACTATAAAGCTGTATATCCCGAAACCGGCAGATGGGAAACCTTCGTAAATGCATTCCTTGAATTCAATCCCGGAAAATACTTCCAGCCAGTTGAGGTCGATGCCACACGTATCGGTGAAGGCTTCCGCCCTGATTCGACTCTTGTTGAATATATGGCTAAAGAGACAGGTTCAGATAATGATTTCGGTACAATTACTCAGCACTCAGTACCGCCTTACGGTATTATAGTTGGCATGAATGAAAACGGCACAAATGACGGCATTTACGGCTACGAAGTCTGGAAAGAAGTATTCAACGGCAGGCTCTATGATTATCAGGCTAAGCTGACACAAATTAACGGTTATACTGTTTCTGATTGGCCTGTAATCGTTGTTTACGGCAATCCTGCACGTTACAGTCCTCTTCACGATGCCCCAACAGATACTTTAAAAGTTACAATTATTCCCAGGTGGTATAATGTAATCTATGATTGGAACACGGAAGACGGTTATAAGGAAACAGAATTCTCCGCTCACATCTGGAGCTATGAAACCCCCATAACCTATGTGCCCGTTCGTGAAGGCTATGTATTCGGCGGTTGGTATTCCGATGAAGCCTGCACAGAAGGCAATGAAGTGACAATGGTTGAGGCATCAGTTCACGCAGATACAACAGTTTATGCCAAATGGACAGAGAGAGCTGATCTTTCAATGACAGTTTCCTATCTTGAAAAGGGTACTGATAAGGTGCTTCTTGCAGACAAAACAGTAAACGATCTTACTTTTGGTCAGACTATTGATATCAATGCTCTGATTGAAAACATCGACGGCTATAATTATGTTGAGTCTGTACCTGCTGAACTTACAGTTGCTGTAAGCGATAACAATATTACTCTCTACTATGAAAAGGCAACCATCGGATATATTGTTGAGTATTACTACGACGAAGTTCTTGACAGCAGCAAAACCGAAAACAGTTCAGCTATGTATCAGAGCATTGTAAATACTTATACCGACAAGCCCGTTGAAGGTTATATATTTGACCGCACTGAAAATCTGCCTCTTACAATAGGTGCAGACGAAGGTGAAAATGTAATTAAGGTTTACTATCTTACAGATACTGTAGGTTCAGGAAAAGACGGCGAAGAATCAGACGGCACACCTGATAAGTATCAGAAGAAAGTTATCTTCAAGGTTGTAAACGGCACATGGGCTGACGGTACAACAGCTGACATTATAGAGTATGTTGATCTTAAGACAGAATACGAGTGGGATATTAACGGTAGCGCTGTACTCACGGCCCCCGAAGGTATGCTTGCAAATGAGGGCTATGAAAACGGTGCATGGTCGGTTATACCTCCTGCGACTGTCAGTGGTACTGATACAGAAGTTTACACTTATATCTTTGCAGAAATCACCGAGCCTGACACTCCTGAAAACCCTGATAACCCGGATGAACCTGATACGCCGGAAGAACCTGATACACCCGATGTACCCGGCGGAAACGGCAGTGGCAACAGCGATAGAAAGCATCACGTTTTATTCGGTAAAACAGAGGGAATCGGCTGGTATACTGTATCAAAAGACGGCGGTCAGACCTATCAGATTGTGTTCGGAAATTCAACTCTTGAGGTTGAGGAAGGCACACAGCTTATAATTAAGGTCGGAGATCTCATGGGTGATGCATTTACATTCTATGTGAACGGTCAGGCAGTTGAACCCGACGAAAACGGTAATCTTGTTATTACAGTTGAAGGCTATATGTTAATCGGTGCTTTAGGTTATAAATTTGAAGTTCCTGATATTGAAGAATCACTCAATTGGTTCCAGAGGCTTATAAAAGCCATCAAGGATTTCTTTGCAAGAATATTTGGATGGTAAACAAAAAGTACAATGCAACGCTTTTTCTCAGAGCGTTGCATTGTATCAAAACATGCCAATACTTTCATTCTATAAGGGTTTTCAAGAGATTGAGAACCCTTGTTTTTTTGTCTTAAAATATAGTGTTTTTGCCCTCTCGCCAACGATTCGCCGACGGGAGGGTTTACCTATTTATGGGAGTTTGGCGTCAGGTGGTGGCAAGGGAAAGTGCAAAAGTGCCTGTTTGTCGGGATTCGAGGTGGGTAATTAAACTAAAGGAGAGTGTGTGAGAATGAAAAGCTAAAGCCGACTGATTCGGTTTAGTGGTTTTTCACTTTTTGTTGACTTTTCTCCCTAGAACTGATAAGATAATTACATAACTGCTGTTCAAAGGAGAATATATATGCGATATACACATCCGAAGGAATTAGATGATTTACTTAAAGACTATAACGACGTTGCCTCGAGGGAGGATAGAAGGATTAAACTAAAATTGAATGAGATTGTTGCATGTTACGATGAGTGTACTGTTGAAGAACGCGAGTTTGCAGATGAAATCGTAAGAAAGTTTTGTGACCTTTTTGAGTTACTGAAAAATCAGAATAACGACTGCCGTCAGGTAGCCGATTCCGGATATGAAAAATTGTGTGGCATTACGGAAGGTAATTCTGAAAGATTTATATCATATCAGAATAAAGAAGATTATGTATCATTCGATGATCCGGAAGAACTGTTGGTAGAGTTCTATAATCATTTTATAAAGAAAAAATCTGCCTCAACAATGAAGGATTATGTGGCTCGTATCAGAACTTTTGCTTATTCGGAACGGTACTTGGATAAAATGCTTCGGTCGGGTGAGCTTGGAATCAGTGAAATCTATATAGATCCAGTGCTGTTCACTTATGAAAATATAGAAATAATACTTGCAAGATTTAACACTAAAGATGAAAACGGTGTTTCAATCAAGCAGAAAAACAATATCCGTTCTGCCTTAAGGATGCTGAATGAGTTTAAAACTTTCAATTCTGTTGGCAGAGTAAATGTAATTAACAATATCACAGCAACGGATATGTAGAGTTCGTTCCGACCGAGTTATCCCGGAATAACAATTCTCTATAACATTATCGAAATCGGTGCATTTGCTAAAAAACGCACGGCATTGCAGAAATAACTGTTCCGAAGAACGTTGCTAAGATTGCAAGGATTGCCTTCAAGGGCTGCAGTGAGCTGCTAATCTATGCATCGAAAGGTAGCTATGCAGAGAGTTATGCAAAGCAACATGAAATAGCGGTTGTTGACGATTAAAAATTTATATTTGGAGGACATTAAAAATGAACAAAATCCCTGCCTGTAAAATAAATGGTCTCAAATATCCGGCAGCAGATAATATCAGTAGTCGGACATCGACTCTCTGCAGATCCATGGCGTGTACCTTGCTGATAAGAGAATCCTGTACCCCTGAGTATGAACGGGAATGGATGAAATTCTTTCCGAAAAAAATATGCGCATATTGTGGAAGACCGGCAACTCATCTTGATCATCTTTATGCGCTTATTATAGATAGAAAACCAACAGGATACGGTACGGAACCAGGTAATCTAGTGCCTTGTTGCGGAAAATGTAATCAGCCCAAAGGAAACACTTATTGGGAAGATTTTATGAGAAGTGACAAATGTAATCATGTCGGAAGCGTAAAGAATTCCGATCCGCAAAAAGCAATGGAAGAACGTATAAAAATTATTACGGATTTTCAAAGTAAAATGCAGGCTAGGCATGTAACAATAGACGCTTCTTTAATGTCCGAATGGGAAAAAATGTTGAACAATCTGGATAGTGCATTAAACGACGCACAAAAAATGTTGTTAATAATGAAGCAGCAGTTATATAAAGGACAATTAAACTCGGGTCATTTGCAATCAAGGTCAAAGCCGATAAAATCAAATAAGAATACAGCATCACGAGCTGGTAAGAATAACAATAAATCTATGTTGAAGAACGATTCTTTTACGGAGGATGAGATATTAGAAATAGCAGTATTTTATATGAGAAACAATCTATCCTTTGCTGATATGGATAAAAAGTTTTTTAATATACATGATCAGCATGGCAACAAATCCTGCAATTTGTTAAAAAAATTAGGCATAAGAGGAGCACAAAAAGGACTACTTAAATATTCTGATATAGATACTGAGATTTCAAATGCTACCGGTCAATTAAAAGATACTCTGATTAAAATAAAAACTAAAGGGTTATAAACAATTATAAAACTATCAAGCCTATCGCACTTTTGCGGTGGGCTTTTTACTTATATTTTCAAGAAATTTTATAATTTTTTGAAAAAGTGCAATTTCCCTCTTTACAAATAGGGAAATTTATGCTTTAATATTATTGTCGCTTAGAAAAAAGATTTAAGTGATGAGGTCCCCTTATATGTTTTTTGGAGGTATTTGTTATGATGAACACAGTGAAACACAAGGCTTTTGGTATTGGAGAGGTTGTTGGCAGAGAGGTTAAAGAAAATTCAACAAACATCACAGTAAGATTCGATAACGGAAAAGAGATGCGTTTTTCAATTCCTCAGTCGTTCGAAACCGGCATTTTAGAGGCCGAAGGTAGTCTGAAGGATGAGATTGATGCTGAAATAGCTCTCAGAAAGGAATATCTGGCAGAACAGGTTAAGTCTTCATCTGTTGCCCGTGCAAACAGAGCCTCCTTGAATTCATCGGGAAAGCGCAGTACGAAATCATCAAAAAAAGCAACTCCGACTGATGTGATTGCATCTACATATGAAGAGTATCTGATAAAAGCCGGATACAGCGTAGAAACAGACAGTGGCAATCCCAGTACAGTGTTTGCGTATATAAAAGCAGTTGATTCTGTTCTGGAAAATGAAGGTATTTCTTGGGGAGCTCTCAAAAATAACATAGACGATATCGTAAAGAAGTATGATGTGGGCGGAGAAGAGGAGACATTTGGAAACAAGTCTAACAAAACAGTTATAAATGCTTTGAAACGCTTTAAGGAGTTTGTTAATCCTTAATATAACTATATATATCATAATCTGGAGGGTGATGTAAAAAACGGCACCCAGGCAATGAACGCTTATCTGAAGGCAAAGGATTTTACTGAGGAGGAAAGAGAACAGCTCGGTAAAGATTTAGAAAAATATTGTGCTCTTGACACTTTTGCAGTGGTAAAAATTCTTAAGAAGCTTTATGAAGTATCCCGATAATAAAAACTTACAATCAGGAGGAATTTATTGTGTACGAAAATGAACGCTTTAACATCAATCCTAAGCAGCATATCCGAGACCTTTTTGAGTCGACAAAGGACAGCAAGGTAGACATTACCTTCTATCCTGATTTCGATGAGCCTTATACACTGACCTTCAGAATGAACTGGACAAGAGAAGATGCCGAGACTCTGGCAGAAAGGTTCGAGACTCTGACTGATGCTCTTTCAAAAATCGGCAAGCTGTACGATAAGCTTGAATACGGAGATAAATGCAGTGAACTGCTTACATCTGATGAACTTTCCGTATGGGAAACCTATATCAGACCTTTTGATGAGAATTTCGATGCGGATGAAATGCTTATAAGAGAATTGAATGAGCGTGATGATCTTACCCCGGAGGAGCTTGAGCTGCTGGAGCGTCTTTACGAATGGTTTGAGGAGCAGTGCCTTAAGCGGTTGTCTGCTATGCACCGCTCATTGGTTGACTTTATTGATGCTGCCAAACGGTATACTTTTTTCGTGAAATCAAACGCACCGGAGCTTGTTATCAATGATGCAGCCCGTCGTCTTGCAGAGGAAATGGCGCTTTATTATTTTTGCATTGGTCAAGTCAGTGAAGGATCACTTTTAGATGAAATATTAAGCGGCAGGCGTGAAATAAATCAGAAAGAGGATACAATATTATGAAAATCAATGATTTCATCGGTAAGGTTGTTATAGATGCAAAAACGGGAGCAAGGTACATCCTTCACGAAATTACATCACCGAGTATCGGCATCATATCTGAACATCCTGACAAAAACGGACATTCGAAATGGTATACTTATAACACCATTAACGGTGACCCTATATCAAAGGGTACTCTGGTTTTTGAGGATACAACTTTGACCGAAGCTTTCAGAACAGCTTATAACTCATACTGCCGAAGCAGGGATGCTTATTTTGAGAATTACGGTTATTGGATGAGAAAGGATTAGGAAAGAAATGAATCCGTATAAAGTTACAAAACAGGCTATGAATGAAATTGACAGTCGTACTCAGGAGAAAATAAGGCAGCTTTTTCCCAATGGAATTCCCGATGAAATCGCTAAACGCCTTAGCAGAGAAAGGCGAGTACTTCAGAGCACTCCCTACACCTATGCTCTGTTGATTGCTGATAGTATAATCAAGGAATTTGAACATTATAATCTGTCAGCCGACTTGGGAGGAGACTGGACTTGCAGTTACTATGCTTGGTTGTTAGAGCTCACTTCGGAGGATCCCATCCAGGAAGCAGCAAAGTATCGTTGTTATTTTGGCCTTGAAATGAAAAAGATGATCCGTGACAGATGCTTTGAATCTCCGGTAGAGATATATGTGAGCCCGAAGTGGATGAGAGGGGCATGCGTAGAGCTACTGGATAAGTATGCCAAGGAATGGGGCTTCTGGATTTGCGAATGTCCGAACGGAAAATGGAAACTGATTAACGAATGTTTTCGTGAAAATGATATTTATGCCGCACGCGCTCCCGTTATTCAGATAATCGACAGTTAATAGGATATACAATGATGAAAAAGGAGGAAACGGAATGGATAATAGTTTAAACCGCTTTCTGAACGCTCAGGAAAGGTCTTATGAAGTTGCTCTGGAGGAGCTTAGAAACGGTAAAAAAACAAGTCACTGGATGTGGTATATCTTTCCTCAGCTGAGAGGACTCGGAAAAAGTCACAGAGCCTTTATTTACGGAATTATGAACCTCAGCGAGGCAAAGGAGTACCTTGCCCACCCGGTTTTAGGTGGAAGACTTACAGAATGCTGTCGGGTTATTCTCGATCACAAGGATAAAACCGCCGAAGATATTTTCGGATGCGTAGATTATATGAAGTTTCAATCGTGTATGACCCTTTTCGCTTGTATAAGTGAAGAAGATTCAATATTTCATAAGGTGCTAGAGCAGTTTTTTGACGGTGAAAGGGATTCTCTGACAGAAAAACTCCTTACTGATAAAAACGGATACTATATTAAAAACGGTGTACTTCTGGGATATTATGGCGAAGAGGAAAATCTGACAATACCTGAAGGAGTTACCTCAATACATAAGCTGGCTTTTTATAAAAACAAATATCTGCGTAGCATAACCTTACCTGAAAGTCTTATCGGCATCGGTGAAAGTGCTTTTACCTGCTGCTATAATCTGGAAAAGGTTGTCATACCTGAGAGCGTTACCGACATCGGAGTTTGTGCTTTCAGTTGCTGTGAAAAATTATCCGATGAAAAGGGCTTTACAGCCGTGCAGACTATACTTTATAATTGCTACAGCACTGATGAAAATGTCACGGTGCCAAAGGGTGTAATAACCATAGGAAAATATGCCTTTTCAGCCCGGAGCAAAACACTTGAAACTGTTATTATTCCTGAAGGAGTCAGATTTATCGAGCCCCTTACATTCTGGCGATGTGGTAATTTAAAGAAAGTTACTATTCCGCGAAGCGTAGTAGGAATTGCTCTGAATGCCTTCAGTGAGTGCGATGCTGTTGAGATTCATGCACCTTCAGGAAGCTATGCGGCAGCCTTTGCAAGGTTTAAGGGCATTAAATTGGTTGAAGAATAAAAATTATATAAAGGAGATATTATTATGAGCTTTTACGGAAAATGGGAAACATGGAAGATAGTTTATGTGCCTAAGGTAATGAACGGCGGAATGCGCGGTGTTGCTTTTGTAGAGGCAGGTGATCGTCAGCATGCAATGTACGTCTTTTCACAGCAGTACGCAGGGCAGTATCACACGGTCGAAAGCTGCGAAAAGCTGATAAAATAAGAGGTCTTAATATGAATGAGAATGCTGCTTTTAAAACAATTCACTTTGGTGAATTTTACAAGGACGAAACTTATGAAAAGGAAAAAATAGAGTGGCTGGTGCTCAGCGAAGACGAGGAAAAGCTTTTTGTTGTTTCAAAAAAGCCACTCCTTTCCCGCCGCTTTGATAAAAATGGAAGGAAGTGGAATGATAGTGAAATCCGTCAATGGCTTAATACAGATTTCATAAATGAGGCGTTCAGCTATTACGAACAGCCGAGTATAATAAAAACCGATGTAACGACTACATTTGTTACTGAGGAGCCTTGTGCCGGTTACAATTGCGCTGATATTCATACACAGGACAGGATATTTTTATTGAGTGCAGAAGAGGCGGAAAGATATTTTCCGGAAGAAGCTTCACGAATTCAGGAAAAAAGTGACCTCGCTTCATATACTCTTGAAGAAGACAGAAAACATACAAACGCCTGGTGGCTTAGAAACACAGGTGGGTTCAGCGGGGCTGCATTATTGGTTCTGGAAGACGGAAACTTTTGTGGGGATGCAAGTACTCAAAATATAGAGGGAATACGCCCTGCGATGTATATCAGCCGCAACTACAATGAGCTGCTTCCGCTTGAAAAGCAGATATATCTTGATGAGTACATAATAAGAAAAGTATCCGACCACTGGAGTGAGCTTGGTTTTGCCGTGCTTGAAATGAAGAGAATTTCCCCGTCGGAAATACAGAATCTGTTGAAGGAAACCTACAGAATTCTGATAGCATTTCATAAAAAAAATCTTGTGCCTAAAGGAATAAGCAGAATTTTCATAGAAATGGACTCTTTTCTCTATTTTGCTTCTATGATAGAAGAAAATGAAGATAAAATGGGTTTTTATCACTATAAGACAATTCACTCTATTGTAACAGCTTTGAAAAAAGGCTTTTTCTCAGGTGAATATGGATGTGAGTTTCCTTTTATTCAGATAGCTGATGATGAAAACAACATAGTTAAAATCAATTTAGATACATACATCTTTAACGGGAGACTTTCAAAAACTGAAAAACTTACCTACAAGTGGTTCGGGTTGAAGGAAAAATACTGGAAAGGTAATAATATTTCAATTGAAGAGCTTCAGGCGCTTTTCAAGGAAACACGGGACCATTTAAAAAAATACAGCACCTCAAATATTGTACCTAAAACAATTGTCGGACTATTTGAAATGATGAAAGATTTTGAATCTCATGTTGCTTTTGACGAAAATCATAATTTGCACAACCTGTACAGAGAAATAACTGATATCATTGTAGTTATGTCAGAGGCATTTCATACCTGCGATTTTCACAATACCGATATTGATAAACTTATCGATAGGTTAAGCGATTGATATAATAACACCATTATAATCAATACAGATATAAAGGTTGGGGGTAGCAGATGACTGATAAAACAGAAAAGGATCTAATTGATTCATCAGACATACAGCGGGAATTGAAAGCTTTTTACAGTGATCTTTATGCCCGCGAGAATACAAAAAGAGTACTGAAAGCCCGTTCCGAGGGTGAATCCTTGGAACAAGTCGGTAGAAAAATGGGTATAACAAGAGAACGTGTCAGACAGATAGAGGCTAAAGCCATAAAGAAATTCTGCCTATGGCAAAGCAGGAACAGAATCCTTTTAAAGGTGTGTGCAGCAAGAAAATATGACAGAGTACTCTCCTGCGACATATTAAGAGAATATTTCGGCGGATATTATTCCGAAACGGTTTATTTGCTGTGTTTATGCGAAAATCCGACATATCATTATGACTCTCAGTCTGATTCCTTTATAATAGATAAATTTAATTAGGTTTCCGACGCCACTTGCCGCCATTTCTGAAAAGTGCTTAAAATGCCCTCTCGCAGACGAGGGGGCTTGCCTATTTATGGTCGTTGGTGGCAAGGGAAAGTGGAAAAGCTCCTATTTTTCTGCGTTTGAGGTGGATGATTAAACTACAGGAGAGTGTGTGAGGAAAAATAAGCATTGCAGTTGGGTTGAGGTGTACCTTGACTGCAACACCGGAATTTTATTTATCGAAAAGAAAATTTCTTCAACTGTTTTTCCGGAACTCTTTGGTGTGTTTTATGTTATACCTGAAATAAATAAGAGCTTTTGCGGTTTGATATTCAATCTTTTTAAAAAATCAAAATTGACAAACTGCGACTTGAACCGTATAATTATAATATAATCTTAAAGCAGGAAAGGTGATTTATATGAGTTACATAGCAGATGTTAAAGTCTTTTCTTCCCTTGTAAAAATATACGATACAGATAAAATGCCTGAAAAAGAGCTTAAAAGCTTTTCAATGCTGAAAAACGAAAAAAAGTCCTTTCAGGTTGCGGTTGAAGCAGACTGTGAAACGGATGCGGCCATAAAAATCAGAAGTGATCTGAAAAATATACATACATATTCCGTTGAACATATAAAATCTGCTTTTCCTATGGATAAAGAGGGCGCTGATGATTATTACCGATTCAGCGAAAGCGGCAATTATCCCGATTTGCTGTTGCCGATCGACGGTATGCTTCATACCGTAAAAGGCATAACGGTGCTCTGGGTGGAAATTGATGCTTCGGATAATGAGGCGGGAACCCACAAGGTAGAAGTGACCGTTGCCGACAGGACGGTAAGCATAGAAATTGAGATAATTGATGCCGAGTTGGATTTTAAGGATTTTGTTTACACCTGCTGGTTTCATACCGACTGTTTGATGTCCTATTATAACATTGAAGCCTTTTCTGAGGAGTATTGGCGTATTACCCGCAATTTTTTGAAAACTGCCTGTGATTACGGTATGACTTGCGTGCTTACTCCCATATTTACTCCTCCTCTTGATACTGAAATCGGCAAAGAAAGACCGACTGTGCAGCTGGTAGATGTCAACCTTTCAAAGGGAAAATATACTTTTAATTTTGATAAGCTGACACGCTGGGTTGAAATGGCACATGAATGCGGTATAAGGTATTTTGAGCTTTCACATTTCTATACCCAGTGGGGAGCAAGGTGCGCACCGAAAATTATGGCAACCGTTGACGGTGAGTATAAAAGAATTTTCGGTTGGGAAACAAAAGCAAACAGCAAAGAGTACAAGGCATTTCTGAAGGCTTTTTCTGAGGAACTGAAAAAGTACTTCGAACAGAACGAACTGAAAAACAATGTGCTTATACATGTCAGTGATGAGCCGAACATAGGGGTGCTGTTTTTGTACAGAAAGGCATCGGGCTATATTCACAAAATTTTTGATGGATATAAGATTGTTGATGCTTTGTCGGATTATTGGTTCTACAAATTAAAAATTGTTTCCAATCCTATTCCGGCAAACGATCATATTGATAAGTTTTTGGGTAATGTGGATAACCTCTGGACATATTATTGCAGTGGACAGAAAAACCACTGCGTTTCAAACAGATTTTTCTGTAACGAATCCTTGCGTACCAGAGTATTGGGGTATCAGCTTTTTAAGTTTGATATAAAAGGTTTTCTGCATTGGGGCTATAATTTCTATTATACTCATCTGTCAAAGAAGCTTATAGATCCCTTTAAAGTGTCTGATGCAGGCGGAAAATTCCCTTCAGGGGACAGCTATATGGTCTATCCTGCCAAGGACGGTACACCGTATCACTCAATAAGATTAAAGGTGTTTTATGATGGATTGCAGGATATGGCTGCACTGAATACTCTTGAAAAATTGGCTGATAAGAAAACGTGCATTGATATAATTGAAGAAAACGGAAAGCACAGTCTTACCTTCAGAGAGTACCCACACAGTGATGATTGGCTGTTGAGTACCCGTGAAAAGGTCAATATGCATATAAAGTCTCTCAGCTGAGAAATCAGGCATACTTCAAATACAGATTTTTACTGTCAGCAATAATATAATTTCTGAATTGTATTGATTTTTCTGTTTTGGAATGTTAATATGTAAGAGGTATATATCAGTACTTTATGGAGGTAACATGAAATGAAAAGAATTAAAAAGATGATTTGCCTTATAATGGCGTGTGTCATGCTTTCAATGCTCTTATGCCCTGCTGCGGTTGCGGTGAAGGATAAAGACGACTATGACCATCTGCCGCAGGTTTATGTGTGCGGATTAGGCTCAAGACCTGTTTATTATAAGGATGATCCGGAAAAAACCTCTTTGTTCTATCCCGTTGATACTGACAGACTGCTGTCAAATCTCAACAATTTGGGGGAATACCTAAAACAAGCCATCAGAAATCCGGGAAGCGGAATTATTTATAACTGCGTTTATTCATGGCTTTGGGATTGCTTCGGTATGATTGGCTTGGGTACTGACGGAGTTACATCCTCTGATGAGTTGACCACTGACCCGTGCAACCTGGACTATACGGGCAAAGGTAAGTATGACTTTAATTATGACAGCCGTCTGGGTCCTGTTGACCTTGCACACCAGCTTCACGAATACATAGGCTGGGTTCAGGAGGATTCGGGCAGTGAGCGTATTGAACTTGTAGGCTCAAGTATGGGTACCGCTGTTGTTATGGCATATCTCGAAATGTACCCCGAAAGCATGGAGTTTATCGATTCGGTTCTCCTTTGCGTACCTTCCGTTGAGGGCGTTGACTTCATAAGTGAAATATTCACCGGAAACTTCAATGTGGATCCGGATACATTTCAGGACTTTATCAATCTCGTGGTAGCCAACGAAGATCTTGATCTGTTTCTTTCTGTTCTTAACAAGAGTAATGCTTTAGACAAAATTATTGAATTCGCTCTGGAGCCTTTTATGCGAGAAGCTCTTTTGGATGCACTTATGGACATTCTTAGAAATGTTTTTGCAACCTTACCTGCTGCCTGGGCAGTTGTACAGCCGGAGGAGTTTTATACAGCTCTTGAAACCATGTTCGGTGAAAACTATGATGACCCTGACCATGAATATGCTGTCCTGATAAACAAAGTAATTTATTATCATGAAAATGTGATGAAAAAATCGGAGGATATTTTTGCCGACTGTATGAACAACGGTGTCAAAATGAATGTTGTATGCAAGTACGGCAGACCTACCGTGCCCTTGAGCAAAGACGGTAACGTAATGAGTGACGGATTGGTTGAACTTGAAAAATCAAGCTTCGGAGCCACCTGCGCTATGTTTGGTCAGACTCTCCCTGCAGATTACACTCAGGCACTCTATCCGGAATACAATTTCCTTTCTCCTGACGGCTGTGTTGATGCTTCAACCTGTGCTTTACCGTTTAACACCTGGTTTATTAAGGGCCTTGAGCACGGAACGAAAAATGACGATTACTATAAGCTTCTGGATGCTATTATATACGATGATTTGGATATCTATTCCAATCCCGAATATCCTCAGTTCCTTGAGGTTTCTTCCAAAGATGATGACTTGCTTATTCCTATGCAGGAAACAAAGCCCGAAGGAGTAACTCATGTTCTCTATGACCTTATCAAGCTGTGTTTGCGTATATTAACGGTAATTATTAAGCAAATCAACAAATTTGTTAAATAAGAATATATCATATTTTCTGTTTATTGACTTTTAAAGCAGATCGGTAACATCACATTGCCGATCTGTTTTCTGCTTTTTTACCTGTTTGCACAAGGAGTATATTTTCTTGGTTTCAAACAGGTCAGAGAAAAAAGCAGTAACTTGTATAAAAAATGAACAATTTGTAAAAGGATTATTTAAAAAATATATACAATCTATTGACACCCAATATATATATATGGTATAATTTTTCCACTATAAAAATAAAAAATAAATAGGAGGTAAACTCAAAATGAACACAAAAAAAATATTGGCAATCGTTCTTTCAGTGCTCATGTTAATTTCTACAGTGCCTTTTGTGGCCGGCGCTGAAGATCTTGTCATAACTGACGGAACAACAGAAATCGCAGACAGACAGTACGGTATGAATCAGAACATCACAAGCGTTGTTATCCCCGGTACTGTAAAGAGAATAGGACAGTTAGCATTTTTCAGATGCACCAACCTGACTGAAGCGGTTATCAACGGTGTTGAAACAATCGATGCTTGGGCATTCCAGGAATGTACATCGTTATCATCGATAGTCCTTAAAGAAGGTGTTAAAACTATCGGCGCATGGGCTTTTGAAAATTGTACATCACTTACTTCTATTGTCCTTCCCGACAGTCTTGAATCACTCGGCTATTCTGCTTTTGCCGGTTGTGTGAACCTCAAGACAATCGACCTTGGTAACGGTATTACAGAAATTGGCGGTTATGTTTTCTCAGGCTGTAATGTTGAGGTTATCAACATTCCCGAAAGCGTAACATCAATTGATAAGTATGCTTTTGCTTACACAGGCCACATCAAGGAAATCAACTACAAGGGTACACTTGAGCAGTGGAAGGAAATCGGCGGACAGGAAGCAGTTTTACAGCTTCCCACAGGTGATGAAATCCATGCTTACGTAACTTCACCCGCAACCCCCGCTAACTGTGATGATCCCGCTTACACAGCAGGTGTATACTGCGGCACACACGACAAGTGGATTCAGGGTCACGAGGTAGTTGAAGGTTCAACAGCTCTCGGCCACGATTACAAGAAGGTACTTACAGCCCGTCCCGCATTCGACGGCAGCGTATGGGCAGACGGTATCTATACCTTCACTTGTGCAAACGATGCAAATCACGTTTACACAGAAGCTGCTCCCAGAGCAAACTACTCAGCTCTTGAAGCAGCAGTAGCTTCACTTAAGGAAATTGAAGCAGACGCTACACTTACCGAAGCTTCAAAGACAGCTATTGCAGATGCACTTGCAGCTGCAGAAGAAATTGCACTTGACTATGTTGCAGAGGAGCAGTCAACTCTCGATGCAGCAGTTGCAGCTCTTAAGGTAACTGTTGAAAAGATTGAAGAGGAATACGAAAGCGGCGCAGCACGTAACGCTGATTATGCAGCACTTAACGATGCTATCGCAGCTCTTGAGGCTCTTTTAGAAACAGAAAACCTTACTGCTGACGTAATAGCTAAGCTTGAAGCAGCTATCGCAGCAGCTGAAGCTGTAGAGGAAGGCCTCACAGCAGATAAGCAGGACATCATCGATGCAGCAGCTGAGGCAGCTAATGCAGTTGTTGATGAAGTAAATGCAGCTATCGCTGACGGCTCAGCTCTCAAGGCTGATTACTCAGCTCTTGAAGAAGAGATCGCAAGACTTGAAGAGCTCCTCGAGACAGAAGGTCTCACAGACGAAGCAAAGGCAGCTATCGAAGCAGCTATCGATGCAGCTAATGCAACAGATAAGAACCTCACAAAGTCAGAAGCTGACACAGCTATCCTTGACGCAGCAGTAGCAGCAGCTAAGGATGCAGCCGACAAGGCAGATGCAGCTATCGCTGACGGTTCAGCTCTCAAGGCTGATTACTCAGAGCTTGACAAGGCTATTGAAGATCTTAAGGAGCTTCTTGCAACAGAAGGTCTCACAGATGAAGCAATCGCTGAAATTCAGGCAGCTATCGACGCGGCTGAGGCTGTAGAAGAAGGCCTTACAGCTGACAAGCAGGGCATAATTGATGCAGCTGTTGATGCAGCTAACGAAGCAGAAGAAGCTCTCAAGGAAGCTATCGCTGACGGCTCAGCTCTTAAGGCTGATTACTCAGAGCTCGATAAGATAATCGAAGAGCTCGAAGAACTCCTTAAGCAGGAGGGTCTCACAGACGAAGCTAAGAAAGAACTTGAAGAAGCTCTTGAAGAAGCAAACAATGTAGACAGAGATCTCACTCAGTCAGAAGCTGACAAAGAAACAATTAAAGAAGCTATTGACGCAGCTGAAGAAGTAATCGACCAGACAAAGGAAGATATCGAAAGCGGCGTAGCTCTTAAGGCTGACTTTGCAGCCTACAGTGCAGCTAAGGCAGCTCTTGCAGCTCTCAAGGATACACTTTGCATTTCAGATGCAGCAGTAGCAGAAATCAACGCAGCTCTTGCAAACGCAGCAGTAGTTGAAGGCTATAACAAGGATAAGCAGGCTCTTATCAATGAAGCTACAGCAGCTCTCACAGCTAAGACAGCTGAAATCGAAGCTGCAATCGCAGACGGTTCAGCTCTTGACCATACAGAAGCTGAAGCAGTTACAGAAAACTTCGTTGACTCAACCTGCTATGCAGAAGGTTCATACGATTCAGTTGTATATTGTGCAGTTTGTGATGTTGAACTCAGCAGAGTAGAAGAAACAGTAGAAAAGAAAGCTCACACACCTGCAGATGCAGTTACAGAAAACTATGTTGACTCAACTTGCTATGCAGAAGGCTCATACGATTCAGTTATATACTGCTCAGTAGCAGAATGCGGCGCTGAACTCAGCAGAGAAACAATCGTAATCGAAAAGAAGGCTCACACTCCTGCTCAGGCAGTTACAGAAAACTTCGTTGATTCAACCTGCTATGCAGAAGGCTCATACGATTCAGTTGTATACTGCTCAGTAGCAGAATGCGGCGCTGAACTCAGCAGAGAAACAATCGTAATCGAAATGAAGGCTCACACTCCTGCTCAGGCAGTTACAGAAAACTTCGTTGACTCAACCTGCTATGCAGAAGGCTCATACGATTCAGTTGTTTACTGCTCAGTAGCAGAATGCGGCGCTGAACTCAGCAGAGAAACAATCGTAATTGAAAAGAAGGCTCACACTCCTGCTCAGGCAGTTACAGAAAACTTCGTTGATTCAACCTGCTATGCAGAAGGCTCATACGATTCAGTTGTATACTGCTCAGTAGCAGAATGTGCTGAAGAACTCAGCAGAGAAACGATTGTAATTGAAATGAAGGCTCACACACCTGCAGCAGCAGTTGAAGAAAACTTTGTTGACTCAACTTGCTATGCAGAAGGCTCCTACGATATGGTTGTATATTGCGCAGTAGAAGCTTGCGGTGTTGAACTCAGCAGAGACACATATGCAATCGAAATGAAGGCTCACACACCTGCAGCAGCAGTTGAAGAAAATGTTGTAGCAGCAACCTGCTATTCAGAAGGTTCCTACGATTCAGTTGTATACTGCTCAGTAGCAGAATGCGGAGTTGAACTTAGCAGAGAAGCTCAGATTCTTGACATCGTTGATCACAGCTTCACAGACTATGTATTCAATAACGATGCTGACTGGGGTGTAGACGGTACAGAAACAGCAACCTGCGTATTCGGTTGTGGCGAATCAACCACAAGAGTTGCAGTTGGCTCAATGCTTGTAGCTGACTACAGCAAGGTTGACGAACTCATTAAGGATATCGAAGATTTCCTCGGCGAAGAAACACTTGACGAAGAAACAGCTGAAAAGCTTGAAGAAATCAAGAAGGAACTCGAGGAGCTTAAGGAAGATAAAACAACAACACAGGACGAAGTTGATCAGTACATCGGTGCACTTGAAGAAATCAAGGAAGCTGCAGGTGCAATTGCAGCAGAGCGTGACGGTTACGGCCTCTTCTATTGGCTCTGGAGATTTATCAAGGCTGTTGTTGAGTTTATCCTCTCATTAAAGTGGTGCATATAATTAACGTTAACTGAATAATTTTTAAGGGCTGTTGCACGGAAGTGTGACAGCCCTTTTTCGTAACGGGAACAGTATTTATCAACATTAAATTGTGGAAGATTATTTAAAATATAATGATGAAGCTACTGCAGAAAAATGTGGTCAAATATATCAACTGATTTTCAGATTCATAAAATATGCCGATAATATTATTTAACACACCTTTACAAGGTTATGCTTTTCTGACTTGTTTTCTTCTGAGTTTATGGAAAAACTGTTGGGTTTTTTCAGGTGGTTTTTGGAATAACTTGAATTATCAGGCTTGTTATGTTATACTTAGAAAAAATAAATAAAGGAGATTACGATGTATCGATACTTAGGCGACACAGGTATAGAGATGTATGGCTTGTTTAATACTTTTGCTACCTGCATTGTGTATTTTTACAATTTTTTGAATTTTAAAAACAAGAGGAATCTTCTGAGTAATGTTTCTTTGTTTTTCATAAACCATTTTTCCAATAAACGCAAGCTTAATTTTTTGAAAAGCATCAATTTTTGGACAGTAATAGAACTTTGGCTTATAATATATTTCCAGTACCAGTTAGGCGGATTTCTTAACAAATGGTTCGGTGGTATTGTTAAAACCGGAGCAAATTATTACGGTTTAATATTCTTTGTGCCGATTATTTTATATCTGTTCTTTTACGTTATAAAAATAAATCCGCTTAAGCAAATGGATCTCATTACCCCTGCCTTTCCCTTGGCTCTTGTTTTTGTAAAATTAGCATGTTTTTTCGAGGGCTGTTGTTCCGGATTTGAAGTTTCCCGGGGATATTATAATCAGGTAAATCAACGCTTTGAGTTTCCCTCTCAATTAGTGGAGGCTGCTTTGGCACTCTTGCTGTTTGTTTTTCTGATTAGCTATAAGAAAAAAGCAAAAGAGGGCACTTTATTTCCGATATATCTTATATTATACAGTGCAACCCGTTTCTTCAGTGAGTTTACAAGAAATGACAGCAATATTTTAGGGCCACTCAAGACATATCACTTTTTGTGTATAGGCGGTGTAATTGTCGGAATAGCTGAGCTTCTGATTGTTTTGAAATACTCAGAAAAAATCAAAAGCATTTACAACAGAAATCCCTTCCCTTGGATTAAGGGAAAAAATATAATTCACCACACGAAAAAGAAGAAAAACAGCAGAAGCAGTATTACTGCCGCCCGAAATCTCAGTGCGCAAAAAGCGAAAGCTGCTAATACAAGAATGTGGGTGCTTATATGGACTCTTGGCCTTATAGGACAAATAGGATGGAATGTGGAAGGTACGTGGTTTAATACCTTTGTTTATGAAAAAATAGATAAGAATCCTTCTGTTATAACTCCGATGTTGATTTGCAGTGCCTTAGCAACAACAATTTCAATATTCTTGTTCGGCACGCTTACAGACAGAACCGGTAAGCGTCGTACTTTGATAAGTACGGGTTACATTGTTTGGGGTATTCTTACAATGTGTTTCGGTTTGACGCAGTTTATGCCTAAAAACTTTTTCACTCTTACAATTATCTGCATAGTATTAGGCGATATGTTTATTAGCTTTTTTGCATCTATGAGTACCGACGTAGGTTACAGCACATGGTTGACGGATGTAATGAATGACAAAAACAGGGGACAGATAGGAGGAGCCATTGCTATCCAATGTGTTTTGGGTTCATTATTAGGCAATATTATCGGAGGCTTCCTGGTTGGTAAGGATAATAATTATCTGCGTTTATTTATTATAGTCGGAACATTCCTTTCACTGTTTGGTGCAGTATCAATTTTTCTTTACAGTAAGAAGGATGATGTTCGGCAGTCATTACAGGGTAGTTATTTAAAACAGCTCTCGGGAGCTTTTGATTTCAGAAAATTATTAAAGCATAAAGAATTAATATGGGTTAATATTTCTGTTGCTGTGTTTTTTATAGGATATAATACTTACTCACCCCACTTAGGAAACTATGTAATTCATTATTTAGGCTTTTCTCCCGATCAGATGGGTATAATTCAAGCTGTACCGTTGGTTCTTGCTATGATAGTTACGATACCGGTATCAAAGTACATTAACAACGATAAATTTTTACAGGTTTCGTTAGTGTCAATAATTTCAGGCTTGGTTGGCATTCTAACTGTTTTTCCGATTAAACCTGAATCAGTGGATACAACTAAGGTGTTTGATATAAGACTTTTCTTGGGTGTTTTCCTTGTGGGTATAAGCTATATTGTTATGCTACAGACTACGAAAGCCTGGACAAAAAAGCTGAATCCTAAAGAGAGCAGAGGACAGTACGAGGGCTTATGGGCAATTTCTTTTGCACTTATTCCCATGTTTTTCGGATCAAATATAAGTGAAGCTATAGTGAAAATCACCGGTGAAAATATATTTAATGAAATGACCGGCCGTTATGAATATATACCTAACGGAAATATCTTTTTAATTGGTGCCCTAATTTCAACTCTCAGTATTATACCGATTTTGATGGCAAAAAAATATTCAGTTAAAGAGTTAAAAGAACCCGAAAACAGCAAATAATTGCTTTGAAGTTGAACAAATCCCGTATCCGTTTTCCGGATACGGGATTTGTTGGTTATATCAGAGATAATATTATTTTAATTAACTCTTCACTGTTATCTGATTGGAAATAGTGGCTCTCAGAATCAATAAAGTAAATTCCGTTTATTCTTTCAGAGTACCTTTTCCATAGCTTTTCGGCTTGCTTGTACTTGCGGGTAAACAGATCTTTTCTGCTTAGAATAACACTGACAGGTATTGCAATTTTTCCTTTAAATTCAGTGAAGCTGATGCTTGCAAAATCTGTATCTTTTCTGAAACGCTTTAATAGCTCAAATACCTTTTCGTCAGGAAGTGCAGAAAGAGATGCACCGGCTTTAAGCAATATTGATTTAAGCCGTTTGTCAGAAACTTTATTCCAGCCACTATTTATTCTCGGATTTTTCGGCGGTATAGAAGCGCCTGCAATGTAATGCTTTATATTACACTTCCCCGTTTCTTCAAGAAGCTGTATGATTTTTATCGCAACTGCCGAGCCTACACAGTGGGAGTAAAAATATACTTCCGTGCCCTTAAGTATTGTCTCAATTTCTTCAGCTGCACGTTTGCACTCATTTTCAGAATGAAGATACCTCACAAAGTAAAGGGATACTTTATATTTGTTTGCTTTAAAGAAATTTACAAACTCAGCGTATGCTTCTGCATTACCACCGGCAAAGGGGAATAAAACCATTGCTTTTGAGGAGTTGTCAGCTTTATATATCAGTTCAAGATATTCCGACTGCGGTTTTATTGCTTTTTCATTTAACAGTCTTGCAAGTTTTGCAGGTGTTGAATGAGAAAGCATTTCTGCTGCGGTTATTCCCTTAAATTCATCTTCCGATAACAAAGATATCATTGAGAGACTCGAGCCGCCGAGTTCAAAGAAGTCACTGTTTCGTCCTACAGTATTCACTCCCAGAATCTCGCGATACATATTACAGATTTCTCTTTCCTTTTCGTTAATGGGCTCTTCTATAATTTCTGTATGAAGTTTGCCGATTTCCGTTTCATTCAGGGCTTTTCTGTCAAGCTTTCCGCTTGTATTAAGCGGCATTTTGCTAAGGCGACAAATTGCCCTCGGAACCATGTATTTCGGAAGTTTAGTAAGGCACTCTTCCCGTATGATATCTTCAATATCTTCGTTTCCGCTGTAATAAGCGACTAACATATCGCTTCCGTTAACCTTTCGAAGCATAACAGCTGCTGACTCAACTTGGGAGATACTGTTTATCACTGCTTCTATTTCGCCGATTTCTACACGCTGACCGTTGATCTTTACCTGATGGTCTATTCTTCCCACGAATACGATATTGCCGTCTTCACGCCAATATGCAAGGTCACCTGTTCTGTAAAGCTTACCTTCACCGAAGGGATTATCGATGAATTTTTCTGCTGTGAGCTCCGGTCGGTTCAGATAGCCCTGACCTACATTTGTGCCGCCAATGCAAAGCTCACCTGTTACTCCTATGGGTACAGGCTTCAT
>JAZSPQ010000072.1:0-18899 GCA_045537485.1 Acutalibacteraceae bacterium | reverse complement strand
AGGGCAAGGCAGGTCTTTTCCAAGGTATAAGAATGATATTCACCGTACTTCTTCCTATGGTTATAGGCCCCGTTATCGGTGATACGGCCTGTCAGAAAGCAGCACAGACTATTATAAATGAAGTTGGTGCAGAGGTGATAGTACCTGCTAAGAATATGTTCCTTTGGGCGGGTATTGTATGTATTTTTGCATTGCCACCTCTTTATTTCCTTATCAAAAAAGGTTTTGATATTAAAGAGAGTAAAACTACGGAAAATGAAAGCATTGCTTGAGGTGAAAAAATATGAATAAATGGAGTTTTTACACATCAAAAGAGATAAAGCCTGAGGGATGGCTTCGCCGTCAGCTCGAAATTCAGGCTGAGGGACTCAGCGGTAATCTTCATAAGATATGGCCGGACATCCGTGACAGCGGTTGGATAGGAGGAGACCGTGAGGGTTGGGAAAGAGTACCTTACTGGCTTGACGGTTTCATTCCTCTTGCATATCTTTTGGAAAATGAAGAAATGATTGGAGTCGTAAAGAAATATATTGATGCTATTCTTGCTGCTCAGGATGAAGACGGTTGGATTTGTCCCTGTAAAAAGGAAGAGAGAGACAAATATGATACATGGGCAATACAGCTTATCTGTAAAACTCTCAAGGTTTACTACGAATGCTCCGGAGATGAAAGAATCCCCGAAGTTATTTACAAGGTACTGAGAAACTATTATGACCTTCTTAAAAGCGGAAAAATGAAGCTTTCTGGTTGGGGTAAATACAGGTGGTTTGAGACCTTTATTTCGCTCAATTTCTTGTATGAAAAATATAATGAGGAATGGATAAAGGACCTTGCGAAGATAATAAAGGAGCAGGGCTTTGACTACAACGCTGTAACCGAGTCATGGAAGAAGCCAAGTCACAACTGGCTGAGAAAAACCCATATAGTAAATATTGCAATGATGCTTAAGAGTGAAGCAGTTTCTCACGATTTGTTGGGTGAAAAATATACGGACAACGCAGAAAGGTTCCGCAAAATTCTCGACCGTTATAACGGAACAGCTTTTGAGGGCTTCACAGGTGACGAAGTACTTTCAGGTCTTGACCCTACCAGAGGCACCGAATGCTGTGCAGTAGTGGAGCAGATGTATTCCTACGAAGAGATGTTTGCCCACACAGGCGATAACAAATGGGCAGAGCGTCTTGAAGTTCTCGGCTTCAATGCTCTTCCTGCCACACTCAGCGAGGATATGTGGACTCATCAGTATGTTCAGCAGGTAAATCAGATTGCCTGTCAGAAAACGATGATTATGGCTCCGTGGAGTACAAACGGTCCTTATGCACATACATTCGGGCTTGAGCCTAATTTTGGCTGTTGTACCGCAAACTTCAATCAGGGCTGGCCTAAATTTGCACTTTCAGCATTTATGCACAAGGACAACACAATATTAAGTTCAGTTATGTTGCCGTCTGTTCTGAAAGATGAAGGGGTTACAATTAGACTCGAAACAGATTACCCGTTTAACAATAAAATGCACTATTACATAGATACAGAAAAGGACTTCAACTTTGTAATCCGCATTCCCTCTTTTGCAAAAAATCTTAAAGTGAACGGTGAAGCTGCAGAGACTAAAGATCTCGAGTTCGCAATAAAGCAAGGCAAAACAGAACTTGAACTGGATTTCACTGCAACTCCATTTTTCAAAAAGAGACCGAGAGAGCTTTATGCATTACAGATGGGTTCTCTGCTTTTCTCTGTTCCTATTGCTTACGATAAGAAAATGAGTGAGTACACTAAAAAAGGTGTCGAACGCAAATTCCCGTATTGCGACTATCAGTTTGTACCAACTTCACCTTGGAATTATGGCTATTCAAATGCGGATTTTGAAGTGAACTTTAACGGAATCAGCGATATACCATTCTCACAGAAAAATCCACCGGTAACCATAAAAGCAAATATGCAACAAATCGATTGGGGACTTAAATTTCCGTACAGAAGTATTGCAAGAAAAACACCTAAATCAAGAGTACCGATAACTGAAGTGCAGGAAATAGAGCTTTGCCCATACGGCTGTGCAAGACTCAGAATGACAGAAATGCCGGTGCTTGGTAAATAGAGTCGTTGAACTATACAATTTATAAGTTAACTAACACCTATGGTTCGTATACAATAAGCCGCCACTTGATGTGACGGCTTTGCCTGTTTTTATATAAAGTTGTCGATTGGTTTTTATTAAGCAATCTATAAAATTTGTCAAAATTCTGAACAGGTGATTAAATCTTATTTTCCAATGCTCACCTTCCACTCTTTCAGGTCGCCGCTTATACACTCAATGTCGTATTCACCGTCGCTGAATTTTACTCTTGCCAAAATATTCGGAAGAACAAGCGGAATTGTAATATTTCCTCTTATGGGAGAAAAACTGATTTTTTTATTTTCATAATCAATCTTCATACCTGATGCCGCAATAAGTGTACTCCAGCTTGACATAGGCCGTGTGTAATGATGACCGCACTCCCAGTGGTCCCAGAAATGTCCTAATCCGAATTGATTGCTATGTATCGAATCAACAATAGTATCCGATATTTCATCAAGACCCACAGATAGTGCAAGAGCTGAAAAGGCATAGCCTATACCCGTCCATACGGCACCTGCCTGACAGTTTTTATAAGTATGAATGGTTGTTTTTCTGCTTTTCGGTACAGTGGCATTAACCAAGCCCTGCTCTTTATCAAAGTTTTCACGGAATATATATTCAACAACCTGTCGGATTCTGTCATCAGCAAGATTCCCCGAAAGTCCCGTCATTCTCAGGAACCACTCACCGTCAAGCTGATTTGTCATAAGCGATTCATCGGTTTCGTTTCCGTTTATCCAAAGGTTATAGTATTCACCGTTCCAAAGCTTTTCTTCAAGGGATTTTTTACCTTTTTTTAAAATACACTCCCATTTTTTTAGCCGGTCATAATCCTCAATATTTTCCGCTATAACCGTTGCCGCCTTAAGTGCGGCAAGCCAGAGAACAGAAATATAGGTGGAGGCTCCGGAAAAATTCCATGCATCATAGGTGTTTCGCTTTGTGTCGTAATCTGGCAAGCCGTCACCGTCGGTATCTATTTTCTCTATGGAATCCATCGCTCTTTTTACATTGTCCCAAAGTGATGTGAGGTATTCTCTGTCACCTGTAAAAAGATAGTCACGAAGCACCATCAATACAAACTGCATATTCATATCCACACGGTCAAAGCTGTTATCTGTGCCAAGCATATCAGGGGCAAACAGATGATGTACTCTGCCGTCTTTTCTCTGATATTCTGCTCCCATTTTCATTTGCTTTTTCTGCAGGTCGGGAAACAGGCTAATGAGAGAATAAGATGCATGATAGGTGATATCCGTGGTGTGAAGTCCGCAGAAGCCGAGGCCTTCCCACAAGCCGAATTTTCCGTTTTTAAGGTAAACAGAGCTTTTCACCAAAGGTGAAAGATTCGAAGACCATGAGTCGGGATAGATTGACGGTAGGTCTGTTGAATAAAGAAGGTCGGCAAATTTGGCAGCAGATTTGAAAACACTGTCGCAGTTGTCTGAAAGAAATCTGTTTGCATCAAGAGAACTCTTATAGAGATTTTCATAGTAATGACCGAGCTTTTTACCTTTTTTGCTCATATGATTCGGGAAATACCAGGTAAGAACAAAACGGATATTTTTCTTTTCACCGGGCTTCAGAGTCGCCTTTGAGCACAGGGCACAGGCACCGAAATTCTTGCCCATTCTGTAAATCTGTCTTAGGCAGCAAGCGAGAAAAGCAATTTTATCTTTTCTTGAAGAAAGGAAATCTGGGTTACAGTATTTTATGCGATTAAGCAAAGATTCCGCAAAAGGATATTTCGAATATTCTTTGCACAGAGAATCCAACTTGTCGTCACTCAATAAACCAAAATTTAAGGGTATAGTTTTGGGCTTGGTGCCAACTACGCTGTTCGGCAAATTCCCATTTTCTCTGAAACCAAACAAGAAGGATTCTTGTGTTACGCCGAATCTTGATTCGCCGACATATTCCTTCATAAAACGGTAGTAGTCAGCTGTGATGTAAGACTTTTCTCCGTCACCGTTTACCGAAAGGCAGAGATTACCGCATGATGGTGAATCGGTAATTTCAGAAGGTTCTATATAAATACCAACTCCGTCACCCACCGTATGAAGAGAGTTTTTGTTCCCTTCTTTTTTATTGGCAAAATTGGGTTCAAGACTGCCTAAAAGGCTTATACAAAGTTCACTGTCTGTTGGGTTTTCTACAGTAAAATCCATATAAAAACCCGGAGTTGATGAAACATCGCTGTTATGAGGCACAAAAGGAGAAACTGCCTTAAGACCAAGCTTACAGGACAAGGCACTGTCCACGTAATTCAGATCACATACGGGAAATCTGCCGTCATACTCAATTTTTTCAACGGGTTTATTCCAGGAGAACATACGGTACGTAAAGTCATCGGCATCGGTTTTCATACCAAGCTTTCGGATAATAGGTTTATTGCCAGCTTTGCTTTCACGCACCCAGAAAGACAGAGCACCTGCACTGCTTTCTCCGTCATCAACCTTTTTTTCAAAGCATATTTCGGTTAATCTCGGCTGATTCGCAATGAGCCAATAATGGAACTCGCCGTCAGGCAGAAGCTCAACGCTTCCGCTTCCGATACCTCCTAAAGCAATGCCGCTCGTATGAGTTTTAGTAGATATTATCTTTGCCATAGGTCACCTCACCATAGAGAATTTTGTTATGCCTGATTAAGAATATAATTGCCTTTTCGACACGATTTTCTTCAATACCGTCCTTCGGCTGAACATAGCTTCTGACAAGAAACCTTGCTCTTAAATCATCGTCTTGTATTCATATTAATCTTTAACTATAAGCAATTATATACCTATATATAAAATTTGTCAAAGCAGGAACCGCCATCACACCATAGCGATGAAAAGCGTTTCCAAAACAAAAGAAAAAGGTATGGGCGTATTGTTGCTGCCGGAATGTATATTGAAGAAGTTGATGATTGGTGCTTTTTTATCCATTGCGAAAGCAATGGTATATCACCACGTGCCATGCTGTATTTCATCACTGAAGGTGCATAAGCTTTTTCGATGATATATACAAAACTTTGTTTTGTTGATATGCAATTCCTACGGTATTGACGATATACAATGCTACGCATTGATAGCGTGCTTTCGGCACAACCAAATTGACACCCGCACCCGATTGTAATTTTATATTTAGTATGATATAATTATCTCGATAAATATGAATTTTACGGAGGTGGATATATGAAAAATTTAAAACTTTTCTTTTCGTCATTAACAGTAGCCTTTGCAATATTAGGATTAACCAAAGCTCTTTCAACTGATATAACAATGCCGATAATGTTTGTTAGTTTAGCAATTACAATGTTTATAACATCAAAAGAATACAAAGATAAACAACAGAAAAACACCGCAGTTTATTTTTTGTTGTTGGGAGTATTTTTGTTGATGGTTACTGCGTATAATGTCGCTTCGTTGATTTGGGGTATTTAGAAATACAAACCCCGATTTTCCGAGCCGATGTTAATTGGGCGGTAAAAGAAAATATCACATACAGGTGTGTCAAAAATCAGTCAAATTAAATTCTGTTTATCTTTTGAATTTAAACCCTTTCAAACTTATTGACTTTTTCAGAATAAGGCTTTATAATTGTTAAAAGGAATTTTTTGGAGGTAAATGTTATGAAAAAGTTTTTATCCGTTGTTCTTTCAGTGTTATTATGCTTCTCCGCTTTCAGTGTTGTTGCTTATGCTGAAGAGACCGGAGACCCCTTGACTTATGAAATCGGCGCTGACGGCTTTGTAACAATCGCGGACTGTGACGAGAGTGCAGAAGGCGAAATTGTTATTCCTGCTTTTGTTGATATTGATGATAAGCTTTATGAGGTAAAATATATCGGTGACAGTGCCTTTGCAGATTGCACACTTTTAACAACCATAATTCTCTCAGAGGGTATTGAGCAAATTGGTGATTTTGCGTTCCTTAACTGTACTGCGCTCGCTGATCTTTATATTCCTGAGAGTCTTCTCGTTTGTATGTATACCGCATTTAACGGCTGTAATTCTATGGTTGTTCACTGCTATTCAACAAACTATCAGTTTTTCACTGTTTTCGGCATTATTCAGAATCTGAGAATCGATATAATTGACAGCGAAGATGACAACCTTGACATCGGAGTGGGCGGTATCGGTGCTATAGATATGACAAACACAATTTTATTGATTATTAAGAGAGTTATGCAGCTTGTTGTTTATTTCCTTCTTAACTTCGGTACAGGTGCTGCACCCGAAGTAACTGTCTGATAAGAGAATATTGTCACTCAGGCTACGGCTTGAGTGATTTTTTGTCTGAGGGAATATTTTTGGACTCTGATTTTTAAAAAAAGTGTTGATTTTTGTATTCAAATAATGTATAATGCAAACAACGAACATTTGTACGACTTGGAGGATCACACTATGGCAGATAAAATTACCGCACTAAAAACTGCACTTGCACAGATTGAAAAGCAGTACGGCAAGGGCGCAATTATGAGATTGGGTCAAAGCACCGAGCTGAATGTTGAAGCAATTTCCACAGGCTCACTGGGACTTGATATTGCTACGGGTATCGGCGGACTTCCCAAGGGAAGAATTGTTGAAATTTACGGTCCTGAATCTTCAGGTAAGACCACACTTGCTCTTCACTGTATTGCTGAAGCTCAGAAAAACGGCGGTGAGGCTGCCTTTATCGATGCCGAACATGCTCTCGATCCGGTTTATGCAAAGGGACTTGGCGTTGACGTTGATTCTCTTCTTGTTTCACAGCCCGATAACGGTGAGGATGCTCTTTCGATTACCGAGGCTCTTGCCCGTTCAGGTGCTCTTGATGTTATCGTTGTTGACTCTGTTGCCGCTCTTGTACCCAGAGCTGAAATCGAAGGTGAAATGGGCGACAGCCATGTGGGTCTTCACGCTCGTCTTATGTCACAAGCATTAAGAAAGCTTACCAGCGTTATTGCAAAGAGCAATACACTTGTTATATTCATCAATCAGCTCAGAGAAAAGGTCGGCGTTATGTATGGCAGTCCCGAGGTTACTACCGGCGGACGTGCACTTAAGTTCTATTCATCTGTCAGAATTGATGTCAGAAAAGTTGAGCAGTTAAAAGCTCCCGGTAACGAATTTATCGGTGCAAGAACAAGAGCAAAGATTGTTAAAAACAAGGTTTCTCCGCCCTTTAAAGAGGCTGAATTTGATATTATGTACGGCACAGGTATATCCAAAGTGGGCGAGCTTGTTGACCTTGGTGTGAAATTTGAGATTATCAACAAGAGCGGCGCCTGGTTCTCCTACGGTGAAACAAGACTCGGACAGGGCAGAGACAATGTAAAGAATCTTTTTGCTAAAGAAAAGGATTTGGCAAAAGAAATTGAAGATAAGGTTCGTGCAGTTGTTGCCAGCTTAAAAAGCGGAGCAAAGCAGGAGACTGACAGTGAAAAAGAGCCTGTTATTACGACTCCTACACCTGCCAAAAGAAGTGCGGCAAGTGTCAGAGCAAGAATTGATATTGCCGTTGACGATGACGATTAATGAAGCTGTTTGTTAAAAATGGTAAGGGCGACAAGGTACATATTCATATCGGTGACAGTTATTTTATGACCGTTGATTATGCTTACCTTGCTGACCTCGGAATATATGACGGTATGAGCGTTGACGGCGTTGACTTGGATGAGCTCAAGGATAAAATCTGCAAAAGGCGGGCTTACAATAAAGCTGTTGACCTGCTTTCACGCAGAGATCACTCAAAAAAAGAGCTAACAGATAAGCTTGTTGCAAAAGGTCACGGCGAATATGCCTGTTATGCCGCAGAAAAGCTTGAGAGATACGGCTACCTTGACGACAGAAGATTTGCTTCTCTTTTTGCAAATGAGCTTATTCGTCTTAAATCTTACGGAAAACGAAGGGTTGAGCAGGAATTATATCGAAAGGGGATTGACCGTGAAATAATAAGTGATGTTCTCTCTGAATGTGACTTTCCCACGGAAAACCTCACTGTGCTCATTGAAAGAAAATATTTAAAATATCTCAGTGACGAAAAGGGTATTAACAAAACTGTTAATGCTCTTTTACGGCTTGGGTATTCATATTCACAAATAAAAGATGCAATTAAAGAGTTAATTAACAGAGAGGAATTTGAAACTACCGATGAATAAGATTTCGATGATAGGCTTAGGTTGCCCCAAAAATCAGGTTGATGCAGAAATGCTCTTATCAACCCTGATAAATGAGGGCTTTGAAATTCAGCCCGAGCTTGAAAACTCAGATATCGTTATCATAAACACCTGCGGCTTTATTGACAGTGCAAAGCAGGAGGCTATAGACAGCATTCTCTATGCTGCAGAGCTTAAAAAAGCAGGCTTTATTGGCGGCATCGTTGTCACAGGCTGTCTAGCAGAGCGTTACAGGGATGAGATTTCCGCGGAAATGCCCGAGGTTGATGCAGTTGTAGGTATCGGTGCCAACGGAGATATAGCTGAAATATGTAAAGAAGTAATCAAAGGCAAGAAGGTAAACACCTTCCCGTCAAAATACTGTCTTTCTCTTGAGGGCGACAGAGTTCTCACAACTCCGCCTCATTATGCATATCTCAAAATTGCCGAGGGCTGTTCAAATTGCTGCACCTACTGTGCAATTCCTTCAATCAGAGGTAAGTTCAGAAGTCGCGAGAAAGAAAACATCGTCAAAGAAGCTGAAAGCCTTGCAAAAAGCGGTGTGAAGGAGCTTATTGTTGTTGCTCAGGATACCACACGCTACGGTATTGACCTTTACGGTAAGCTTATGCTGCCGGAGCTTCTCAGAGATCTTTGCAAAATCCACGGCATAGAATGGATAAGGCTTCTTTATTGCTATCCCGAATGTATGACAGATGAGCTTATTGATGTTATTGCTTCTGAGAATAAAATCTGTAAGTATATTGACCTTCCCTTACAGCACGCCGACGGTGAAATACTCAGGAAAATGAACAGAACCGGTGACGAAGAAAGTCTTACCGAACTGATAAATAAGATAAGAGCAAAAATCCCCGAGGTTGTTATCCGCACAACCTTTATTACAGGCTTTCCGGGTGAAACTGAGGAAAGCTTTGAAGCTCTTTCACGTTTTGTAAACAGTGTAAAATTTGACCGTCTCGGCTGCTTTGCATATTCACCCGAGGAAGGCACCTTTGCGGCAAAAATGGAAAATCAGATTGATGACGAGGTTAAAAACCGCCGCGCAGAGCTTATAATGGAACAGCAGTATCGTATCTTTGAAAGTAAGCAGGAAAGTAAAATCGGCACTGTTATGACGGTAATTGTTGACGGCTTTGATGAAGAAAATATGCTTTATATGGGCAGAACCTATATGGATGCTCCTGAAATAGACACTTCTGTTATAATTTCAGCCGAGGATGAGCTATTCCCGGGTCAGTTTGTCAGAGTGAAGGTTATCGGCGTTGACGATTGTGACCTTGTGGGTGAGGTAATTTGTTGATTTAATGCCAACACAAAATGTAATTATTTGTTTTTGAGGTGTTTTATGGTTTATTTATCAAGCTTTCATTTGCCTTCTCGTGATGAAGACGAAAGTTATTTTTTTAATCGTGATAACGCTAAGAATATGCGTAATATTTATACAACGAAATACCCTTTTATGATGTTTCGCGACAGGGGGCTGCCTGATGAGTTTATTTTCAGCGACATAACAATTATCTGCGGAAATAACGGAAGCGGTAAAAGTACAATTCTGAACGTCATAGCTGAAAAGCTTAACCTTGAAAGGAATTCACCCTTCAACAGAAGTGATTTTTTTGATGACTATGTTGCTTTATGCGATTTTACCCTTGAAAAATCCTTATCATCCTGCAGTAGAGTAATAACAAGTGACGATGTCTTTGACCGGGTGCTTGATATTCGCCGTGTAAATAACGGTATTGATCGCAAACGCGAGGATTTACTTCGTGAGTGGCTTGACAGCAACAGTGACAACGCAGATGCAACCTTGCATGGGCTTGATGATTATGAGAGATGGAAAAGAGTTTCTGATGCCAGAAACAAAAATAAAAGTCAATCACAATTTATCCGTTCACGTCTTATAAGAAATGTTCAGGAACGCTCCAACGGTGAAAGCTCGTTATCTTTGTTTGTTGACAGTATAGTTGATGACGCTTTATATCTTCTTGATGAGCCTGAAAACAGCCTTTCACCCGCTAACCAGCTTGAGCTGAAATACTTTATAGAAGATTGTGTGAGAAATCACGGTTGCCAGTTTATTATATCCACTCATTCACCTTTTTTGCTGTCACTTAAGGGTGCGAGGATATACGATATTGACTCTAACCCGGTAAAGAGATGTAAATGGACTGAGCTTGACTGTGTACGCGTGTATAGAGATTTCTTCAGTGAAAATGATTATATGTTTTGATGTATAAAATCATTGACAAATCTTTTTTTGATGTGTATAATGTATCAAGCAAATATTTTAAATGCGTTTAAAGGGAGAAGTAATCACACCCCCTTCATCCAAGAGAGGAACTGTAAGGTGTAAGTGTTCCGTTGAAGAAGTGATGAAATGCACCCGTTAGCACCCGAGGGGAATTGAGTATCTGAGGGCGTAAATCGGCGTTAACGGTTAAGCTATAATTGTAGCTGAGTTATAAGTCAGAGTGGAACCGCGTATTTTAACGCCTCTGTACCGATTTTTTCGGTGCAGGGGTTTATTTTTTTATGTTAAGGTGGTAATATATGTTTGAAAGAATGAAAGAAGACCTGCAGTGCATAAAGGACAGGGACCCTGCCGCACGCAGTGCAGTTGAAATAATGTTGCTTTATCCGGGCTATAAGGCAGTTAGAATGTATAGAAAAGCACATTTTTTCTATGAGCACAATATGTTTTTTCTCGCCCGTGCAATATCTCAACGTGCGGTGAAAAAGACCAATATTGAAATTCACCCCGGCGCTCAGATAGGCAGACGCTTTTTTATCGACCACGGTACCGGTGTTGTAATCGGTGAAACTGCTGTTATCGGTGACGATTGCACTATCTATCAGGGCGTAACTCTCGGCGGTACCGGCAAAGACCACGGCAAAAGACATCCGACCTTGGGCAATAACGTACTCATCGGTGCAGGTGCAAAGGTTCTTGGACCTTTTAAAATCGGTGACAATTCCAATGTTGCCGCAGGATCCGTTGTTTTATCAGCAATACCCGAAAACTGTACAGCCGTCGGCTCACCTGCACGAGTTGTCAAGCAAAACGGCAGACGTGTTGACAGACTCGACCATATCCACACTCCCGACCCTGTTGCTCAGGAGCTGTGTGCATTGAAATCAAAAATTGAAAAGCTTGAAAAGCATATAAAAGAATTGGAGGAAACAAAATGAAAATTTTTAACACACTTTCAAGAAACAAAGAAGATTTAGTGCCGCTTAAAGAAGGCGAATTTAAAATTTATGCCTGCGGACCTACCGTTTACAACTTCATTCATATCGGCAACGCAAGACCTCTTTGTGTTTTTGACGTAATGCGCCGTTATCTTGAATACAGAGGCAACAAGGTTAATTTCGTTCAGAATTTCACTGATATTGACGATAAAATTATCCGCCGTGCTAATGAAGAAGGCGTAACCTTTAAGGATATTTCCGAAAAGTACATTGAAGAATTCTGGGTAGATGCCAAGGGTATGAATATCCGTGAGGCAACAACTCACCCCAAGGCAACAGAAAATATCGGTGAAATTATTGATATTGTTTCAACTCTTATTGAAAAGGGCTATGCTTATGAAGTAAACGGTGATGTTTATTTCAGCACTAAAAAGTTTGATGAATACGGCAAGCTTTCACACCAGCCTCTTGAGGACCTTGAAGCCGGTGCAAGAATAAACATTGGTGAAGTTAAGAAGGAGCCTATGGATTTCGCTCTCTGGAAGAGCGCAAAGCCCGGCGAGCCCTATTGGGAATCACCTTGGGGCCACGGCAGACCCGGTTGGCATATCGAGTGTTCAGCTATGGTTAGACGCTATCTCGGTGAAACTATTGATATTCACTGCGGCGGTCAGGATCTTATCTTCCCGCACCACGAAAACGAAATTGCACAGAGCGAATGCTGCAACGGTGCTCCCTTTGCAAAATATTGGATGCATAACGGCTTTATCACCGTTGATAAGGTTAAGATGTCAAAGTCACTCGGCAACTTCTTTACCGTTCGTGATGTAGCAGAGCAGTTCGGCTATGAGCCCATCCGCTATCTTATGATTTCCTGTCAGTACAGAAGCCCCATAAACTACAGCTTTGATGCTATCGCACAGTGCAAGGCTTCTCTTGAAAGACTTTACACCTGCCGTGACAATATGGACTTTGCTCTCAAAAATGCAAAGGACGAAGCAGGGGATAAGGATGCTGAAATTATCGCGCTTATCGATGGCAAAAAGGCTAAGTTCATCGAAGCTATGGAGGATGACCTTAACACAGGTGAAGCTCTCGGCGCAGTGTTTGAGCTTGTTCGTGACATCAATACAAATGTTAACGACGGCGTACAGTCAAAGGCGCTTGTTGAATATGCAATCAATGTGTTTGACGAGCTTATGAATGTACTCGGACTTCTCTATAACCGCAAGGCTTCTTCAAATCTTGATGACGAAATTGAAGCTCTTATTGCCGCAAGAAACGAAGCTAGAAAGAATAAGAACTGGGCAGAGGCAGACCGTATCCGTGACGAGCTCAAGGCTCAGGGTATCGTGCTTGAGGATACACCTCAGGGCGTTAAGTGGCATCGCGCTTAACGTGTTAAAATTAAATAATTTCGGGGCGGAGACAGTTTCTTCGCTCCGAAGAAATATCCGGTGATAATATGAATAAAAAAACAGACCCCATTGCAGTTGTTGACTCAGGTATGGGTGGCATTACGGTGCTTCGTAAGCTGCACCGCATTATGCCCAATGAGAATTATATATATTTTGGTGACTCCGCTAACTCTCCCTACGGCACCAAAACAACCGAGCAGATTAGGGAGCTGACGGTCAATGCCGTTGAGTCGCTGATGAAAAGGGGAGCCAAAAGCGTTGTTATTGCTTGCAACACTGCAACAAGTGCGGCAGCGGCTTATCTTCGTGAAAAGCATCCGGATTACCCATTTGTGGGTCTTGAGCCTGCAATCAAGCCTGCGGCGATGTCTGCTCAGTGGCCGAAGGTGTTGGTTCTCGCCACTCCGCTTACTCTGAAGGAAAAGAAGTTCAACGACCTGATGGCTCGCTTTGAGGGTGAGGCAGAGTTTATAAAGCTCCCCGCACCTGAATTGGTAGGCTTTGTTGAAAGCTGCAATCTTGATTCGCCCGAAGAGATTGCCTACCTTGAGCGCATACTTGCCCCTTATGCCGATAATAAGGTTGATGCAGTTGTTCTCGGCTGTACCCACTTTCCTTATGCAAGGCGCAATATCCAGCGCATTTTAGGCGATGAAGTGCTTGTTTTCGACGGCTCAATGGGAGCGGCAAGGCAGTGTAAAAGGCTTCTTGAAGAGAGGGGACTTCTCAACAGCGGTACCGATGAGGGGACAATACTTTTCGAAAACAGTGACCCTTCAAAAATAGACAAATGTAAATTTATGTTTCATTATAAAGGATAATTTATGAGTATTCAGGATGAATTAAAGGAATATCTGTTAGCTCAGGGCGCAACCGATGTTGGCTTCTGCCGTATTGATGACGGTGATTTCGGCGAATGTATATACGGAATCAGCATCGTGGTACATCTGTCTGATGCCATTGTTGATGAAATCGGTTCAGAACCAACCCACACATATTTCAACCATTACAGAAGCGTGAATGCCTTTATTGACTCCCTTCTTTTGAAGGCGGGTCTTTTTCTCGATAAAAGGGGATATAAATATATTACCGTTGCCGCATCGCAGAGCATAAACAAAGACGGCTGGAATTATAAGGGCAGATACTCTCACAAAAAGGTTGCTTCACTTTCCGGACTCGGTACTATCGGCAAAAGCTCAATGTTTCTTCATAAGAAATACGGTGCAAATGTGCGTCTCGGTTCACTTTTTACTAACTGTGAATTTGATACTTCTGATGCCAAGCCCGTTTCTCTGTGTGAGGACTGTAATCTCTGCGTTGAAGCTTGTCCTTCGGGGGCTATCAGCGGCAAAGAGTGGACTTTAGGATGTAACCGTGAGGATATATTTGACCCTGAAAAGTGCAGTAACTATATGAAAGAAAAGTTCAAGCACATCGGCAGGGGAGCTGTCTGCGGAATTTGTATGAAGGTATGTCCTTACGGCAAAGTTTAACGCCTTTTTAGGAGGTTAAAATATGAAAAAGCTTTATGATAAAAATGAGCTGACTTTTGCTCTTATAAATATCGGTGCATATGTTTTCTTTTTTAGCTTAGCCGATTTGTTTTCAGACGGTATCGGTTTATCAAAGGTAATCACTGCACCCTTAGGTCTTATATTATCTCTTATGCTTTACATATGGATAAGAAAAAACGGACTTATGGTAAAGTACGGACTTTGTGGGGCAAAAAAAGGAGCTTTAAAGCCCGTTGATATTATCTTTTTGGTTTTTATAGTCAGTGCAAATCTTTGGAACGGTATTCCCCTTCGCTATGCATTGGATGAAACTGCACTTTATGTCGTGAGTATGCTTTTTGTAGGCTTTATTGAAGAAGTAATATTCCGAGGTTTTCTTTTCAAAGCTCTTTGCAAAGAAAGCTTAAAAACTGCCATATTTGTTTCTTCGCTAACCTTTGGTGTTGGGCATATTGTAAATCTGTTTAACGGTGCCGATGTTTATTCAACTCTTCTTCAGATATGCTATGCAGCCGCAATCGGCTTTGCCTTTACTATGATTTTCATAAAAAAGGGGAGCATTGTTCCTTGCATAGTTGCACATTCGGTCTTTAACGGATTAAGTGTATTTTCAGCCGAAGCAAGCGATTTAAATTCCTTCATTACTTCAGCCGTACTTGTGGTTGTTCCTTTACTTTACGGCTTGTATCTTAATAAAAAGTCTGATAAAATCCTTGACAACTAATGCTTGCTGTTATATAATATCAAGGTGTTTTAACACAAAAATCAGCCGGTGTGTTGGAATTGGCAGACGAGGCGGACTCAAAATCCGTTGGTAGCGATACCGTGCGGGTTCGACCCCCGCCACCGGCACCACGAAAAGGAACACCCTTTGTCCACTGACAAAGGGTGTTCCTTTTCACATTTTGCCGTCAGGTAAAATATTTCATAATCCGCAGAAAAATGGTATATAACCGTTAGGTTTAGATGATGATTATTTATTCTTTTTAAATGCCGATACAATGTTGCTGATCACCTTGTATGCAGGGCCTTCAAGCTCTTTTTGAGCATTTTTTAACTCTTTTCGGATTTCAATACTCTGCGGGCAATGCTTCTCACATTTTCCGCATCCTATACATTTTGATGCCGGTGCATATTTTCCTGAAGTTGTGCATTTTACATACTCCCTGAGCCCTGCAAATCTGCCGTCGGAAAAACATCGGTTATACGCGGAAAAGGTTCCGCTGATATTGATATTTTCGGGGCAGGGCATACAGTAACCGCAGCCTGTGCAGCCAACTTTCATTTTTGAATTGATAGCCTTAACAACCCTCTTGAGCATTTCTTCATCCTTAGAGTTAAGCTCTCCGATTCTGGTGTCGGAGGCAGTTTTTATATTATCTGCTACCATTTCATCGGAGTTCATACCTGAAAGGACAACAGTGACCTCCGGCTGATTCCACAGCCAGCGAAAGGCCCACTGTGCAGGTGTGTGCTGAACCGAGTGTTCCTCGAAAATGCGTTTTGCATCTGACGGAAGATTGTTTACAAGTCTGCCACCGCGAAGCGGCTCCATAATCATAACGGGAATACCTTTTTCATTGGCGTGATTCAAGCCTTTGCGTCCTGCCTGAGTATGCTCGTCCATATAGTTATACTGTATTAGGCACATATCCCAGTCATAAGCGTCCACGATCTGACAAAACATATCAGAATTGCCGTGGTATGAAAATCCGATCTGACGGATTGCACCGCTTGCTTTTTTCTCTTCTATCCACTTTTCAATGCCCATGCTTTTTAAACGTTCCCAAACCTTGATATCACTCATCATATGCATAAGGTAAAAATCAACATAGTCTGTACGAAGCCTTTTTAACTGTTCATTAAAAAGTTTATCAAGGATATCTATGCTGCGCATAAGCTGCGGAGGAAGCTTTGTTGCAATATACACATTGTCACGAATATTGTTTTTTTCAAAAATTTCACCTATTGTCGATTCGCTTCCCGGATATATGAAGGCAGTATCAAAATAATTGACGCCGCTATTAAAAGCCGACATTATCTGACACTCTGCATCTTCCATATTGATTCTGCCCATTTTCTTTTTGAAGCGCATACATCCGAAGCCTAAAACAGACAGTTTATTCCCGTATTTGTCCTCACGATATTTCATAATATAACCTCCTAAACTGAGATGTCAAATCCAAACCCGATAAGCATTCATTTCATTCTTATATCACCCATGAAACGTGCCGTAATGTAATCATACTTTCTTCAGAATTATTATCTTAGATTGAAGAGTGCCGCCCATATCAAAGTCAAGACCGACATTCATAAGATATGCTCCGCCGTAAATCTCTTCTTTGCCGTTATAAGAAAACTTATACCGCGCGTTTTTATCGAGTCCTTCCATTTTAATATGGTAGAACTTATCGTTGAAGAAGGTGTTTACGCTCGTGCAAAGGAAGAGCACACTCTGCTCATCGTCAACATACTGAACCCCATAAATACTGTCCATCTGATAATTTGCAAGACGGTAAAACTTACCAAACTGAACGGTGTTTCTTATTTCTTTGTACATTGTAATGTATTTTTTGTGAATCTCAAGTTCCTCTTTGGTATATCTGAGAAGATTTCCGCCGATTGAAAGTGAGCCCTGCATAGTAACATTGAAACGGAAATCCCAATCCGTCGGGCGTGAACCTCTGTTGGTATCAGTTACCCATGCACGCATACACTTGATGGGATAAAGAAGTGAGAAACCGTGCTGTATTTCAAGTCTGTCAATGGGGTCGGTGTTATCGCTTGTCCATACCATATCAAAGTGTGAGAGTGAGCCGAGGTCAACTCTGCCGCCGCCCGAAGCACAGCATTCAATCTGTAAATCGGGATGCTTTTCTTTAAGTCTGTCTGCGATTTCATAAACAGCCTTAACGTGTCTGTACCAAAGCTCCTGCGGATTTTCAAGGTTTTCGCACCCTGTTTCGGAATAGGCTCTGTTCATATCCCACTTGATGTAACTGATGTCATACTCACAAAGCATATCGTCCATAACCTTGAACACATATTCCTTTACATCTTCTCTCGTAAGGTTAAGCACTAACTGATTACGCAAAAGACAAGGTATTCTTGTATTGTAGTTATATGTCCATTCAGGATGTGTACGGTATAAATCGGAATCAGGATTTACCATTTCAGGCTCGAACCACAGTCCGAAACGCATACCCAAGGATTTAACCTTATCGATAAGAGGCTTCAAGCCTTCAGGGAACTTGTCTTTATTTACATACCAATCGCCAAGACCTGCGTGGTCGTCTTTTCTTTGACCAAACCAACCGTCATCCATAACGAAAAGCTCACAACCGATATCTGCGGCAATTTCAGCTAATTTTTGCTGACCCTCTGAGCTTACATCAAACCATGTTGCTTCCCAGCTGTTATAAAGCACAGGTAAAGGCTCTTTTGCATATCTTTTCGGAAGAATATACTCATTGGCAAAAGAATTCATCTGATTACTCATTTCACCGAAGCCTTTGGTATATCCGCAGAAGACGGAAGGTGTGATGAATTCTTCACCGCTGTGGAGATTGTAAGAGAAGTCAAAGTCATTGATACCGATAACAGCTCTTGTAACACCTGCGAAATCCCTTGAAATCTCTGTTTTGAAATTTCCTGTCCAAGCAAGAGCGCCAAAGAAAACATCACCCTGCTTTTCATCTGCGTTCTGCGAAAGAATAAATACAGGATTTACTGTGTGATTACTTCCGCCTTTTCTGCTGTCATAAGAAAGCACACCGTTTTCAATCACAGAGTTTTTCATACGGAATTCTGCTGCCCACGAACCGTTGAAATTTGTTGAGGTATAGGGTCTGCGGGACGGAAGATTGAATTCGCCTGATGAAATTTTATTAAGCACCACAATACTGTCTGAATTATTCTTAACCTTGACAAACCTTTCGATGATATCGGTGTTTTCTCTTAATCTGTAACAAAGAGTTACCCCAAGATTGTAGGGTTTATCTTCAAGAATAATTTCAAGGAGAAAAGTATCATCGTCTTCTCTTATGTTGAAATCTTTATATGTAAGCACAGCCTCTCTGCATTTATCGTGGTAGGTTGCCATAAATGCAGGCAGTCTGTACATTGTTCCGCCATAGGGGATGAATTCGGTTTTTGATAAATCCCTTGCAGAATGATTTGAATTTCTTTTCCAAGGCTTGTAGGTTGAAACATAATCTCTTTCATCACAAGGCTTGCCCCAATGAAGGTGCTCCAGAACACCCTCGCTGTCAACTGCCATAACATAATGTGTTTTCTCTGTTTCAAGGATAAACACACCGTTATTTTCAATAATCTTCATATTAACACCCCTAAACTAAATCGTATGACTAAAGCTTGTTGTTAGTAACTTTTTAGTATATAGTAATCCTATAATAACAACTGCTTATATATATTAACATAATTTATCTGTAGTTTCAACACAATAAATCATTGGATATTCGTGAATTATCACATTTGAGCGTATTTTTGCTGTGTATAACT
>JAZSPQ010000037.1:0-2338 GCA_045537485.1 Acutalibacteraceae bacterium | reverse complement strand
GCTTGTAGGAACGGTTGAGAACTACGAAGAATTTTGGTCGGTATTAAAGAAAATATCTCCGTTCCCCATTGAACTCATAGAGTTTGAACCGGGAGATACGGCACAGGGATATTGTCATTATGGAGAGGACGCAAAAATTACTGTCAGAAATGATATGTCAGAAATAGAAACCATTGCGGCAGCGATACACGAAATTTCTCACGCAAAGCTCCATAATTACACGATTGAGGAATTGGCATTGCTTCCTCCCGAAGAAAAGAAAACAAGGCGTATGCGTGAGGTTGAAGCCGAAAGCGTGGCCTTTGTTGTATGTAAACATTTCGGTATTGAAACGGGAGAATCGTCATTCCCATATATTGCAAGCTGGAGCAAGGATAAAGAAATGCCGGAGCTTAAAGCCTCTTTATCTACAATTCAAAAAACATCTGCCGAACTTATAGACGAAATTGAGGAAAATTTAATTTCACTTGAAAAAGAACAGGAAAAGAGCAAAGAATCGGTTATGAGTAAATTACCACCTGAAAAACAGGAGGAAATCAAAGACGCAGTAAAAGATACTTTGCAGACTTTGGCAGATGCGGATATTAAAGCAAAGGGAGAAATTTCAGAGGGTACAAAAAGTGCAGCAGCCGTACAGGGATATGAAATAAACGCACACGGCGATATTGTGAAAAAATCTTCCCCTGATATAGAGCCCACAAAGGTACATTACTATACCATAAATGAGTCGGCAGCAAAGCACGCAAAAATGATGTATAGCTTTTCAGACTATGTACCGGGAAGCGAAACGGCAGCATACAGGGCAAAAGTTGATAAGGCTGTGGAAATAGCAGATAAGCAGAAAAAGCGTGTAGATAAGCAATATCACGAAAAAATTGATAGACTGCTTGACACCTACGCCCGAAAGCTCGCTGAAAATACGAATAAAAGCTTTGAAATTGAAATGCGCTGTCCGTCTGTTATGATAGCCGGAGCTTCAAATTTCCCCGTCGGCAAAAAGATAAAACAAAATGCAGCAAGAGACCGAAATATGGAAGAATGGCAGTATATTGAGGGGCTTCTCGATAAGATAAGGAGTACGGGCATGGGCGGCATAAGTGCAGACGATCCGCAGGCCATTGCAAAACTCAAAGATAAGCTGGAGCACTTACAGGCAGCACAGCAAATGATGAAAGATATAAATGCCTATTACAGAAAGCATAAGACACTTGACGGCTGTACTATTCTTGCACCGGAGGAAATGGAAAAGATAAAAAGTGATATGGCGCAAAGTTGGCACTTGGAAGATAAGCCTTTTGCTTCTTATTCTCTCACAAATAATAACGCTGAAATAAGCAGGGTTAAAAAGCGTATTGAGGAATTGGAGAAAAAGGCATTAACAACATTTCCGGGTTGGGAGTTTGACGGCGGAACGGTTGAAGCTAACAAAGCAGAAAACCGATTGCAGATACTTTTTGATGATAAGCCTTCTGCAGAAGTGCGAGAGCAATTAAAAAGCAACGGTTTCCGTTGGTCGCCAAAAGCCAACGCTTGGCAAAGACAGCTTAACAGAAATGCGTATTATGCTTGTGATTATGTGGAAGCTATCAAACCTCTTTCCGGCGAAAAGCCCTCTGAAATAATGAGAAATGACACAGTTGTTCAGGCTGCTCCCGAACAGGAGCCGGATATTTTTGAGCCGATACCCGAAACAGTTGATATGAGTACAAAAGTCGGTGAATGGTATATGAAAGAACATTCAGCAGACGGTGCAGGCTCTTTGATAAATCCTGATATAACTTTTGAGGATTTATATAACGCTATCGGACAGTCTGATGTGTATAAATTGCTTGGTGTTGGCGATAGCGTTATAAGAGAAAACTGTTTTGCAAAGTTGGCAGAAATACAATGTGTTGACTACACGGAAATATATAATAAATGGCTTGGTGATACCGATATTCCCGATATGTTCAATCCAAAGATACAGCCTGTTGTTTCTATCGAAATGACAGAAAGTGCAGCACTCCATAAAGGTATGCAGTTGCCTTTACATAAGGCGGACGACCTTTTTAAGCAGTTAGACTATGTATCAGAGAACGGACAAATAGAAAAAACAAGGTTTACTATTGACTATGTTTATAAATGTGAGCTTACTCACTATGAGGGATATTATTATTTCGGTGAAGATACAGGCGGTATTATTAACCATATTGAAAAGTATTTTGAGGAAAACATGGCTGATGAACAGTTGATAGCGTTCTTCAAAGAAAAAGGGCCGGAGGAACTTGAAAAGTTTAATGCAAGAAATGAATACGGCTTAAAAGAATTTGTCCCGTATATGCAGCTTCATAAAAATTTA
>JAZSPQ010000025.1:0-16032 GCA_045537485.1 Acutalibacteraceae bacterium | reverse complement strand
GGAATTTCCAGTGTAGTGTATCTTCCCTTGGGCTTTTGCAGCTTTTGAGCCGCCGCATCACTTTTTACCGTTATTCGTGAAATTTTCATTCCGAACTCTTCAACGCTTTCAAAGTTTATCCCGTCTTTATCCTCATCGGTTATAAACTCATGCCTTTCAAGGGCTAAATCTGTACGAAAATTCATTTTTTCACCTCAAAACTATTGCAATATGCACAATTATGTGTTAGTATTGTTGTCGCTTTAAAAAAAGTATATCCAAATTTGCAAAAATATCTTGAATTTTCCAAAAAAAGATGATATGATATGCTCTGCATGACACAAGACTAATAGGAGGTGCAAAGAACTATGGCAAACATCAAATCAGCAAAGAAGCGTGTTCTCGTTAACGCAACAAAGCAGGCTCGCAATAAGTCAGCTAACTCAGCTCTTAAGACAGCTCTTAAGAAGGCTAACGTTGCTATTGAAACAAACGCAGCAGATAAGGAAGATGTTGTAAAATTCGCAGTTAAGAAGATTGACCAGGCTACAGCTAAGGGTCTTCTTCACAAGAACAACGCTGCAAGAAAGAAGTCAGCTCTTGTAACAAAGCTCAACGCTTCAAAATAAGAGACGGTAACTAAAGATTTATGAGATGGGTTTTTACCTGTCTCTTTTTCTTTTTTCTTTTTTCAAAATGATTAACATTGTGTTACTTTTTTAAAAATTTGCTATATATAATTGTATTTTATTACAATGTATGTTATAATGCATATACGATTATTATGGAGGTCTGTACGAATGAAACAGCGCACTTTTAAAACCCTCTTGTTTTTGTTTGTTTTCGCTTGCCTTTCTTCTCTTTTATTTGTATCTGCAAGCGCTGCCGAAGAAAAAGTCGGCGATTTCGTTTTCACGGTTAACGGTTCAACCGCCACTCTGAAGGAGTATAAGGGCACCGATGCTGATGTTACGATTCCCTCTAAGGTTGGCTCGGCTACGGTTACAACCATAGGCAATGAAGCCTTCTGGGGCAATTCAGCCATGAAAACCATAAGCATTCCCTCAACGGTCAAGGTTATCGGCACTGCCGCTTTTAACGAATGTACTTCTCTTACGAGAGTCGTTCTTCCCTCAAAGCTCACCACGCTCGGAAATGCGGTTTTCTGGTACTGCACAAACCTCAAGCAGGTATTTATTCCCAAAACTGTCACAACTATCGGTGAAAATGTTTTTGTCGGTTGCCACAAGAATCTGACGGTTTATGTTGTTAAAGGCTCCTACGGAGAAACTGCAGTAAGCTCACTGAGCGGCATAAATATGGCTTACCGCTATATAACAAGCCTTCGCCTGAGCAGCACCGCCGCAAAGCTGCAGACAGGGGAGACAAAAACTCTTACCTATACATATTCACCTTCAAAGGTTTATTCCTCAAAGGTTACCTTCGCCTCGGACAACACTAAGGTTGCAACTGTGGACGCAAACGGTAAAATTACTGCTGTAGGTGTAGGTACGGCTGTAATCACCTGCACAACCAAGGACGGCGGAAAGATTACGGCTACATGCAAAATCACGGTGGTGCCTCAGAAGGTAACGGGCTTCAGGCTTACAAATGTTACCCCCACAGGCTATACTCTTTCCTGGGATAAGTCGGAGGGTGCAACACGTTACAGAATATACAGATACAATTCAAGCACCAAAAAATACGAAACTATCCAATACACAAGCAAGCCGACCCTTACGGTTACGGATATGGAAGTAGGTTCCTATCAGTATTACAGAGTTCTGGCATACACCTCATCGGGCGGTACCTATTATCTGGCAGATACATCAGCTACCTACAAGGCCTATGTTGCAAGACCTGCAAAGGTTACGGGAATCACCGCAAAGCCTGCTCACAATTATATCAATCTTTCCTGGAGTAAGGCGGAAAACGCAACAGGCTACAGAGTTTACCTTTATAACCGCGAAACCTCAAAATACACCTTTCTGGGAGCGGTTACAAAAACAAGCTACAAGGCGGCAGGCCTTAATCCGAACACAGAATACACCTTTATGGTCAGAGCATATCTGAAGCACAACGGCACAGCGGTCTATGCCTCATACTCAGATCTTACGGACTGCACCACAAGACCCGATTATGTTGAGACTCTTTCGGTTAAGGAGGGCTCGGTTTACACAAGCAGAGTTACTCTTCAATGGGAAACACAGCAGGGTGTTGCAGGCTATCAGATAAGCAAGCTCAACGAGCAGAGCGGAGCTTATGATACCATCGCAACCCTTTACGGACAGGCTTGTGACGAATATACGGCGGAAGGCCTTGAGCCGGGCACAACATATCAGTTCAAGATAAGAGCCTTCGCACAGTACGACAGCGGTCTTTTATACGGATACATTTCAAAGAATGCCTTGTCCGTCACCACAAACGACAGACCTGCCGATGACAGAGAAGCCTTTAAGGGCTTTGTTGAAGCCTACAATGCTTCAAAAACCTCAGAGGGCAGCTTCACTCTGATTTCAATTTTCGGCACTGCCGATTTTGAAGGCGAAAACAGTGAAGAGTATGAGGGAGTTATAACCTCAACCGAAATGAGCGGAACCGCTTATTCATACATTGCAGACGGCATCGATAAGGCAACAAAGCTTCCCGTGACAGCTCTGCTGGCTCCCGAAAATGAACTGACAACGCTCAGCTATGAAGATACAGCAAGGGCTGAGTTCGACGATGACGGCAACGGCTACCGTATCACCTTTTCCTTAAACAGTGAGAACGACGGCACACAGACAGCTCTTATTGCCAAGCTTATTGATTGGCAGAGCGTTGCAGAAGAAAACGACGGTTTTGTTTTAAATACCTGTATATATGAAGGAACAACCGTCACTGCAAAGATACAAAACGGATATATCGACGATATTACCGTAACAGTGCCCGTAACGGTAAGCTTCAGCCTGAACGGTGAGGCCTACGAATTCAGCACAGTTCTCACACAAACCTATTTATTCATATGGTAAAAATTTGCTAAGGCAATTTTTATAGAAATTATATGGAGGTAATTCAAATGAAAAAGACATTTAAAGCGGTTTTGGCATTGATGTTCTGCGTTATGATGGTGGCATCGACAATGCTTATTGCATCAGCTGCTTTAGGCAATGTAACAAACCTTAAGGCAACGAACGTTACATACAATTCCGCAACGCTGACCTGGACAGCAGCTTCAGGCACCGACGGTTATGAAATCCGTTACAAAACCGGCAGCAGTTACAGCAAAACAGTGACTGTCAAGAAAACCGCAACAAGCTATAAAGCTACACTTACCCCCGGCAAGAGCTATACCTATGAGGTGCGTAGCTACGATAAAGGTCTTTTAAAGACCACCTACGGTAAATGGGTAACAGTCAGCTTTAAGGCTGCTCCCGCTAAGGTTACAAACTTCAAGGCAACAAACCTTTCCGGCGGTAAATCCGTTAAGCTCACATGGGATAAGGTTTCAAGCATTACCGGCTATGTTGTTCAGCAGTATAAGAGCGGCAAATATACCAACATCAAGGTTACAACCGCCACATCACTTACCGTAAAGAGCCTTACACCCGGCACAGAATATAAGTTCCGTGTTATTGCTTATAAGAAGTATAACGGTAAAAATATTTACAGCCCCTCTTACACATCACTCACTGCCACACCTAAATACCTTGCTTCTTCAGTACAAAAGGTAAACAAGGTTACAACATCCTCTGCTTACTTCTACTGGTCAGGTGTAACAGGTGCAACAAACTATCAGGTTTATAACTACAACACCAAAAAATATTCCTACACCACATCAAAGGGAATAACCCTCTCAGGTCTTGAGGCAGGCACAACATACAAGGTAAGAGTAAGAGGTTATGCTAAGGTTAACGGCAAAAATGTTTACGGTGCATGGTCATCATACTTCTCATTTGATACCGTACCTGCAGTTGTAACAAACGCAAAGGCATCTAACCTCACTCAGACAAGTGTTGATGTCACATGGGATAAGGCACAGGGTGCACGCGGTTATCAGGTTTACCTTTATAACTATGCTACAAAGGAAAACAAGCGTGTTAAGGCAACAACCGCCAACTCCTACACTGTTGAAGGCCTTGAAGCAGGCTCAACCTACAGAATCGGTATCCGCTCCTATGTAAAGAATACCAGCTACTACTACAGCTCATATTCATATATTTACATTGACACTCCGCCGACGTTTACAACAGGTGCAGGCACAACCGAAAAGGATATTCAGCTTGAATGGTCCGAAGTAAGAAAGGCAAAAACATATTCTATTGAGCGTTACGATTTCGGCTTGGACAAGTGGCAGGAAATCGAAAAAATGGTTATTGAAAAGCCCTTCACCGCAAATGTAAAATCAGGCAAGACAGTTACCTATACAGATGCAGGTGTCGGTGAAAACACAGGTAAGATTTACCGTCTTTCCGCTTATACCGAAGCAGGCTCACTTATCAATACCATTCAGTATGAGGCAACCACATCAGGCATCACTGTTGCAAAGAATAACTATTCCGTAACAGTTAAGTGGAACGCTCCCGAAAATGTAACCGGTTACACTGCTTACAGATATTACAGCGCTCTGGAAGCTTGCGAGGATGTTAAAATCACTGACCCCACAGCAGAGACCTTTACCTTCAGCCTTGCTCCCAACGAAACATATACCTATAAGATTTTTGCAAACCGCAACAACTCTATGGCTGTGAAGGTTGCAGAATTCACCGTTGAATCCGGCGATATTATTATCGATTCATCAAAGGAAAGCAAGAACGCTCAGCTTCTTATGCTTGTTAATGCACTTAATAAGACAAAGCGTGAAAAGGGCGAGGTTACCGTAACTGCAGACTCCTATGCAGAGATGGTGCTTGATTCTATCTACTTCTCAGGCAGCATGTCTTCAGGTAACGCTACAATTGACGGCTTCCTCGGTATGGGTGAGATTTCCGGTGATACTCTTGTTAACTTCTTTAAGTTCCTTGCTATCTTCGGAATGGCAGAAGAGGAAGACATCCCCGAGCTTGTAACTATTGAAGACCCCGCAGCCGTAACATATAAGTTTAAGGATGGCTACGCAACAACAGAATCAGGCTCAAGAATTTCACTTAAGTCATATGTTGAACCCTCATCAACCAATATGCAGCTTGCTTATCTCTATGATCAGCATAATCCGTCATCATGGTCAAAGGGCTTCTCATCAGTTACAACAACATATTATCCCTCAAACGGAAAGTATAAGATTGTTGCAACTCTTAAGCAGGAAAAATTCGGCACAACAACATCACAGAAGGATGCACTGTATCATCCCGGCTTCGTATCGGTTTATGATGCACTCGGCTTCACAGGCGATGATGTTAACAACGAACTGACCACTTTGGGCGCTACAAAGATTACCGCATATATCGATACACAGGGCCGTGTATACAGCTATAAGGTTGAATCACCCTTCACCACTAAATTTATGGCTTCAAGCGGCGATGATGCAGGTGTCGGCATGAAGATGAACGGTACAACAACAATCAGCTACAAGTTTGTTTTCTAAAGCAACAGACTCTCACTTTTAAATTATAATATATATAAAGGGATGCTTCACCGTAAGTATCCCTTTATATGATAAAGATTTTTAAACCATCTCGAAAGGAAAATCCCATGGATAAGAAAAAGCTTATACAAATCATTATTATTTTTGTTGTAGCTCTATGGGCTTTTTGCGCCAGCCTTATGATAAGCTCCACTATTGCAAAAAAGGCAGGCAAGGACAGCACAACAACCACATATAACAACACAGCTCAATCAGGTACTCAGCCGCAACCTCAGCAAAGCACCACAAATCCCTCCACAACCGAAAGCAAGGAGTATATTCCTCCGGTTAACGATATTACCTTGGGCAATCACGTTGTAACCACCGTAAATGTCGGAGATCCCGATTGGAAGGTTTCTCAGGATGCTTCGATTTCCGCTTCAAAAGAGCATGAGGAAATCAATAAAAATGTACCCGTAGGAAAGGATAACATAGTTAAAGCCTACGTCAACGGCATAAATAAGCTCAAAAACACCGAAGAATTCACTATGTCAACAAGCGGCACACTTGATATAAGCTTTGACCAGCTCACAGGCGGTGCCCTTGCAGAAGGTACCGCAAAGGATGCTATTGCAAAGAACGCTCCGAAAACCGCAACATATAACTTTGTCAAGGGAACCGACGCGCCCTCAGGCCAGACCACTGTTACGATTATCCCGCCCTCGGGAAGTTATGCAAAGCTCAGCTCCGATGCCGTAAAACAGGCGACTGCCAACCCCACAGGCGACGGGGGGTATAAAATAGTCCTTATATTAAAGGATGAAACACAGACATTGACCCAAAAGGCGGAAAATCATTCCACAGCTATTGAGTCGGTAAATTTTGCTTCATATATGCCAAACGGAGTGGCACTCGATGAACTGAGTCTCACTTACAGCGGCGCAACGGTCGAGGCAGTTTTTGATAAGGATAACAGACTCATATCTCTGAACTACAAGCTGCCTATCACGAACGGCTACGGTAGCGGAACCTATACTCTTCTGACTAAAATAGACATAAGTCTTAAGTTTCACGGAGAACAGACCCGAAGCTGTATATTTACCTATTAAATTGTCATATTTTTATTGACTTGAATGAAACTTAGTGATATAATCTAGAAGTAAAATATATTTCGGAGGAAAGTTTTATGGAGAAATTTAAAAAGATTCTCAAAATTGTGGCAATCATCGTTGCAATCACCGCTGCTATTGCAGGTATTTATGTTGCAGTGACAAAAATTATTGAAAAGAAAAAGATCAAGAACGCAGACGACAGAGAAAACTTTGTTTCCTGCTCCTGCGAAGATGTTGATTTTATTTCTGAAACAGTTGCTTAATTTTATGAAAACTAAAGAGCCGCCCAAAAGGGTGTTGCGCTTAGGGATTTAGTAGGTTTAAATCCACTCTTTTCCGCTTATACTTCACGAAACAACCTCAGAAGGCGTCGGCCTTGTTAGGTTTTTGCATTTTGTCTAAACGAAAAATAGTTGAATTTAAACTGCCAAAGGCACCTGAAGCCATGTTATTTTGGATGCAGAAAAAGGCAAAATGTGCAGGAATACTCGTGTATTTCAAACATTTTAACGCATTTATGCGCCAAAAAAATATGCTTCAGGCTATTAAATCCCTAAGTGCAACACCCTAAAAAGCGGCTCTTTTTTTCTGCTGAAAAACCGTGTCGGAAAAATTTAAGGACACGGTTTTATTTTGAAATTTATCAAAGAAATTACCTGAACATTTTGATGCAGTCAACTATCTTAAGACCGAGCTTTTGGAGGGTGTCAATACCGTTTTCAAAAAGCTCACTGTCAAGATAAGCGGCGGGAAGGTGGGCATCGATACCGATGGTAACAGGCGGCTTCATTTCGCTCACTGTCTTCCAAAAAGCGGGATAGGGATAGCCTTCTTTTCCGTCAGCTATTGAGTGGCTCAGACCGAGCAGGTTATATTCAAGAGGTGTGTTTGTTTCGATTGCCTTTTGAATAATCTGTTTAGAAATTATCTCACAGTGTTCGTCGAAAAGAGGATAGCCCCTCATAAAAATGTCCGGGTGGGCAATATAAGAAAACATACCCGTATCCATAGCCTCGAGAAGGTCGTCTCTGAAGGCATAAAGCTGGTCAGGAGCGGACATCTGCCCGTTATACAGACTGCCTGGCTCATCCTCGGAAAAGTGGTGACCGAGAATTATATAGTCAATTTCGTGCTCATTAATCATTCCTTTAAGCCAGGGAAGGTATTTGGGGAAATACTCACATTCCAGACCGAGCTTAATGCTGATTTTATCCTTGTATTTATCTCTCAGACTCTTAACACTGTCACAGTAGTCCTTGAGCTCGGATTCGTGCATTCTCATATGGGAAACATAGCTTTCAAAATTCCAGGGGGAGTGGTCTGAAAATCCGATTTCATCAAAGCCTGCCTCTATTGCTGCAAGCACATATTCTTCATCTGTACCCTTTGCGTGAAAACAGCGGGATGTGTGAGTGTGATAGTTGTATTTCATTAAATCAAGTCCTTAAATAATTTTAGCCGATACCGCCCAAGGCCGCACCTGCGATGAGAACGATAATGCAAATCGGGCAGAAGACATATTTTGCAAGGGGATAGAACCATTTTCCGATGGGTTTTTCTCTGCCCTTATTAACTTCGTTGGATACAACTTTTTTTCCAAGCACCCAGAAGAACATTATACCTGCAAGACCTGCACCGAGGGGACAGATATAAATAGAGATAATATCCATCCAATCGGAAACGATGTGCTGTATGGCAAGGGAAATGCCGAGCCCGACTGCTCCCACAATAAGAGCTGAGGGTGCTCTTTTGAGCTTGAATCTTTCCTGAACGGTAGCAATGGGAGATTCATAAAGATTGATAAGTGATGTAAGCCCTGCAAAGAAGACAGCAACGAAGAAAATAACGGCAATAACCGAACCGCCGGGCATAGCCTTAAACAGGTTGGGCAGGAAAACAAACATAAGCATCGGGCCGCCGGCAGAAAGCTCTGCTCCTGCCGTTGCCATAGCCGGAATAATAACAAGAGCTGAAAGCATGGCAGCTATTGTGTCAAAAAATGCAACATTGCGTGCGCTCTTGGGAATATCCTCTTTGTCAGAAAGATACGAACCGTAAATCAGAGTGCCGTTACCTGCAACCGAAAGAGAGAAGAAAGCCTGACCCAAAGCATAAATCCAGGTTTCAGGGTTAAGGAGAGCTTCGGGATCAACGGTGAAAATATATTTATAGCCCTCCATTGCACCGTCCTGAAAAGCAATATAAACAGCCAGACCGAGAAACAGGCAGAAGAAAATAGGCATCATAATCTTGTTGGCTTTTTCAATTCCCGAGCCGATACCGAATATCAGAATAATAAGTGTGACGGCTATGGCAAGAATCTGCCATAGGTTGTTGCCGAAGGCAGAAGCCATACTGCCGAAGGCGGCAGTGAAGGAGTCCACATCTGTTGCCGCAAGGGTAGAACCTGTAAAGGTACCTATCATATACTTGAATATCCAGCCCATAACAACGGTGTAGCCTATGGCAAGCGCAAGAGAGCCCAGGGTCGGAATAAGACCCAACACCTGACCTGCCTTTTCTTTGCTTTTTGACTTTGCCGCATACCCGAAGGCGTCGATGGGGCCGCTTCGGGAAAGTCTGCCAAAGCTCATTTCGCCTATAACGCCCGTTGAGCCGATGAGAATAACAAAAATTAGATAAATTATAATAAAAGCACCGCCGCCGTAGCTTGAAACCCTCATAGGAAAGAGCCATATATTACCCATACCTACCGCAGAACCTATGCAGGCGAGGATAAATCCCCAACGGCTGGCAAAGGAATCACGCTTAGTTTTTTCCATTTAAAATCCCGTCCTTTACACATATCTGAAAAAATACAGATATATAATAGCACAGTTGCGATAGGAAATCAAATATTTTTGTTGCAAAAACACAGTAAATATGTTATTATATACATTACTTAATACCATTACGGAAAGTAAAAGGAGAGTTTAAATATGAAGGTTATTGTTCTTAACGATGGTCTGGAAATATCAAAGGAAGCGGCTGAAATTATCGTTAAACAGATAAACAACAAGCACGGAAGCGTTATCGGCTTTGCAACAGGAGCTTCTCCCGTAGAGACATACAAAAGAATTATCGAAAGCTATGAGAAGGGTGAGGTAAGCCTTAAATATATCACCACCTTCAACCTTGACGAATATGTGGGTCTCGACAGAGAAAACGTTAACAGTTATTTCTGGTTTATGAAGGAAAATCTTTTCGGCAAAACCGATGTTGATTTTAACAGAGTCAACTTCCTTTCAGGTCTTGCAGAGGATACAGAAGCTGAGTGTAAAAGATATTCGGAAAAAATCAAGGAATGCGGCGGTATAGACCTTCAGATTCTCGGTATCGGTACCAACGGTCATATCGGATTTAATGAACCCGGTGATAAGTTTGCCGACGGACCTTTTGCAGTTAAGCTCACACAAAGCACTATCGACTCAAATAAGAAGTACTTTGAAGCAGTGGGTGATACTATGCCCGAATATGCTCTGACAATGGGTATAGGCGATATTATGCGTGCAAAGAAGATTGTGCTTATAGCAACAGGCAAGAGCAAGGCTAAGGCAGTCAAGGCTCTTGTTGAGGGTGAAGTAACCTCCGAGTGTCCTGCATCTATTCTTAAGCTTCACGCTGATGTTACGGTTTTCCTTGATAAGGAAAGTGCAGCTCTTTTAGGTGAAGATAAATGAGCCTTGATGTAATCACAAAGCTCAAGGCAAGTCCTAAGATAAAGAGCATAACCGTCACTGAGGACAGAAAGCTGCTTTTGAAGTGGACTAAGGTTGAGGGCGCAGAAAAGTACGGTATAAAGCGTGCTTTTTCCGATGAAGGTGAATTTGAGCATATTGCCTGGTGCAAAAAGCCTGAATTTATCGACGAGGATGTTAAAGAGGATATAACATACCGATATAAAATAATGGCGTATAAAAAGCTCGAGGGTAAAAAGACCTCAACAAAGCTCAGCGCCGTTAAAGCGGTGGTTATTTCCGATATTGCCGCACCGCAGAATCTTGTTGCCGATGCCCTGAAGGGCCCTGCAATAAGGCTCACTTGGGAAAAATGCGAAAACGCAGACGAATATATTGTAAACCGCAGAAACGATTTTTATTCTCAGATTTTGCCTGTGGCAAGAACAAAGAATAACGAATTTACCGATGAAAAAATCGTTTCCGGTCAGCCCTATCATTATTCGGTACAGCCTGTTGTTAAGGCTGAAAAGGAAGAGAAACAGGGTAATTTCAGTAAAGAGGTTCATGCGGTAAACCTTGATAAAGGGCAGATTATAGAAGCAAAACCTCTTATGAGCAAAAAAATCAGGTTAACTCTTCGCATAGTAACGGGAGCTGATCACTATTCGGTGGAAAGAAGCGAAAAGCAGGAAGGGCCTTGGCAGGAGGTTTATAAAAGCAAAAACGCTCTTGATTATCAAATCGTTGATAAGGTGCCCAAGGCTTTTAAGACCTACTATTACAGAGTCAGAGCCGTAAAAACCGTTGCGGATGCGGAATTCTCAGGCGAATATTGCAAAATCCTCTCAGTAAAATCGAAGTATTAAAATAAATTATGAAAAATTGTTGACTTAATCCTTTTCATAGTTTAAAATATAGTTAACCCTATAAATTTTTAAGGAGGTTCACGTTATGAATAAGACATTAAAAAAGATTATCTCTCTTGTTCTTGCTCTCATTATGCTTATGTCAGTTGCAGTTGTTGCCTTTTCGGTTTCTGCAGAAGGTGAAGATGCTTCAATAACTGAGGTTGAAGGAGATGGAACAGGAGAAGGCGCAGAAGAGGAAGAACACAGAATGTTCTGGCAGATTATCTGGGAATTCTGTAAGGAAATTTACGGACTCTTCAAATACATCTTCTATGATGTATTCCTCGGCAAGGCTCCCTGATAGATAAAGAACCGCCTTCGGGCGGTTTTTTTTATGCAGAATGCAAAATGTAGAATGGCGTGGGACTCGGACAGAAGAGGGTAACTCCTGCCCGCCAAATTTACAATGCACCAAAGGTGCAATTCATGACAACGTCAATTCATTCAATATGCATTTCCCACCTCACGGCAGAGCTCCGCCTTTCTTGCCTGCCCTGAAAGGTAAATCCCCTATTAATGGAAATGTCTGCCAAGCAGGCAAAGGGGTAATGTCAAGGGCGTAACTTAACGATCTGTCGGAACTGCCTATAACAATCCGCTCTGCATTATTGACACAACAGGGCTTACAGTGGTAAAATATCTATGTAAAGAGAAAGATATTTCACCGTTAAAAGAAAGGATGTGTTGTTTATGGCAGGACCCGGCGGCGGTTCAAGAGGCGGCGGTTTCGGCGGTGGCTCCTTCGGCGGCGGAAGTCGTGGCGGAGGTTTTTCGGGAGGCGGAGGCTTCGGTGGCGGCTCTTTTGGCGGAGGGGGTAATTTCGGCGGCCCGCATCACAGACCACCACATCATCACCATCATCACAGACCCTTTTTCGGCCCGGTGTTTCACAGAACCTATTACGGCCCGGGTACAGGTGTAGGTTGTTTTTCCGGCGTAATAGTGGTGGCGGTTATTGTTATTATGGCTGTAGCTTCTATCGGCACCTTTTTCGGAACGGTCAATTTCAGCAGCAATGTAACATTTCTGGATGGCGAAAACAATTATTATGATGTAGCGGCCTTCCAGGATTACGCCAATGATAACTACAAGCAGTTCTTCGGCGACAGCTCTGCAACCGAGGATAACATACTGCTCGTCTTTCTCGCTAATGAGGAAGCGGACGGCTGTTACACCATAGCCTGGGTAGGGGACAATATCAAAAGAGAAATCAATGAGATGTTCGGTGAATATGCCGAGTACGGCAAGGCAATGGACGACTTTATCAACACAGAATACTATGCCTATTCCCTTGATACGGACTATGCGGAGGTAATCAAGTATTTGGCGGATGAAATTACAGCCCTTGAGCTTGATTCGAGCTTTATTTCCGAGTCTGACAATAGTGAGCTTTCCCCATCAAAAATAGTAAACAGAACCAACTTTGATTTAGACAAAGAGATTATAAATACCGCCCTCGATGAATTTACACAGAAAACGGGCATCCCTTGCGTGCTTGTGGTGGATTATGCAGATGTTGTTTTCGGTGCTGCCAATGAAGTGGTATCTGTTGTGCCGGATAGCCCTGAGGCCGCCCAACCTGTTAAAAAGGAAAACTACAGTTGGATTATAGCAGTAGTTGCCGTTGGCGCGCTGATTATTGCTCTTCCTTTTATTTTCAACAAGTTATCTAAGAAGAAAAAGGATAATACATCCGAAACTGAAAAATGTGGCGAAAAGGGCTGCGACGGCAAGGTCGAGTCCGAAGAAAAACCTCCCTGGGAATTTGATTAAAAAACCGCCTTTGGGCGGTTTTTTTAATGCAGAATGAAAAATGCAGAATGGCGGGAAACACGGGCAGTGAAGGATGACTCCTGCCCGTCGAATTTGAACCGTAGGGGAGGCCATCGGCCGTACGTCTTTATTATAAACATAAAATCAAAGTCGCCTGAGAAATCAGACGACTTTTTTGTTTATTTGATTGCAATAATACCTGATTTTGCGGGAACAAACTGCTATATTTTTGAGCTTTCTCCCACGATTGCGAATTGTGCATTGCTCATTATTCTGATTTTGCTGTATAAAATCAGAATATTCCCTGAGCCATCATAGCGTCTGCAACCTTGAGGAAACCTGCGATGTTTGCACCTGCAACAAGATTGTAACCGAGACCGTACTGCTCTGCGGCAGCTGCGGAGTTATTGTGAATGTCAACCATAATCTGACGAAGCTTTGCGTCAACCTCTTCTGCTGTCCAGTTGTATCTCATTGAGTTCTGACCCATTTCAAGAGCTGAAACAGCAACACCGCCTGCATTAACTGCTTTTGCGGGGCCAACTGCTTTACAGTTATCCTGAAGATACTTAAGAGCGTCGTTTGTGGTGGGCATATTTGCAACCTCGATGTAATAGGAAACGCCGTTCTTTACAAGCTGCTCTGCTTCCTTCATACCGATTTCATTCTGAGTTGCGCAAGGCATTGCGTTATCAACCTTAACGCCCCAGGGCTTCTCACCTGCATGGAATTCCACACCGAACTTATCAGCATAATCCTGTACCTTGTCACGGCCTGAAGCTCTCATCTCAAGCATATAGTTAATCTTTTCCTCTGTGCTTACGCCGTCCTTATCGTAAACATAGCCGTCGGGACCTGAAATAGTAACAACCTTACCGCCAAGCTCCGTAATCTTCTTAACTGCACCCCATGCAACGTTACCGAAGCCTGAGACTGCAACCGTCTTGCCCTTGATTTCTTCGCCAAAGTGATTGAGCACTTCAACTGTATAGTATGTTGCACCGTAGCCTGTTGCTTCGGGTCTGATAAGTGATCCGCCGTAAGAAAGGCCCTTACCTGTAAGTACGCCGTTTTCAAAAACGCCCTTTACACGTCTGTACTGACCGTAGAGATAACCGATCTCTCTTGCACCAACGCCCATATCACCTGCGGGAACGTCAACGTCGGGGCCGATATGTCTGTAAAGCTCTGTCATAAATGCCTGACAGAAGCGAAGAATTTCTGCATCACTCTTGCCTCTGGGGTCAAAGTCGGATCCGCCCTTAGCGCCGCCGATGGGAAGACCTGTAAGGCTGTTTTTAAAGGTCTGCTCAAAAGCAAGGAACTTCATAATTCCAAGGTACACTGAGGGGTGGAAGCGCAGACCGCCCTTGAAGGGACCGATTGCACCGTTGAACTGAACACGGTAGCCTGTATTTACGTGAACCTTGCCGTTGTCATCAGCCCAAGTAACGCGGAATGAAATAGCTCTTTCGGGCTCTACCATTCTCTCAAGAAGAGAACACTTTTCATACTCGGGATGCTGCTCGATAACGGGAGCGAGAGAGTGGATAACCTCTGAAACGGTCTGTACAAATTCAGGCTCGTGGGCATACTTCTTAGCAACGCCGTCAATTACATTCTGAACGTAACTCATTGATAAAAAACTCCTTTATAAAGCTCAAAAATTGAGCAGAATTGAATAAATAATATCAGCACTTTAATGTGATAGAAAATATTTTATTCCTACGGATAAAAAATTGCAAGAAAAATTAACTATTTTTTCAAATTTTGTAAAATATGAAAATATTTATTGTGATTTTGCTAATCTTTTAGGAAAATTGCTAATAAAAAAATAAAGGAGTACAGAAGATACTCCTTTAAAATCGAATTATTTAAGTAAGGGTGTGCCATTCTCATCAAACCGTACCTTACGTATTCTTGCGTGACGGCAAGGGTCATAGAGAGGGTCATCGGTGAAGGTACCGCATTTTCCGTCAAGATGTGAGGCGGGTCGGGCATGGTAGACGAGAAGTAAATCTCCGTTTTCATCAGTGACAAAGCTGTTGTGACCCGGGCCCGATTCGCCGGTGAGATCCTCGGTTGAAAGCACGGGGCGGGGGAGCTTATGCCAATTTTCGGGATTCATCAAATCCGCATCGGTGTCTGCACTGAGCCTTCCGATACAGTACTCCGAGCCGGTACCCGAAGCGGAGAAAAATACATAGATTTTATCCTCGATTTTAAGTACGGCGGCACCCTCATTCACTCTGAAGCGTACCTTTTCCCAATCATACTCGGGTTTGGTGAGGAGTATGGGTAGGGTAATGAGCTTCCACGGCTCAGCGGGGTCAATTTCAGCCATAAAAAGTGAGGAATCTCCTATGCTTTGTGCCCATATAAGATAATGCTTTCCTTTGTGCTCAAAGTGGGTCATATCAAGAGAAAAGCCGTTGAAGGATATCTCGTCTTCGGCAATAGCCTGCATTTTACCCTTTTCGGTCCACTCGTCAGTGTAGGGGTCAGCACCCTTACACTGCAGCACATAGGGGCGGATGTTCCACACGTTATCGCTGTCGCCTGCGGCGAAGAAGATGTACCACTTACCGCCGATGAAATGAATTTCGGGTGCCCAAATATGACGTGCCATATTGCCGCTTTCGTGAGCGTACCATATTGCTTTTTCCTCGGCTGAGGCAAGTCCTGAGACGGTGCTGCTTTTGCGTAGAATTATACGGTCATAGCCGTGATAAACATCACCGAAGGCAGGGTAGGAGGCGGTGAAATAGAAGGTACCGTCGGGTGCTCTCATAGCAAAGGGGTCAGCTCTTTCCGGAATGAAGGGGTTAGGGTAAGCGGTCATAAAAATTCTCCTTGTGACATAGTATGTACAATATAGATTTATAGCACAGACCAAAGAAAAAGTCAAACAAAAAAGAAAAGAAAAAATCATCCTCAACTCTTGACAAAGGCAGTGAAAACCTATATAATATGAAGGTCGTAAGACACGCCGGTGTGGCGGAATAGGCAGACGCAAGGGACTTAAAATCCCTCGGTGG
>JAZSPQ010000117.1:0-2919 GCA_045537485.1 Acutalibacteraceae bacterium | reverse complement strand
TAATCAGTGCGATAATTGCACCCCAGGGCAGACCTACGGTTGCATCGGTGTTACCGAATGCATCAATAAAGGTTTCGCCGGAGAAGTATCCGCCAACATAAATCAGACCTAAAATGGAAATTACAACCAACACGATAATGGGGAAGATTAAGTCCACAACTTTGCCTTTTTTATTGGTATCGCCATCGGTGGAATTTTTGAATTCTTCGCTGCCGGAGGTGAATAAATCACCCTTATTCATCGCATTAAATTCGTGAAGTTTCATGGGGCCGTAATCAAATTTCATCAAGGTGATGGCAATGATGAACACGATGGTTAAAATGGAATAGAAGTTATAGGGAATTGCTCTTACAAACAGTTCAATACCGGAGTAGCCGGTTCCTTTGGTAAATTCGGAAACCGCTGCTGCCCAGGAAGAAACGGGAGCAATCATACAAACGGGAGCTGCAGTAGCGTCGATAATGAAGGCGAGCTTTGCACGTGAAATACCCTTTGCATCGGTAACGGGACGCATAACTGAGCCTACGGTGAGGCAGTTAAAATAGTCGTCAATGAAAATAAGCATACCGAGGAAGGATGTTGCAAGGGCAACGCCTACCTTTGACTTAACGTGCTTTTGTGCCCACTGACCGAAGGCATAGGATGCGCCGCACTTGTTTACAAGAGCAACAATGATTCCAAGCAGAACAAGGAAGATAAAGATACCTGCAGTGCCTGAAACTGCTCCGATAAAGCCTTCATTCACAAGGTTATCTACAGCCTTGGTAAAGTTGAATGATGAGCTGAGAAGAGCACCTGCGATGATACCGACGAGGAGTGAAGAATAAACCTCTTTGGTAATAAGGGCAAGACCGATTGCGATAACCGGGGGGAGAAGCGCCCAGAAGGTATTGGCAAACTTGTTTTCCTCTTCCGCTTCTTCAGCGGCACCTTCCTCTGTTACGGGAGCCTCTGTATCTGCAACATCTTCGCCGGGAGCCATAAGAACGGCACCGTCTGTTACAATTTCGTCACCTGTTGCAAGAGCAACGGTAGACATTGTGGAAGCAAGGGCAAAAATAACCATAAAAGCAAGAATTACTTTTGCAAGGCTTCTTTTTGAATTTTGCATTTTATTTTCCTCCGTTTTAGTTTATTAAAGAACCGAAGTTCTTTTGATGTACTTATTATACTTCTTTGAGCGAAAAAATCAATAGGATATTAGAAAACAGCCTTTTGTTTATGTAAGAAAAGTCGGTTATCGGTTTTTGAGCTCCTCTATATCCCTTTCGATTCTTTCCATTTTTGCATTTATGCTTTTGAGAGAAAGGGCAATTTCACGAAGATAATCCAGTATGTCAGGCTCATCATCTGTGAAGTTTTCCTTTGCTTGCCCATAAAGCTCAACGGCAGCATCTGTTTCCTCGTCGGTCATAAGAGAGCTTTCTTCTGCGAATAAGCAATCGGCGCCGACGTTTTCATTCCCGTAAGGAGCCTTCTCTTCAATTGCCGGTGTTTCCTCTTCGGCAATGCTTTCTTCCTCAGCTGCTTCGGCTTCTTCTTCGAATAAGCCTTCCCCGTCAGCCGTATCGGGTGTGAACGCAAAGAGCTCACCTTCCGCAGTTGCCTCTTCTTTTTCTCCGACAGGCTCTTCCTCAACTGCGGGAGCGGAGAAGGGAACTACGGGCTCTTCCTCAACTGCGGGAGCTGAGAAGGGTGCACTCTCCTGAGCAGGTGACGGTTCGGCAAAGAAATTTTCTTTTTTCACATCAAGCACACTGCTGTCTATGGTGCGCTTGTTTTCCTGATACATTACAGCTGAATAGTTACCTGTACTGAAGCCCTTGATTGTTGCATCAAGATTGATTTCGGTGCTGTCGATATCCATAACCTCTTTGGGTTCTTCCTTGAAGGTCTGAACAGGTATCGGAGCATGCAAGGCAACAAACTCCTCTGCGCTCTGCTTCCAGCTTCTGATGCAGTTTGCAAGATAAATTTTCTCACGGTTGTTTTCAATGGCTATGTCTGCCCATCTGATTGCATTTTCCTTCACCTTTACCTCAACATTGGGGCTGATAAGGCAAACGCTGTAGCTGGCACACTTAATGCACAAATCAAAAACCTCAAAGCCCTTGAAGGCTATTCTTTTTCCTGCAGAAGCACCTGCACAAACAGGACATGTTGCCATTTTCATCTCTCCTTTTTTTATTCTTTAATAGATTTTAACAGATTAAAGCATCAAAGTCAACAGTAGTATACTTTTAAGGGGTTAAGGCATACCGCTCCCAGATTTGCTCCGAAGGCAACGCCGCAGTCAAGAGCAATGTGTCTTTTTTTGCTGTAAACCTTACTTGTAAACTCTCTGCCTATTTTAGCTGTGGTAGTGTGACCCGTAATAAGATATTTATCGCTGAAATAGGGCCTGAAATAGTCAGTTTCAGCAAAAACGAAGTCCTCTTCACTGTAGTCTTCAAGGTCTTTGTCCTCTTCAAAATTTCTTATACCTGCGTGGGTGATTACAAAGGTTTTTCCGCCCTCGGTAAGCTCCTCATAAGGTGCAAACTCCGTCAGATAATCGAGAATTGCCTCTCTGCCTTCCTCATCAAGAGCAAGGAAGTCGGAAACGGTCTTTTCGCACTTTAGGCTCAGCCACTTTTTAAGAAGCTCTCTTTCTTCCTCACTCATATTTTCAGCCGCCTTTTCGATACTGCCGTATTCGCCGATAAGGTGCAGAAGCTTTTTTGCGAAATATTCCTGCTCGCCGAGAACGGGGAAAATGTTGGCTTTATACATCATATCCTGCAAGATTTCAATGCCGCTTTCTCCGCAAAGAACGTCGCCGATAACGAAAACCGCATCCGTGTCACGGGGGCTCAGCTTTTCAAGCATTCTTTCGTATTTTTCTTTATTTCCGTTTATGTCGCCGATAATATAGGTCAT
>JAZSPQ010000084.1:0-12523 GCA_045537485.1 Acutalibacteraceae bacterium | reverse complement strand
CCGCCTGCGTCTGCATTTCCAGGCAGCGCCTTAGAGAGTGCCTTTTTCCACTTTGTGGCAAACATAGTCTTCATTTTTGAGCAAGCTGTAATCCCGTAGCGGTCGTATACCTCGCCGCTATATCCCGCTTACGGTAAACCGCTCACCGCCTTGCCGTCCCTGAAAGGGAAGGTGGCAGCCGTTAGGCTGACGGAAGGGTTCTGCTCTCCAACCTCCACCACTCAACCATAAACTGCCCCACTTCCCCCTCTTTCACCAAAGAAAAACCGTACACGATGTTTTACTCTATCTCTTGATTATTGATATACTGTTGATTATAATAAAGATAAAGGAGTGATGCTCTTATGAATACTATGCAGTGTGAAAGCTGTGCCTATTACTGTTATGACGAGGAATACGACGAATACTACTGCTCGGTCAATCTCGACGAGGACGAAATGGAAAAATATATGTCGGGCAGTATGGATTCCTGCCACTATTACAGCCCCTATGACGAATATAAAGTGGTACAGAAGCAAAACTGAGGAGAAGGACTATGAAATCGCTTAAATACTTATATAAAATAGGAAGAGGACCCTCTTCATCTCATACAATGGGACCCGATAAGGCGGCAAGGTACTTTAAAAATGAGTATCCTGATGCGGAGGAGTATAAGGTAATTCTTTACGGCTCACTTTCGGGTACGGGTAAGGGACATAAGACTGATGAGGCTATACTTGATGTTTTCGGCGGCGGTATAGAGGTAATTTTCGGCCCTGTTGAAACTGAGGGACTTCCCCACGAAAACACAATGGAGTTTTTCGCCTATAAAAACGGAGAGGAAATTGCAAAACAGAGAATAATGTCCGTCGGCGGGGGACAGATTGTTATTGAAGGCAAGCCCGAGCTCAACGAGGAGGATATATACCCCCTTCGTACCTTCGGACAGATTGCCGAGTACTGCAACAGCCATAATATCAGACTTTCTGAGTATGTTGAAAAGTACGAGGGTAAGGAAATATGGACTTACCTTCACGAAATATGGAAGGCTATGAAAAGCTCTATCAATCAGGGCCTTTCCACAAGGGGAGTGCTTGACGGCGGTCTCGGCGTTGAGAGAAAGGCACAGTACCTTTATAATCAGACTCACATCGACGAAAGCGATATTACAAGGGAAAACCGCCTTGTCTGTGCATACGCCTTTGCGGTCAGTGAGCATAATGCGGGCGGCGGTGTGATTGTTACCGCACCTACCTGCGGTGCCTGCGCAGTGCTTCCGAGCGTGCTCAAATATATGCAGGATAAAAAGGGCTTTTCCGACGATGATATATGCAGGGCTCTTGCCGTCGGCGGTCTTGTGGGTAATCTTGTAAAGACAAACGCATCAATAAGCGGTGCGGAATGCGGATGTCAGGCTGAGATAGGTACTGCCTGCTCAATGGCTGCTGCGGCGCTGTGCGAGCTTTTCCGTATGGGTATCGGTCAGATAGAGTACGCCGCCGAGGTTGCTATGGAGCATATGCTGGGTCTTACCTGTGACCCGGTCTGCGGGCTTGTGCAGATTCCCTGTATCGAAAGAAATGCCGTTGCGGCTATGAGGGCTATCAATGCTCTTTCTCTTGCCAACTTCCTTTCAACAACGAGAAAGATAAGCTTTGACACCGTTGTTGAAACTATGTATCAGACCGGCAAGGATCTCAATGCTATGTACCGTGAAACTGCTCAGGGCGGTCTTGCGGCAACCTTCCATCAAGGGTGCTGAGCCACACCGCAGGTGTGGCAGTGAAATATCCGCTCCAATTTAAGATGGTGCCGAAGGCACAAACCATAGCTTAGCCGTCCCTGAAAGGTAATTCCCTCTGTTAGAGGGAGTGTCACGAAGTGACGAGGGTGTGCCCGTTTTCGGAGAAAAAGGTGGCACGGCGAAGCCGTGACGGAAGGGTTGTGAAATACGCCTGCTGCGTGTGAAATGTCCCTTCGGGACGTGAAATATTTGCCTTATACAAATGTGAAATACAGGAGATGACTATGCTGACATTTGAACAGATAAGAAAAGATGAAAAAATTAAAACCTATATAAAAAAGGCTGATGAATCCCTTGCGGCTCTCGGTTTTACCGAGCACAGCTTTCCTCATGTGCTTCGTGTTTCCGACATAGCGGGAAATTTGCTCGAGGAGCTGGGGTACAGTGCAAAAGAGATTGAGCTTGCACGTATAGCAGGCTATCTGCACGATATCGGCAACATGGTCAACCGTGTGGAGCATTCCCAGTCAAGCGGCGTTATGGCTTTTTACCTGCTCAGTGAGATGGGAATGAAAACCGAGGAGCTTTGCGATATTGTTTCTGCAATCGGCAATCACGATGAGGGTACGGGCGTACCTGTAAGCCCTGTGGCGGCGGCACTTATTCTTGCGGATAAATCCGACGTACGCAGAAGCCGTGTGCGTAACCGTGATAAGACTACCTTTGACATTCACGACAGAGTAAACTATTCTGTTGAGAAATCTACTCTCAAAATAAATAAGGAAAATAAAACCGTAACTTTGAAATTGATAGTTGACACCGAGTACGGCTCGGTGATGGACTACTTTGAGATTTTCCTCGGACGAATGATAATGTGCCGCAAGGCGGCTGAAAAGCTTGGTCTTACCTTCAGACTTGTTATCAATGAGCAGACGGTGGTGTAAAAAACGGAGCGAGGCTCCGTTTTTTTATGCAGAATTGCGCCCGAAAGTAGGGTACGCCCTGTGTGGCGTACCTTTCCTTAATTAAACCGATACCGTAGGGACACGGCTTGCCGTGTCCGCTGTAACCCGATAAACACCGTTAAAATTGTAGTAGAGGGTCTCTGAGCTGTCCCGTGACAGCTTTGAAATTTTTATATTGACAATATCGTTTAACGATGTTATAATGATGCCGTGAGTTATCGTTAAACGATAACCGCTTAAGGGGGATGATTATGCCGAGGAAATCTTTGCAGACCTTGTCTGAGCCGATGTACTATGTTCTTCTTGCACTTACAAAGGAGCTTTACGGAACGGAGATTATGCAAGAGGTAAAGCGCATATCAGGCGGAAGAATAAAAATAGGTCCGGGAACTCTTTACACTATGCTTGATAAATTTTACGCAAACGGAATTATTGAAAGAACAAACAACAGCCTTGCCATAAAAAGCTATATTATCACTTCTGAGGGTAAAAAGCTTCTCAGGGAGGAATATGCAAGGCTGAGCACTCTTATTATTGACGGTGAAAAGATAATGGAGGGGTTGGAATGAGCGTAAAAAATGAAAATATATTAAAAGCACCTGCAAGCTTTGAATATACAGAGCTGAGGGCAGTTGAGGAATTTTTTGAAAAACAGGAGGCAATGGGGTGGCAGCTTCACGGCGTAGACCGAAGCAGTTTTGTATTTCATAAGGCTGAGCCGAGAAAAATTCGCTATCAGGCAGTGGTATTCAACTCCGAGCTTGAAGAGAAGCCCTCTTATTCTTCCGAGTTTGTGCAAATGTGTGCAAACGAAGGCTGGGAATATGTTGCCTTTCTTTCCGGAGGAAGGTATATATTCCGCTCACAAAGGCAGGATATAACAGAAATAATGACCGACGATGAATATAAATATAAGTCTGTTGTCAGAAAAGTGAGCAAGGATATTACGTTGGCTCTGTTTTGGTCGGTATTGATAGTATTGCAGAATGCTTTAAAGTTTACAGATACATCGTTTTATGTGGCAATAAAAATGAATGAAAGTGAGCCTGTTCCTGTAATATTTGTCCTCGTGACGGTATATGTACTGCTCTGGTGGATTATCTTCGCTTTTGATAAAGGCTTGTGGTTGATAAAAAACCGTTCAAGAGTAAAGAACGGTGAAAGGGTTACATCTTATGACCTCGGATTTGTAAAGAAAAAACGCAGAATTACTGATGCTGTGGCGGTTTTATCAGTTCTTGCCTTAATCGGTATCTACAGTTATGTTGATTCGGGTTATTTATTACATGGCAGCAGTATGGATAAAATTATCTTGTTTTTTCTTCTCGTTATGTTTGTCGGTGTTCCTTTTATCGCCTTCTTTCCCAGAGGTGCTCAGAGTGAATTTATATTTTTCGGCAAGAAAAAGGAGATTTTAAAAAGAAGCATTGCCGTCGCTCTTTCTGTTCTGATGTTTTTGGGTGTTTTTGCCTACAACAGAACAAGGCAGGATGTAAAGATTTATGAGGAAGCACCCGTAACAGTTGACGACTTAGGCTTTGCCGACCCGGAAACATATAAAGAGATTACTGTATCAGCTACAGGTATTGCTCAGCAGTACAGATGTTATGTTTCGACCGCACAACAGCATTTGATGTATGAGCTTTTCGTCGGTGAGTGGGAATGGCTGACAGACCGTTATGTTAAGAAAGTTCTTAAGAATATCGATGAGTCTGCTTCAACGGATATGATTGAGTTGAACGGAACACCATGGGATATCTGTTATGTGTCAGTAAGAGAGGGAGATAACAGTCTCGGTCTGGCAGTAAAGGACGGTAAGGCGGTTTATGTAATTTATCCGTCGGATAAAGGTGCCGCAGAGTTTCTGAATATTGCCTATACCAAGCTTTTCCCTGCAGAATAAAATATTCGCCGCTTCTTCTGAAGCGGCGGTCTGTTCTTTACAGCTTCGCATTAAGCTTTCTGCTCGTTCCCTTTACTGAAAAATAAACAATAATCCACACTGCAAAATAAACGGCAACAAAAATGGCGGTGAATATGCCGATTACGGCAATTTCGAAGGGTATCCAGCTGTTGAGGATGTAGCAGATACAGTACGCCGCATATAAAAGTGAGAAGTGGCAGAGAAGACCCTTCATTACGGGCCAATGCTCTATCTGATTGAGCACCGTTGCACCTGCCTGAATGAAGGCAATGGCGTAGGTGGAAATAATTGCAAGAAGAATCTGCATACCGCTCAGAGTGAAGTCTTCTTCGGTTTGCGAAACAACTGCGTATATTATGCCGAGAATTATCGGCCCGAAACCTCCGAACATGAGACCCCGATGTATAAATTCCTTTAAATATCTGTTCATTTTAAATACCTAACCTTTCTTTTACATTTTTTAAATTACGCCTTGATATATAATCGGTATAACCGTTTTTGAATACTGCCGTAACAGAGCCGTAAACCGAAGGGACAAAGCGTTCAAGCATAGCTATATTAGCTATACAGGACTGATTTATCTTAATAAAATTACCGCCGAGCTGTTCTTCAAGGATATACAGCCGCATTTTTATTTTATATTTTTTGTTTCCTGTAAGGGCGAATATTTTGTTATCCTCACAAATAAAACAATGTATGTCTTTTACATCGAGCTTTACCGCGGTTTTATCCTCGAAGCCGATAATTTCAGGGCTGTTACAGGCTGACAGCTGCTCTATCTGTTCAACGAGTGCCGTTTTTTTATGTGCATAAACAATCACCTCTTCTTCGTGTCGGTTATCAATTATAAGAGTGAATTTCATTTGTCTGCTCCCTTTCCGTAAAGAGTGTCGACCCTTCTTTACGGTTCTATATTATCATCGGGGAAATGTATTTTCAAGGACTTTTAAGTCTTCGGTCATTTTGTCGCTTCAATCGGCAATTAAAAATTCACACAAAATATTTTCTCCCTATTTACTTTTCTCTGCCGCTGTGATAGAATACAAGGGATAGAGAAAAAGGTCATCGGCAGGATGAAGATATTGTGGTTGAAGTCCTGCTTTGCAGGGCTTTTTTTCTTAAGAAAAAGAAAACGGAGGAAAATCAAAATGAAAATGGTTTACAACGTCAAGGACAAGCCCAAATTCCCGCAGCTTATCGTCTTTGCATTCCAGCAGCTTCTTGCAATTATGGCTGCAACAATCGCAGTACCCGCTATCGTGGGTAACGGAATGACCGCTTCCGCTGCTCTTTTCGGTGCAGGTGTGGGTACACTCATATATCAGCTCTGCACAAAGTTCAGAAGTCCTGTATTCTTAGGCTCATCCTTTGCTTTTATCGGCTCAATGGTTGCCGCCTTTGCAGGTGCGACATCTATGCAGTTAGGTTATCTCGGTCTTCTTATCGGTGCGGCTTTTGCAGGTCTTGTTTATGTTGTTATCGCAATCGTTGTCAAGCTTGTAGGCGTCGGCTGGATAAATAAGCTTATGCCCACCGTTGTTATCGGCCCCACCGTTGCTCTTATCGGTCTTTCCCTTGCAGGTGCCGCAATAAATGATGTATTTTCATACGGTGAAAAGATCACTTACGGTGTTTCCAGCTATTTTGTAATGTCCACGAATATCTGGGCATCCTTAATCTGCGCTATCGTTACTTTTGCCGTTGTTATCCTTTGCTCCGTTTACGGAAAGAAGATGACAAAGCTCATTCCCTTTATTATCGGTATTCTTGCAGGCTATGCAGTCGCCGTTATATTTACGGTTATCGGTATGACAACAGGCAATGCAGCTCTTCAGGTTATCGATTTTTCACCCTTCAAGGCTCTTGTCGCCGACGGTGTTACCCTTAAAACCTTCCTTTCTGTGCCTGATTTCAGCTTCCTCAAGGCTATTGAGGGTATAAAGGAAGCCGACGCTTCCTATCTTGCAACAGTTGCAGTTGCATATATTCCCGTTGCATTCGTTGTTTTTGCTGAGCATATCGCAGACCACAAGAACCTTTCATCTATTATCGAAAGCGACCTTCTTGAGGATCCCGGTCTTCACAGAACTCTTTTAGGTGACGGTATCGGTTCAATCTTCGGTGCAATCTTCGGCGGCTGCCCCAATACCACCTACGGTGAATCTGTCGGTTGCGTTGCTATTACCAAAAACGCTTCTGTTATCACAATTGTAACTACTGCTGTTATTGCAGTTGTTATTTCATTCCTTTCACCCTTCGTGGCCTTCCTTGATTCAATTCCCGGCTGTGTAATGGGCGGTGTATGTATCACTCTTTACGGCTTTATCGCTGTTTCGGGTCTTAAGATGATTCAGAAGGTTGACCTTGAAAGCAGTGCAAATCTCTTTACTATTGCCGCTATCCTTATCCCCGGTATCGGCGGAATGGCAATGGCTATCAAGGGCGTTTACATCACAAATATTGCCTGTGCACTTATTCTCGGTATTATCACAAACATTATTCTTTCAAAGAAAAAGGCTGTACAGCAGTAAAAATTTTTAACGTACCTTCACCCTGTCTTACGGCAGGGTGATTTTTCTTTTAAGCGCCGCATATTTCTTTAAAAAGGTATTGACAACAGTTCTTTATTGTGTTAATATGTTACCACGCTAAAGCGATGAAACAAATCGCAAATAAAAAATGAAAGGCAGATTATTATGAAAAAGATTTTAGCAGTACTTCTTGCAGTATCAATGCTTTTTGCATTTGCTGCTTGCGGTAACAAGGAAAGCGGAACAGATGCAGGATTAAAGGAAGAAATCCAGGGCGAGCTTGAAACAATCGTTTCCGATCTTCAGTACATCAAGGACAAGGGCACAATGATTGTCGGTATCACAGAGTATAAGCCTATGAACTTCAAGGATGAAAATCAGGAATGGACAGGCTTTGATACAGAGTTTGCTATTCTCGTTGGTGAAAAGCTCGGCGTTAAGGTTGAATTCTTTGAAATCGCTGACTGGGATAACAAGTTCATTGACCTTGAAACAAAGACCATCGACTGCGTATGGAACGGTATGACAATCAACGACGGCGCTCTCAAGAACTCCAGCGTTTCAAACCCCTACGTTAAGAACGCTCAGGTTGTTGTTATGAAGGAAAACAAGCTTGCTGATTACGCAACAGTAGAAAGCATGAAGGAGCTTAACTTCGCAGTTGAGCAGGGCTCAGCAGGTAAGGATGCAGCTGTAGCAAACGGCCTTAACTACACAGAGGTTAAGTATCAGTCAGATGCTCTCCTTGAAGTATACAGCGGACAGTCAGACGCTTGCATCATTGACATCACAATGGCAAACTCAATGACAGGTGAGGGCACATCCTATGCAGACCTCGGCTATACAGTTGAGCTCAACGCAGAGGAATACGGCATCTCCTTCCGTAAGGATTCAGACGTAACTGCAGAGGTTAACAAGATTATGGCTGAGCTTATGGCAGACGGTACTCTTGATGCTCTTGCAGCAGAGTATGAGCTTACACTTATCAAATAATTAAAATCAGACGAATACGATTCACAAAAGACAGAAGGCTTATGCCTCCTGTCTTTTGGTCGGTATTGACCGCAACTCAAAGATGAAAGGTTAAGGAAAAGGCTATGTTTTGGGAAGTAACGCTGAGTCTTCTTGAAGGTTTCTGGGAAACACTCAAGATATTTTTATGGACTCTCGGCTTATCGCTGCCGTTGGGACTTGTTATCGCCTTCGGCTCTATGAGCAGAATAAAAATAATTAAGGCGGCATCAAAATGTCTTGTGTGGGTAATCAGAGGTACTCCTCTGATGCTTCAGCTTATTGTAATTTTTTACGGTCCCGGTCTTATAGGTGCCTGGGCAGAGGATTTTATAAAAAACAATGTGGATTTCCTTCTTGAAAATCTTGAGCTTGCAAAGGTAATAATCTGGGTAAGCAAATGGACGGGCTTTGAACGATTTACAGCGGTTATTGTCGCTTTTGTTATAAATTATTCCTGCTACTTCTCGGAAATTTACCGCGGCGGTATCGAAAGCATTTCCAAGGGACAGTATGAAGCAGGTCAGGTTCTCGGTATGACAAGAAGGCAGACCTTCTTCAAGGTTGTTCTTCTTCAGGTTATCAAGCGTATTATTCCTCCCATGAGTAACGAAATCATTACTCTTGTAAAGGATACCTCTCTTGCGAGAACTATCTCCGTTTACGAGATTATCTGGGCGGGTCAGGCATTTATCAAGAGTGACGGACTTCTCTGGCCTCTCTTCTATACAGGCGCCTTTTATCTCGTCTTCTGCGGCGTTCTTACCGTACTTTTCGGCAAGCTCGAAAAGAAGCTTAACTACTTTAAGTCTTAAGGGGGAAGGAATATGGCAATTCTTGAAGTTAAAGACCTTAAAAAGAGCTTTGGCAAAAACGAAGTTCTCAAGGGCATATCCCTTTCTCTTGAGGAAGGACAGGTTATGTCGATTATCGGCTCCTCGGGCAGCGGTAAGACTACTCTGCTTCGCTGTATAAACTTCCTTGAGACAGCCGACAGCGGCTTTATCACCGTTGACGGTGAGGAGATTTATTCTACTCCACTTAGCAAGAAAGAGGCAAAAGCGGCAAATAAGGCGGAAAAAAAGCGTTTCAAGGAAATGAATAAAAAGCTGAAGAAGGAGGGCAAAAAGCCGCTCAGAAAAAAGAACAAGGCAGCCCTTCAGAGAGAAAAGCAGCTTAAAATCGGTCTTGTTTTCCAGCAGTTCAACCTTTTCCCTCAGTATAACGTGCTTGACAACGTGACTCTTGCTGTCAAGCTCAAGGCAAAGGAAAGACCCGATTACAAGCAGAACAAGAAGCAGATTCTCAAGGAAATTGACGAGAAGGCGCTGAAGCTTCTTGATGATATGGGTCTTTCAGAAAAAATCGACCATTATCCCTGCGAGCTTTCGGGCGGTCAGCAGCAGAGAGTATCAATAGCAAGAGCAATGGCTCTTGAGCCGAAGATCCTTTTCTTTGACGAGCCTACATCGGCACTTGACCCTGAGCTTACGGGCGAAATTCTCCGTGTTATCCGTGAACTTGCGGCAAAGAAGATGACGATGGTAATCGTTACTCACGAAATGACCTTCGCAAAGGAAGTTTCCGATTATATTGTGTTTATGGATGACGGTGTTATTGCCGAGGAAGGCAAGGCAGAGGAGGTTATCAATAAGCCCAAGACGGAGAGGCTTAAGGCATTCCTGAGTAAAATCAGTGACTGATTCTGAGCAGTAAGCGGCATCTTTGAGTAGTCAGTAGCCAGTAGTCAGGGAATACCCTTCGGGTATTCGTTAAACAAAAAAGAAAGCAGACACTTGAAAATGTCTGCTTTTTCTTATATAACAAACCCCGACTTAACGGTCGGGGTTAATTTTTAATGAAATGTAGCCGTTTTATTTGTAAGGTCAGCAAGGATAAATCTGTAAATGAATTGCCTTGCGTCATGAATTGATTTCATCATGAATTGCTTCGCATGAATCGGCTTCGCCATTAAATGTCCGAAGGACATTCCCTGACTACTGACTACTGGCTACTGACTACTTTAAACGAGCTCTCATCGCCTTAACCTCAGCGAGCACACACTCAGGTGAAGGTCCGCCCTTGACTGTGCGCTTGCTTACACATTCGTCAAGGTCGATTGCCTTGTATACATCCTCGTCAAAAAGGTCGCATACAGCCTTGTATTCCTCTATGGGAAGTGTCTCAAGGGTGAGACCCTTGTCGATGCAGGTGGCTACAAGCATACCCGTTGCCTTGTATGCATCACGGAAGGGAAGTCCCTTGTAAACAAGATAGTCGGCTGCATCTGTTGCGTTGATAAAGCCACGTGCAGCGGCGTTTCTCATATTCTCACGAAGCACCGTTGCAGTGTCGAGCATAGGCGCAAAGGTGTCAAGGCACATAACAACTGTGTCGAGTGCATCAAAGACTGCCTCCTTGTCCTCCTGCATATCCTTGTTGTATGCAAGGGGTATACCCTTCATAACGGTGAGAAGGGTCTGCAGGTCACCGAATACACGTCCTGCCTTGCCACGTACAAGCTCTGCGATGTCGGGATTCTTCTTCTGAGGCATAATGGATGAGCCTGTTGAAAAAGCATCGTCAAGCTCAATGAATTTGAACTCCCATGAGCACCAGGCGATAATCTCCTCGGCAAAGCGTGAAAGATGTACCATTACGATAGAAAGTACGGAAAGGAGCTCGAGTGCATAATCTCTGTCGGAAACGCCGTCGAGGGAGTTGTCCGTAACGCCGCTCATACCTAAAAGCTCAGCAACGTACTCTCTGTCGAGGGGATAGGTGGTGCCTGCAAGAGCGCCTGAGCCGAGAGGGGAAACAGCCATTCTCTTTTTGCAATCGTAGAGTCTGTCAAGGTCACGAAGAAGCATATTGCCGTAAGCTAAAAGATGATGTCCAAAGGTTACGGGCTGAGCACGCTGAAGGTGGGTATAGCCGGGCATAACCGCATCGTAGTTTTCCTCTGCCTTGTTCACGATAACCTCAATAAGAGCCCTGATTGACTCCTCAAGCTCGTCTGTGCGGTCAAGAAGGTAAAGACGAAGGTCAAGAGCAACCTGATCGTTACGGCTTCTCGCAGTGTGAAGTCTCTTGCCGCTGTCGCCGATGCGCTTTGTAAGCTCACCCTCAACAAAGGTGTGTATATCCTCGGCGGTCATATCAATTTCGAGAGCACCGCTTTCGAGATCTGCGGCAATTTCTTTAAGTGAAGCAACAATTTTGTCGCTTTCGCTTTTGTCAATGATACCTTGCTTGCCGAGCATTGTTGCGTGAGCAACGGAGCCTCTTATATCCTGCTTTGCCATACGGCAGTCAAAGGGGATTGATGAATTGAAATCGTTGGTTTTTTTATCAAGTGATTTTTTGAATCGTCCTGTCCATAAAGGCATGGTGGTGTCCTCCTGATATATGTTTATAATTCATTATAGCAATCATCCTGCCATGAAGCAGGGTTGGAATCAATATATTGCCAAACCTTTTCATACATTGAATCGTTTTTGATTATATTATCGAAATACCCGTTTTGCCAGACAACGTAGGGACACGGCGTGCCGTGTCCGCAATCACCGAAAACAGATTCGCTTTCGGTAAGGCTTTGTCGGATTGTTTTAGTTACGGCAGATTTGTATGCTCGTACAATCGTTGCAATTGATTGTTTGGTTGGTTTTGAAAATTCTTCAAATTGCGGATTGGTATCAAATAAGGAGTCGTGCGATATTTCAATTAACAAATGAACATGGTTAGGCATAACAACCCAATTTGTTATTTTTATGCCTTTGCTGTTTCGTAGGAAATTGGTTTTTTCAATTTCGTCATTGGCTATTTTGCCGTATTTACTATATTTCATAATGCCGTTTTCTATCGTTCCGAAAATGTGCATTTTTTCATAAGAACATATTGTTATAAAATATGCTCCGTTACTGCTGTAATCGTAATTTTTCAGCCGATGATGTCGTCTTTCGGGTAGTGACATTATTTGTCTCCTTGTGGGTGGGGCGGACACGGCACGCCGTGTCCCTACGATGTGTATTTTATGGATTTACGAATAACAAATAAAATAGATATACAATTTGAAATTACTATTTTCAATTATCCTAAAAAACTGCTCTTTTGTCAATAGCCACGCAACAAAATGCCCGCAGGGCATCCTTACTACTTGCTACTTACTACTTACTACTAAAAAAACGGGTGTCTTGCGACACCCATGTTTTTTTACTTAATGTCCCAGTCCTTTGAGAGCATAGCCTTAACCTTGAGGGGAAGACCGAAGAGGTTGATGAAGCCTGCTGAATCAGCCTGATTGTAGCAGTCGTCCTCGTCGAAGGTTGCCATATCTTCACTGTAAAGTGAGTAGGGAGATGTCATACCT
>JAZSPQ010000007.1:0-24507 GCA_045537485.1 Acutalibacteraceae bacterium | reverse complement strand
CGCAAATATTACAACGCCTACAACGCCCCACGCATATACCGAATGAAGCTTACTCATTTCTCTGTCGGGGTCATCTGAGGGTAATGCCGCTATAATCGGGCTCAGAAGCACCTCCGCAAGACCGCAGCCGAGGGAAAATATAACCGTACCGACAACGAGACCTGGATATATATGCTCAGGAAAGGCGAAGGGCCATAAGGCATATATTATAAGTCCGACAACGGAAAGTGCAGGCATAGCGACTATCGTCTTTCTCATATTGAACTTATGTGAAAAGAAGGAAAATACCAGGTCTATTGTAAGCTGGGTGAAATAGTTTATAAGGACAAGAAGTCCTAATAAAGAAAATGAGATTCCATACATTGTGCGAAAGGTAAGAAAAAGCAGCGGTGACAGATTTGCCACGACTGACATTGACATATTTGACGTATAGCAAGCCGCCTTGAGGCGTTTGACTGAAGCAAGCATAGTTTCTCTCCTTTAGTTTATTTCGGGTAAAGTTTATCATATATTTTGTTTGTTTGCAAGAAAAAAAGACATTCCCGCGAATAATTACGGGAATGTCTTTGAACTAAACTGCTTACCACTCTCTGATAACCTTCGGATTTGAGAAGATTTCATCAAGCTTATTTATATAAGGAAGAATATCACCGAAACCACCAACTCTGTGGTCGAAGGTTATAGTGATGGGAAGAACTTTCTTGGTTCCCATTTCGATTTCGCCCTTTTCATTTTTGTAGACATAGTTTTCGTCTCTTGCAACGCCAACTGCCATAAGGAAAACCTGGGGGAAGAGAAGAGGTGCATTTGTAACTCTGCCGTTAAGAGTTTTATTTACTGCGCCGAGGTTAGTAAGGCAGACTGTACCTTCGTTAAGATCCTGCGGTGAGAGATAGCCCTCACCTCTTGGTGCATGCTCAAACATACCGTCAGTTGATGCAACCTTGCCCTTACCGACAAAGCCGGCAACTGTCTGTGCAACAGTTGAAATAATTTTTCCCCTAAGAATAAAACCGACGGTTCTCTGAGCAACCATATCGAAAAGAACTCTGTCAACATCCTGAGTTTTCAACATGTTAACAAGCTCAGCGGTACGTAATGAAAGCTCCTTAAGAGTTTTTTCCTCACAGGCTCTGACCTTGACGGGGAAGGTTTCACCCGAATCAAGAAGAACCGGTACGGCAATATCAACATGCTTTTTAATAATTATTCTTCCCGTTGTTGAAAGGCGGTTATATTCAATAAATGAATTGAGTCTGGGAGCAATCTTTAAGCCCTCAACCATAGCACGCATCAAAACATCGTTAAAAGTGAGAGGATAGTCACATTCCTTCTGCAAAGCACGGAATTCTTCCCAGAACTCTGTGATATCTGCATCGTAGGAATAACCCGGAGTAGGCATATCCTGAGCATTTGTAAGCACGTTTGAGGAAATCTTAGCTTTAAGGTTAAAATACTCTATTTTATCCCCTTCCTCAGGGCCGTGCAGAGCTTCTTTAATAAACTTTTTAAAATCCATAATCACATCTCCGTTACTGTAGGTTAACTAATTTGAATTATTCTACCACGGAAAAATACATTTGTCAATTTCTTTTGCCGTATTACAACATATATGAAAATCTGTTGCTTTTCTAATAAATAAGAGCTGTTTTGTCACATATTTCTCTGAACACCGGAGCGCAATCAACATTCCCGCCTTCGCCGTTTTCGTTTAAAACCACCACAACATACTCAGGATTATCGGCCGGAAAAAAACCTGCAAACCAGGTTCGGCAAATCTCTTTACCGTTTCTGTATATTCCGCTTTGTGCCGTTCCGGTTTTTCCTGAAAGATCCGAAATCTCGCTTTTCGCATTGTCTGCATTGCCGTTTTCGGTTACTGAAAAAAGCATAGTCCTGATGCTTTTTACCGTCGAATCGCTTAAGAGCTTTGCAGGCACCGCCTGAGACTGCTTCGTAACTACACCATCTGAATTCATAAACCCGTATATAACCGAAGGAGATATTACATTTCCCGTTGCCAGAGTGTGATATGCCTTTGCCATCTGTATTGGAGTCATCATAAGACTGCCTTGTCCGAAGGCTAAATTTGCGAGCTCACCCTTGATTTTCAAGTCTTCACTGTCAGGCAAAGCACCTGAAGCTGCAGATATTCCGTCAGCTATTGTATCTCTCTGACCTATACCGATATCGACGCAGAGCTTCAGAAGATAATCGGTGTCGATCTTCATAATAAGATCAATAAAATAACAGTTGCAGGATTTTTCAAGTGCCGTCTGCATATTTACGCTTCCGTGTGCAGTAGAATTATAGCAACTGAAGCTTTCATCCCCAACAGTATAAACACCCGGACACTCAAACTCCTCTTGACCGTCTGCACCGTGCTCAAGAGCGGCAGCTGCTATAAGGGGCTTGAAAACAGAGCCCACACTGTACTGTTGCAAGGCTTTATTTATAAAAGGCGAATTTTCAGCCTGAAGATAATCCTGAACATTGTTCGGGTCATAAGCAGGTACACTTGCCATTGCTAAGATTTCACCTGTATGTGTCTTCATAACAAGGGCACATCCGCTTTCAATTTTACTGTTTATCAGCGCTTCCTCTGCAACAGACTGAATATTGCTGTCCACAGTCAGAACCAGCCCTGCAGAGGAATTAAAATTATTATCGTTGATGTATTTATCCATGCCTGCCAGCACTCTGCCCTTAGCATCAACCTCAAAGCCCACCGATAAAGTACCGGAATTTTCTTTGAGATAGCTGTTGTATGCCCTCTCAAGCCCTGAAACCCCACTTTCGCCGTTCGAGCTGAGATATCCTATCAGGTGCACCGCCGTCTGATTTTCGGAATAACGCACAGGAACACTGAATGTTCGGATAAAGTCGTTGTTGATTTCTGTTTCAACCTCAACAGCAAAGGGAGCACCGTTCTGTATTCTCGCATCAAAAGAGTCCATATCCGACATAAAATCAAGATATTCAGATGAACCCACCGCAGGAGTTACGGCAGCAACAAGCTTTTCATTTTTGTCAACAAGCTTAATCAGATTTCTGTCATATATTTTGCCTCTTGTTACACCGATGATTATTGTTTTCCGGCTATGAGTGTTGCCTGCAGGAGAGTATTCGGAAAAATTTATGGAGCATATTCTCAGCATAAGACCCATAAAGCAAAGGCAGAAAAATGTGAAGAGAGATATTATTCTTTTTTCCATATTTATCACCTTCTAATATTATTAGAGCTTTCCTGCCGATTATTGACGGAGAATTTTTACCAATAAATACCATTAGTTTTTTCAAAAGTATTGACTTTTCCAAATATTAGTGTAAAATATGATTTAGCACTCAAGTGTCGAGAGTGCTAAAATCAAAAAAAACATAAATAAATTCAGGAGGATTGAATTATGAATATCAGACCCCTTCTCGACAGAGTTGTGCTTAAGGCAACTGAAGTTGAAGAAACCACACAGAGCGGCTTTATTCTTACAACCGCTTCTCAGGAAAAGCCTCAGTTTTCAGAGGTTGTTGCAGTAGGTCCCGGCGGAATTGTTGACGGCAAGGAAATCGTTATGCTCGTTAAGGTCGGCGATAAGGTTATCACCGGTAAGTACGCAGGCACTGAAGTCAAGGTTGACGGCGAAGAGTATACAATCGTGCGTCAGAATGATATTCTCGCAGTTATTGACTAATTACGGAGGTAAACTATAATGGCTAAACAGGTAATTTACGGTGAAGAAGCAAGAAAAGCTCTTCAGAACGGTATCGACAAGCTCGCTGATACCGTTAAAATCACACTCGGTCCCAAGGGAAGAAACGTTGTAATCGACAAGAAGTACGGCGCTCCCCTTATCACAAACGACGGTGTTACAATCGCTAAGGAAATTGAGCTCGAGGACGCTTTTGAAAATATGGGCGCTCAGCTCATCAAGGAGGTTGCCACAAAGACAAACGATGTTGCAGGTGACGGCACAACAACCGCTACACTTCTCGCTCAGGCTCTCGTACGCGAGGGTATGAAGAACGTTGCCGCAGGCGCTAACCCTATGGTAGTAAAGAAGGGTATCAAGAAGGCTGTTGACGTTGCAGTTGAGGCTGTAAAGGCTAATTCAAGTCCCGTTACAACCTTTGAGGATATCGCAAGAATTGCTACTATCTCATCAGCTGACGAATCAATCGGTACTCTTATCGCAGAGGCTATGGAAATCGTTACAACCGACGGTGTTATCACTGTTGAAGAGTCAAAAACTGCTGAAACAATGAAGGAAGTTGTTGAAGGTATGCAGTTTGACCGCGGCTATATCTCACCCTATATGGCAACAGACGTTGACAAAATGGAAGCTATCATCGATGATGCGGCTATCCTTATCACAGACAAGAAGATTTCAAATATTCAGGAGGTACTCCCCCTTCTCGAGCAGGTGCTCAAGATGGGCAGAAAGCTCGTTATCATCGCTGAAGACGTTGAAGGTGAAGCTCTTGCTACCCTTCTCGTAAACAAGCTCAGAGGTACATTTACCTGCGTTGCAGTAAAAGCTCCCGGCTTCGGCGACAGAAGAAAGGAAATGCTTCAGGATATCGCTATTCTCACAGGCGGTCAGGTTATCACATCAGACCTCGGCCTTGAGCTTCAGACTGCTACTCCCGATATGCTCGGCTCAGCTAAGCAGGTTAAGATTACCAAGGAAAACACAACCATCGTTGACGGTGCAGGTGATAAGGCTCAGATCAAGGCTCGTATCGGTCAGATCAAGGCTCAGATTGAAGTTTCAACCTCAGAATTCGACACTGAAAAGCTTCAGGAAAGACTTGCTAAGCTTGCAGGCGGTGTTGCAGTTATCCGCGTAGGTGCAGCAACAGAAACCGAAATGAAGGAAAAGAAGCTTCGCATCGACGACGCTCTTGCCGCTACAAAGGCAGCAGTTGAGGAAGGCTCAGTTGCAGGCGGCGGTGTTGCACTTCTCAACACTGTACCAGCAGTTACAAAGCTTCTTGAAGAAACAGAGGATCCCGACGAAAAGACAGGTGTTCGTATCGTGCTCAAGGCTCTTGAAGAGCCCGTACGCCAGATTGCAAAGAATGCAGGTCTTGAAGGCTCAGTTATCGTAAACGAAATCATTTCAAGCGGCAAGGTTGGCTACGGCTTTGACTTTGCTAAGGAAGTTTATGTAAACATGGCTGAAGCAGGTATTCTTGACCCCACTAAGGTAACACGCTCAGCTCTTCAGAATGCATCCTCAGTTGCATCAATGGTTCTTACAACAGAGTCTCTTATTTCCGATATTCCCGACCCCGCAGCAGATGCAGCTGCGGCAGCGGCTATGGCTCAGGGCGGCGGAATGTACTAAGAGAATTCGGAATGCTGAATTCGGAATTCGGAATTGCGCTATAAGTTTCGGAAGGCGTAAGGAAAGTTCCCACCAAATAATAAAGTTATTCCCATCAGTTAAGTGCTGATGGGAATTTTTGTTACTTTTCTTCAATGTAGTAGGTTGCGGTGGTAACTACTCTCATTTTGCAGTTGATCGGTGTTATCTTGTAGGTTTTGAGTGCTAAATCTGATTGAGTATTTTCATCATAAACCTCTGTTATTTTAAGCTTGAATTCTATATCTTTTCCGTCCTTTACCGCTTCGATTATAAGGTCTGTTTCTTTACTCGTTCCGTCCTCATAAAAGCCCGGTGACCATTTAACGCATTCAATACCGTCAGGCCTGTTATATAAGATGTCAACAGTTGCAGTACCGTCTGAGGCTTCGGCAGATTTTATTTCATAGCCGTCGGGTAAAACAAACTGTGTAACATAATGGAATTCAGCACTTGCGTAAGGATTATAGTCCCAATAGGCTTCGGGTACATCTTCTGCAGCTTCGGGAGTAAACTCGGCAACCACTACATCAAACTTACCTGTATTTTCGTTGTATCTCAAGACACTTCTTGCAAGACCTATACAATCAGCGTGACTGTAAAGAGAGGTATACTGTATACACTCTATTTCATAAATACCGTCAGCGTCTATATCTACGGGAGCGAAGCCCAAAAAGCTGTCAAAATACGCCCTTGAGAAATCACTGTCGGCAATGGGGGTTCCGGCTTCGTCGAAAACCGTACCTACATAATCGGTAACACCTCTGAAATTAATCATAAGCTCGTATCCCGTATAGCTGTTTGTAATTCTGACAGTAAAGGGAGCTTCAAGCTTCGACTCAAAGCCGCTTGAATTTTGGTAAGCGGCAGAATAGTAGATTAACTGCAGACCATTTTCGGTTATTCTGTAAACTGAGCTGTTATAAGCACCCCCGCCGCCGGCTGCACCGACCATCTGATTGAGTATTATCTCTTCGCCTGCCACCCCGTCAACATCGCAAAGATAAATCTGACTTCCGTAGGAAGCATCTATATCTTCAAAAAAGACATAGCTTTCGGTTTCAACGGCAAGGTACTGGTGTCGGTAATTATCCGAGGGTACAAAACAGCCCAACAGATACACCTTACCTAATGAGAAGTCTGTAACACTTTCATAAAAGGCCTCGCCAAGGCCGACAGATGCTATTACTTTCCTTGCCCAATCGGGTGTATTGGGGATTTTATCGGCAAGAAGAATTGGCTCAGGGATGTCGAGATATTCTGATATATCAATTCCTTCTTCATCAAAAATATATCTGTAGTGACTATCTAATCTGCTGAAATTTTTATCTTCTGTAGAAAGCTGATAGAAGGTAGTGCCGCCATCAACACCAATATTTGTTAGTGTAATATTAAAATCAACCTTCCTGCTTTCACATACGGTATTGATTGTAATTGATATTTCATTAGTCTCACCGTTTTCAGGCTCATATCTTACACCATTCAGTTTCAATAATCCAACATCGGTTATTTCACTTAATGTTCCGCTTGAAGCTTTATAGCCGGTGATTTCGTAGTTTTCAGCCACATATAAATGAAGCTGAGAGTAACCGTAGGTGCTGAATAAGCGATTGTATTTCCACACATCGTTTTTAAGCCAAAGTTCCGTAAGTTCGGAATCAGGCTCGGTGCTTACTGCTTCACTTGTTGTATCGGTTGTGTTCTCAGTCACTATTTCTTTCGTCCCGGTCATAAACCAAATTGCGACAACAATACTTACGATAACAGCAACAATAATCACCCAAAAAGCAGGCTTTTTATAACTAAGCACAGACTTTATCCTCTGCTTTACACCTACCTCGCCGAAAGCAACAGGGCAGGCTGTTATAAGCTTATGAGATGAGCTGCAGGAAAGCAGAGCTTCTGAATAAGCTTTCTTATCTGATACACCCATTTCTTTTATTACCTTTTCATCGCAAGCAAGCTCTATATCACGGCAAAGGAGTATATATGAAAGCCACATAATAGGATTAAACCAATTAAGAGAAAGTAAGATAAAGCCGAAAGGCTTCCACAAGTAGTCTTTTCGTTTAAGGTGAGCTTTTTCGTGAGAAATTACATGTCTGAGTGTTTCGTCCTGCAAGGATGAAGGCAGATAAATCCGAGGCTTTATAAAGCCTAAAATGAACGGTGATTTTATCTCATCGCATATCCACTGATTTTCCCTTAACGATATTGAAGTTCTGACTCTTCTTCTCAGGCGTATGTAGCTTATAATTGCATATAAAAGCATAATACATACGCCTGCAAGCCATATCGAATATGCAATGCGTTCATAATCATACTTCTTCTCGGCATTGTCGGCACTTGAGTTACCTGCAACTTCAGGCACAACAGATTCCGATATTATAGGCTCAGATCTGTCGGGTAAAGGCGGGTTGGAAATTATATTATCAACCCTGTTATCAGGCTTTACAATCTCCGCCGGTGGCTCTGTCTGAGATGATGTCTGCTCGGAGACAATAGGAGTATCCGGAATATAATCGACGGGAATTTCAAAAAAGTAAAACGGGACAACAAGCCTTATAGCAACCAATGCCCACATAAAGCACCTTACCCATTTTGGAGCCTTTTTGAAAATCAGACGTAAAACCATTACAACCAAAGCAAAAATGCTTGCTTCAAGGGTAATGTCTCGTATATTTAAAAAGATTTCGTAAAACAGCACCGTTACCCCTCCTCAAAAGAGTCTATCATCCTTCTGATTTCTTCCATATCTTTTTTAGAAAGTGATTTTCTCTTTGTGAATGCCGCTATAAATGCCGGCAAGGAGCCTTCAAAGGTTTCTTCAACAAACTTTTCACTCTGATGCGAATTGAAATCCTCCTTGGTGATAAGTGAAGTAACAATCCCCTTTTCATTCTGAAAAACGCCTCTTTCACAAAGCTTTTTCAGTACGGTATAGGTTGTACTTTTCTTCCAGCAAAGCTCACTTTCACATTTTTTTACAAGCTCACCCGATGCAATCGGCTCATTCTGCCATATAATATCCGCAAAACGGGCTTCTACAACGCCTAATTTCATTTCATCCATATAAAGCACCCCTTTGGTCTATCGTTAGTAGACTATGTTTAGTCTATCATCAATAGACCAAGTTGTCAATAGCTTTTAAGAAATAATTTAACTTGATTTTTATGTGATAATATTATAAAATTCAGATATACTTCTATTAAAAGGGGCGGTACTATGCGAATATACGATATAATCGCAAAAAAGCGTGACGGATACGAATTAAGCGATGAAGAAATTGCTTTTTTCGTTAAAAACTATGTCAGCGGTGAAATAAAGGATTATCAGGCTTCGGCTCTTATGATGGCTATATACCTCAACGGTATGAACGACAGAGAAACGGTCACTCTTACTCTTGAAATGGCAAAAAGCGGTGATATGCTTGATTTAAGTGCCATTGAAGGGATAAAGGTCGATAAGCACTCAACGGGCGGTGTCGGTGATAAAACTACCCTGATTGTTGCTCCCATTGTTGCCGCTCTCGGCTGTAAGGTCGCTAAAATGAGCGGCAGAGGTCTCGGTCATACGGGAGGTACGGTGGACAAGCTTGAATCAATCGACGGCTTCAATGTTGCACTTGAGCCTGACGAATTTTTAGATACTGTAAACAAAACGGGCATCTGCGTAGTAGGTCAGACGGGAAATCTTGCTCCTGCCGATAAGAAAATATACGCTCTTCGCGATGCAACTGCTACTGTAGGGTCAATCCCGCTTATCGCTTCAAGCATTATGAGCAAGAAACTTGCCGCCGGAAGCGACTGTATCGTACTCGATGTGAAATACGGCAGTGGCGCTTTCATGAAAACACCCGAGGATGCTCTTCTGCTCTCGGAAAAGATGGTCGCTATCGGTAAGGGAGCAGGTAAAAGGGTACGTGCGGTGATTTCGGATATGGACACTCCCCTCGGTAAGAACATAGGTAATATTCTCGAGGTTAAGGAAGCGGTAGAAATTCTTAAAAGCGGTGCCGACTCAGATCTGACTCAGGTGTGTATTGCCCTTGCGGCGAATATTATCGTACTTGCCTTCGGTACTCCTTATGATGAGGCTGAGAAAAAGGTGCTTACCGTACTCAGAAACGGTGAGGCCTATAACAAATTTCTTGAAATGGTCATCTCTCAGGGCGGTGACGCTTCTCTTATCGAAAACACAGAGAAGTTCAGAAAAGCAAGGTACAGAAAGGAAATACTCTCCCCTGCTGACGGTTATATTTCGGCAACGGATGCTGAAAAAATCGGCTCGGCAAGTGTGGTGCTCGGTGCAGGCAGAGCCACCAAAGATGATGTGATAGATTACACGGCGGGTATTATTCTTCACAAAAAGACCGGGGACAAGGTGCAGAAGGGCGACCTTATTGCTGAGCTTTTCACCGATGAAGAAAGCAGGCTCGTTTCTGCAGAGACTATGTTTATGAGCGGATTTACATTCAGTGGTGAGCCGACAGAAAGAACGAAGCTGATTTATAGGGTGGTTGAATAAAATTAAGCGGTAGCCGAGGCTACCGCTTGGTTTTTATATGTCACGCTTTTTGAAGAAATGTACTGATAAGAGGAAGGTGCAAATGCACAACGTGGCAAGGATGGCAAGAAATATAGGAACACCCTGAATGGGTATGTATATATTGTTAAAGCGTTCACGCAAAAACATTTTAAGCCCAACTAATAAAGTGTCGCAAAAAATTATAAGCAAAATACTGTACGAAGCGCCCTGTTTGCCTCCGCGATGATAATATAGTGGCATAGAAAATAACGGAATAAAAATTATTATGCTCAAAAAAAAGTCAATTTCTTTAATGAATAATAATCCGAACAAAACATAAACAAAGGGCATTAAAGCAGCAATAATATATTTTGATAAAACATATTGAAATCTGTCATAAGGCAGACAAGCAAAACACTTATCGTGCTTATTGTTACTTTCGGAAGACAAAGCTATAACAGTATGTGAACTAATAACACATATTGTGATAGTGCGAAGTATACTCAGGATTTCCGGTGAATTGTAATCTACTGATTCCCATAAATAATAAGATATTCCCATAAATAGATTTGTAATTAAGAAATTTTTTGACGAAGACATATTAAACTCTTTAATTAACAAACCTCTCATATTTACCCCTCCTTAACCATTGCAACAAAGAGTTCCTCTATTCCGATGGGCATAAGATTCATATTTTCAGACACCTTATCACGAAGCACAACCGCCTCTGAAAAATAATCTGTATGCCTTACGTGCTTAACCGCATCAGGAGCTATTCTTTCAATTTCTTCCCTTGAGCAACGGATCAGTCCGTAGCGTGAAAGAAGAATGTCCTTTTCTTCGCAGACAAGCAGATTGCCCTTATGCATAAAAGCAACATAATCACATATCTTCTCAAGATCGCTGACGATGTGTGATGAAATGAGTATAGAATGATCCTCCTGCCTTGTGAAATCAATGAGCATTTCTATTATTTCATCACGGGCAACCGGGTCGATTCCGTTTGTAGGCTCGTCAAGAATGAGAAGCTTACTGCCGTGTGACAAGGCAACGGCAAGGCTGAGCTTCATTTTCATACCGTTGGAAAGCTCTTTTATTCTCTTGAAATAATCTATTGAAAACTTTTCAAGAAGCTCGCGGAAGCGTTCTACATTCCAGTTACGGTAAGCCCTTACCATTATTTTTTCAACGGTTTCTATTGAGAAATTTTCAGGGAAACCGCACTCATCAAGTACGACACCGATATCGTTTTTCGTGTAGCGGAATTTTTTACCCCGATTGTCCACGCCTAAAACGGTAACGGTACCGCCATCCTTGCAGGCGATATCCATAATAAGCCTTATGGCGGTGCTTTTACCTGCACCGTTTTCGCCTATCAACCCCATAACGCAACCGCCGGGAAGTATGAGCTCAGGTATATCAAGTGCGAAGCCGGGATAATATTTTTTCAGATTCTTAATTTCTATAGCATTCATATTTCTTCCTCCATTGAAAACTCTATCATTGAGATAATTTCTTCCTTGCTCAGGTTACAGGAAGCGGCAAGCTGAATGATTTTATCGATGTGCTCCTCAATTTTTTTCAGATTTTCTTCCTTGATAAGCTCTGTGTTTTTCGGGGCCACATAACAGCCTTTAGCGGGCAAGGTGTATATGAAGCCCTCTTTTTCCAATTCTTCATAGGCTCGCTTTGTTGTTATAAAGCTTATGCGCAAATCCTTAGCCAAGCCACGTATAGACGGCAGCATTTCGTTTTCCTTTAATTCACCGCTGATTATCTGATTTTTTATCTGAGAATAAATCTGATCGTATATCGGAGCTCCGCTTTTATTATCAATAATAACTGTCACGTCATCACCTCGCATCAACTGTATATACTCATTATATACAGTTATAACAGTCTTGTCAATAGCTTTTGCATAAAAAATGCAGTCCGTAAATAAACGGACTGCTAATCTGTACTTATTTATCAATAATGCGCTTTTCCGCAATCGCAAACCTTGTTCACACCGAAAAGCTTTGAGAAAAATCTCACTATCTTCCAGATAAAGCCCATAAAGCCGGATTTGTGACAGTTACAGTCACATTCCTTTTCGGGTTCCTCGGGAGTTTCCGGTTCTTCGGGAAGCTCAGGCTCAGCAGGCTCCTCGACAACGGTTTGTGTATAGTATATCGTCTGCTGAGTATAGTTTTCTACGTCATCAGCATCAAAATCGTAAATTCTTGCATATCTTTCGCCCGGGTCACCGTAGGCGGCAAAGCCGAAGCCGCCATTATAGCCGAGTACAATGCCGTCCTCCGTTCTGCCGACAAAGGTATTGACGTGATCGTGACCGAAGTAGGCACCTATAATATCCCCCTGCTCTACCCAAGCCTCATACTGACCCGTTGTTATTGACGGATGCTCACTTGCCGGTGTTTCCCTCATAACGTTGCGGTCACCGATCCAATCGGCGTTTTCGTCAAGCACATAGTATTTATCCTCATACTTTGCCTTGAGTGCACCGGGAGTACCTGCAGGCACCTCTTTTAAAAGCTTATGGATTTCCTTTACGGGTATATGCTGAAACACAAGTGAAGGTACAACCTCGCCGCCGTTAAGAGTCTTAAGCGAGTTACTTGTTTGCTTGTACCATTCGAGCTGCTCTTCCGTTATGCCGCAGTTCATACCGTCACCAACCCAATGACCTGTATCCATCATATAAATATTGAGAAGAGGCTCTGTGCCGTCGTTTGAATAGATAACGGTGTTATATGTACCTGCATCTGCGCCGTCGGCATCAGCGTAGCAATATGAGAAGCTTCGGTAATACTCGCCCTGCTGCTGAGCAGACATAATATTCACGTGGTCAAGGTCATGGTTGCCGAAGGTAAAAATAAAGGGAATTCCCCTTTCCTGCATAGGCATAAGCTGGTTATAAAGAGCCTTTTTTATTTCTTCGGCAGTTGAGTTTACGCTAAGCTGGTCACCTACAAGCACAACAAGGTCAGGCTCGTATTTATCGAGTACCGCATTGAGGAACTCAAGTGAAGTCTCGTTTGTTTCGCCTCTGTCCTGAAAATCGTTTATCTGCAATATTCTGAATTTTCCGTCTTCGCCGAAGGTTAGCTTTTTTTCTTCATCGGCGGCATATGCGGGCATTGCAAAGGCTGACAAAAAAAGCACTGCAGAAAGAATACATGCACATAGTTTTTTCATCACATAACACACTCCTTTGTTTATTACCTCAATTATATAATCTCTTATCGGGAAAGTCAACTCTATGTGTAGCTTTATAAGCTTCTGTCAATAAACTGCTTAGGGGTCATACCGAACTCCTCTTTGAAGCATTTTATAAAATAGCTTTCCGAGCAGAAATTCATATAATATGCCACCTCAGAGCAGCTGCGGTTTTCTCTGAGCATATCTTTTCCTGCAATAAGACGTTGTTTTTTTATGTAGTCCGAGGGCCTCAGACCAGTTGCGACTTTGAATTTAAGAGAAAGATAGTCCTTACTTAAGTTACACTCCTCAGCCAACATATCGAGGGTAATCTTTTTATGCAGATTCGCACTTATATAGTTTATGCACTTTCTTATATCATAGGGATACTCGCTCTGTTTTTTTGACTTTGCCACCATTTCTGTCAGCTCAAAGCCTCTTTTTGCAAGATAATCGAGAATCTCATTCGCCGAGGTCATTTCATCTATTTTCAATATGCAGTCATCTGAAAAGCAGTATGCCGTAACCTCATCAAGACCGCCTTGAATAGCGTATCTCGTGGCAAGTGTTACACAACATACCGCCCAATACTGCATCTGTCTGAGGTCGTTGAGTGAAAGTCTACCCATAACAAACTTAGTATTGGCCGAATCGTCAAGCATCGTTCTGAGCGCCTCAATGTCCCCTTGCCTTATTGCCGAGTAAAGCATAACCTCGGTACGGTAAGCTGTGTGTGCTATTTCGTTTTCTCTGCGGCTGAAAAGTGCATTTTCGCCAACGGGTAAAACCTCTATACTTTCTAAAGCTATAGGTGTTTTATTTTTCATATTCATCACCGATTCAATTATATATACATTTATTGGTAATTTCAACGCTTTTTTGATATAAATACCGTTAAAATTATATATTTTATGCCTTTTTATTTCTATAATCAATCTGATAATAAAACAGGGGTGAAATTATGCTTTTAATTTTAGCTGTTATTTATATTGTTTTTATCTCTCTGGGTCTGCCCGACTCGCTTTTCGGTGTTGCCTGGCCTGTACTCCATAAGGAATTCGGTATCAGTGAAAGCTTCGCTTCGGTTTACAGCATAATTGTAACAGTATGTACCGGTGGTGTAAGCTTTGTTTCGGGTACACTCATAAGAAAATTCGGCACAAGTAAGGTCACACTGTTTTCTATTCTTCTGACCGCAATAGGTATAGTCGGTATAAGCTTTTCGCCAAATATAATTGTAATGATAATCTTTGCGGTAATTCTAGGCTACGGTGCAGGTGCTATTGACACGGGACTTAATAATTTCGTTTCACTTCATTACAAATCTCAGCATATGAACTGGCTTCATTGCTTCTGGGGTGTGGGTGTTACCGTAAGTCCGCTGATTATGTCGTCATTTCTCGGTGAAGGTGAAGGTCAATGGCGTAACGGATACCGCATTATTGCTGTTCTCCAGTTTTTTATAGCAGTAATAGTGCTTATAAGTATTAAAAAATGGAGAAAAATAGAAAAAACAAAAACAGAAGAAGCTGCAAATGAGCCTGAAGCCTCAGCAAAGCTTATTGATGTTTTGAAAAGCAAAGGAATCATTACAAGCATTCTCTCACTTGCCGCTTACTGCAGTATGGAATTTCTTCTCGGTACATGGGGCGCAAGCTACGCTGTAAATGTGTTTGCAATCTCCCCCGATGCTGCGGCTAAGTGGGTTTCTCTGTATTACGCAGGTATTATGTTCGGGCGTATGATTTCAGGCTTTATATCAATGAAGGTATCAGACAAAAATATGATACGTGGCGGCACTCTGGCGGCATTTTTCGGTATAGTTATACTCGCCCTCCCCATAGGAAGTGTCTCACTCGCAGGCTTGCTTCTTATCGGCACAGGCTTCGGTCCCATATTTCCGAGCGTACTGCACAGTATTCCCGAAAGATTCGGTGCAACCTATTCGGCAGACATAACCGGCTATCATATGGGCGGTGCCTATGCTATAGGCTTTACAATGCAGATGATTTTCGGCTTTGTAGCTACAGCTACTACCTTCGCTATCACACCGTTTGTGCTTACGGTACTTTGCGTCTGCCTGTATATGCTAAATGAACTTACACTGAAAAAGCTTATAAAATAAAATTAACCCGAAAACCTCGATTTTACAAGGCTTTCGGGTGTTATTCATTTTATTCCCACTCATTTTCGAGTTTCTTCTTTGACTTATTTGTGCCCTAAATATATCCCAAACGGCGATTTTGAGACCATTTTTCCACCCGTTATTTCATTTCTCGAAAATTTTGTTGCAGAAAAAGTTGCAAAATCGCTTGTGGGATGGTGCCGAGTGGCTTGGGAGTTACGGCTTCACCATTCGAACCGTGTGCTCAGTTTGTTTTGTTTTTACCAACCCAAGTTTATCGCAAATATGAAGTAATTCCTTGTTTTGCACAGGGGCATCAATATAAGCTTGTTTTCCAGCTATTGATAGCACATGCTCAAGAAGACAAGTACCAAATCCGTTACGTTGATACTGCCCCTCAATGTATAGATTATCAATATGTCCGTTATGTACTGTAACGATTCCAATTTCTCTGCCAAATGATATACTATACAGTTTTCCACCGCTCGAAATGACTTCGTTGATTCTTTCTGCAATGATATTCTCTTCCGTGATATATCTTGCTTCGTTTTCTTCTCGGGACAAACTATAATCAAATCTTCCATACCGATTGGCATATCTGCAGATATGCTCAACTTGTTCAGTAGTACCCGAAAACTCTTTGCATATAATTTGATTTCCCATAGCAGCCGCAATCTGTGAATCGGGATTTGACCAAGGCTTATTGATTCCCCAAAAAATTGAATTATTAGAATTTGTATCTAAATCGGAGAGTAATTCTTTTCGATTGCATAGCACTTTATAATTTCTTCGCTTGAAATAAAACATATTGCTCTCACAAGTAAAAACAGAGCTTATCTTTTGTCCTTGATGTATCAGTGCATCTTTTAATGATAGCAAATCTATATCATTCGGAACAATGTTATAAACACCATCAAACAGGCGGAAGCAAGCCCAATAATCCTTAACTTCCGGCACTATGCTTGATGTCCAACTTGCGCAACACTCCACCAATTGCATCAACACATATTTCCCATCAAACGCATGAAAATCTTCTTCAGATATTCGTTTTACTTCTTGTTCCGTATATGGTTTCCCAGATGTTTGCAGTTGAACAGCAATGATATCTCCGTCATCAAAAATCCGTTCCGTGTGTACATTCGGCTTGATTTTCTTCTTTGGCGGCTGCGGTGATAATAGTCTTTCTTTGAACTCGGCAAGCTTCTTTTTTCGAGAATCCAGAGTTTTTTGACCCGCCTCTGCCCACAGAGTCAAGCCAAAACCGCTATCGATCATTTCTATGGCTTTATCCTTTATGGAATCCGTCAAAATTCCTTTCTTCCACATAAAATCAGCGAGCGAATAAATATAGTTGCACCACTCTTCTTCGTCTGATTCATCAAACATTTCTGCCCTGATATAACTATCAATCCGCTTTAACGCTTCTTCCACATCAAACTTATAGAAGGCAGCAGAGTATTCAATATATAAATCTTTTGCAGTATCATTTCCTGTGATACTGGTATTCCAAGTTCCCATACGACACCTCCTATTAACTCAGAAGCCACTTGCAACTATTCCTCTTTGCACTTTTACATTGCGTGTTGTAAAAGTGTTGCAATGACCTTTTTCTAAATTGCATAAATGCCCGAAAGCCCTTTATTTCCAAGGGTTTTCGGGCACTTGTAAGCCATTCGGTATTATTCCCACTCAATCGTGCCTGTCGGCTTCGGTGTGATATCATAAAGTACACGGTTGATGCCCTCAACCTCGCTTGTGATACGAGCGGTAATCTTGTGAAGAATTACATAGGGTATTTCTTCGATTGTTGCGGTCATTGCATCCTTTGTGTTGACCGCTCTGATGATTGCGGGCCAGCCTTCATAACGGCTGTCATCTTTAACACCAACACTCTTCATATCGGGAACAACAACAAAATACTGCCATACCTTTTCTGCAAGTCCGTTCAGGTCAAATTCCTCACGGAGAATTGCATCTGCTTCACGAAGTGCGTGAAGGCGGTCACGGGTGATTGCACCAAGACATCTAACGCCAAGACCGGGGCCCGGGAAAGGCTGACGGTATACCATTGCGTGAGGAAGGCCGAGGGCCTCACCAACAACTCTTACTTCATCCTTAAAGAGAAGCTTAATAGGCTCAACAAGCTCCATTTCCATTTCTTCGGGAAGTCCGCCAACATTGTGATGCGATTTAACAGCCTTTTTACCTTCAGCCTGCTTCACACTTTCAAGTATATCGGGATATATTGTGCCTTGAGCAAGGAAAGAAATGCCGTCAAGCTTTGCAGCTTCTTCGTCAAAAACTTTAATGAATTCTGCACCGATTATCTTTCTCTTTCTTTCAGGATCACTTACACCTGCAAGAAGATCAAGGAAACGGTCTGTTGCATCAATATAAACAAGATTTGCGTCAAGTGATTTACCGAAAACTTCGATAACATTTTCGCTTTCACCTTTGCGCATAAGACCATGATTAACATGCACACAGACAAGCTGCTTGCCGATAGCCTTTATAAGAAGTGCCGCAACAACAGATGAGTCTACACCGCCTGAAAGCGCAAGGAGAACCTTTTTGTCGCCTACCTGCTCACGCACTGCCTTCACCTGCTCTGCAATAAATGCATCAGCAAGCTCTTTGGTGGTGATACGGATCATGCTGTCCGGTCTTTTGTTTGAATCCATAGTAAATTCCTCCCGATATATATTTTAAATTATTAAACTGTTTTATCAGGCAGCTTTATAAAAGTCACCTGCTGTATGTTATCAGTTGGTGTAGTTATCAAAGTAACCCTGTACGAGTACGACGGGAGTGCCCTTATCGCCTGAACCGCTTGTAAGGTCACAAAGTGAACCGATAAGATCAGTAAACTTTCTGGGGGTTGTGCCCTGTGATGCCATATTGCCTACAAGACTCTCTTCACCTTTTTCCTTGATTCTTTCACTGATTGCTTTCTTAAGCTCATCGCCGCTGAGATCCTTGAAATCATTATCTGCAAGGTACTTAAGCTTGAGCTCGTTGGGTGTACCCTCAAGACCTGCTGTATAGCCCGGTGAAACACAAGGGTCTGCAAGCTCCCAGATCTTACCCTGAGGATCCTTGAAAGCACCGTCACCGTAAACCATAACCTCTATATTTTTGCCTGTTTTTTCGATGAGATACTGCTGAGTTCTGTTAACAAATTCATTGCAATCCTTCGGGAAAAGCTTAATCATATCTTCAGTTGACTTGTTTGAACCGAGAAGGCCGAAATCCGCATTGAAGCCGCTTCCGTTAACAGAAGAAGTGAGAATATCGTCCATACCGCAGACATTTTTTGCACCTGCAGCCTTAAGCAGTCTCTTTGTGCGTGCTCTTGTGTGGATATCACAGGTAAGAACACAGTCTGTATAATCAAGAATAGCCTTGGCCTGATTTGCAAACACAACCTCACACTCTGCACCTGCTTCAGTGATGATCTGTGAATAGTAGTCAACATAGTCAACGCCTGTAAACTCATGCTTGTTTTCACCGAAAAGCTCACGGTACTTTTCTAGAGTGAGAACATCACTGTAGGGATTAACACCTGCTTCATCAAGCTGATCATATGTGAGAAGATGGTTACCTACCTCGTCGCTGGGGTAGCTGAGCATAAGCACAACCTTTTTACAGCCCATTGCAATACCCTTAAGACAAATTGCAAAACGGTTTCTTGAAAGGATCGGGAATATAACACCAACAGTTTCACCGCCAAGCTTTGCTTTAACATCAGCTGCAATAGCTTCAGTGGAAGCATAGTTTCCCTGACTTCTTGCAAGGATTGATTCCGTTACGGCAACAACATCCTTATCTCTGAGCTCGAAGCCGTCACATTCAGCCGCATCAACAACGCTGTCACAAACTATTTTAGCAAGATCGTCGCCTTCACGGATGATGGGACAACGGATGCCTCTTGAAATTGTGCCTGTTTTTCTTTGCATAAAGATTACCCCTTTATAAGTTGAGTTATCAATATTGCATACGCAATAAATAATACCTAAATATTTTATCACTGTGGATGAAAGAAATCAAGTATTCTGAGCTTGATATTATTGGTAATATGAAAAAATTTTTTGTGAAAATTGACAAAAACAGTCCGAGTGACTGCCATAAGGAAATCACATCGGACTGTAAATAATGACAAGAACCTATATGTAATTTAATATCACAAAACAAACAGAGGCTTTTACACTGTAACCTTAAGGCTTTTATATGTTGTCGCCCAGATTATCTTACCATCCGTCTTGACATAAGACCTGACGGCAAATAAACAGCCTTTTCCTTTTTTGGGTATTTCAACCGTTACGGTTCGTTTTGCGGTTGACCTGACTGCGGTTTCCCACTTCCCTGTTTCATAGTTGAAAATGTATACTCTGTAGCCTGTTTCGCCACCTGCTTTATTCCAGCTCAGCGTTACACTGTCAGCTGAAGAAACTGCTGTCAGCTTTGAAGGGCTCGCGGGTAATGTTTGTGCAGTGTGTGTTGCGTATTTATTTGACCATACAGTGCTGTTACCAAGCTTTGTATATGCCTTTACCGCAAAGGTGTATTTCTGACCCGAACCGAGTTTTTTCACCGTATAGGAAGTAGCGGTTGTTGTTTTGATCGCCTTCCAGCCGCTTGATGTTTTTCTGTAAATTCTGTAGCCCGTGGCGCCATTGACTTTGCTCCAATTAAGAGTAACGGTGTTTTCTTCAGCGGCAGATGTGATCTTTTTCGTCACGGCAGGAGCTGTAATTATTGTTGTTTTCATCATAGATGAAACTGATGACCATATAATCTCGGACCCGCTCTTTGAATAGTATCTTACAGCAAAAATATAATTCTCAGCCGGCTCCAGATTCTTTATTGTAGCGGATACTGCTCTTGTTGTTTTTATTACCGTATTCCACTTTTTCGTCTGAGTATTATACTGATACACCCTGTAGCCGTATGCATCCTTGATTTTACTCCAGGTGAGAGTCACTTCACTCACATTTGAATTCTTTGCCTGCACCTTTTTGCTTGAGGCTGTTGCGGTTTTGACGGTTGCCATGGTAAAGCTCGGTGACCATATTATTTTTCCGTCATTTATATAAGGTCTGACGGCATAGGTATAGCTTTCACCCGACTTAAGACCGCTGATTGTGTAAGTTGTCTGTTTCCCCGTGGTTTTGACTGCAATATCCCATTTTCCCGTTTCTTTATTGCGAAGAAAAATCCGGTATCCCGTTGCATCAGGTATCTCTTCCCAAGTGAGAGTTACTGCTTTATTGGTTGAGGTTGCCATAAGGAAACCGGGCTTTGCCAGACTGAGCTTTGTGTTTTCATATTCAACTTTTTTCTCGAGCTGACAGAATTCACAGTTAGACACCAACGCTGAATTTTCGGAATATGTTGCAGGTTCTAAATGATATGAAGCATATAAATGCCCTGTTGCAGTTCCTTCAACCGCAACGGAATGAGCCGTACCGCAATTCAAAGCGCACAAAGCGGTCTTTGTGCCGTCTTTTGTGCAGGTTTCGTTATAGTCGTATTCATAATCGCTGAAAATGTGTTCAAGCCTTGTGCCCTCATCAGTCACGGTATCACGGACTCCGCATCCGAGGTCGCAAAAGGCAGTTTTTGTGCCGTCCTCTAAACAGCTTGCATTATTATCTGAGATATATTTGGTAAAGCGGTGAGTTTCTTCAACAGCAGTTCCGGTCAATGTAACCGTTTTTTTCTCAACGACACCAACAGCGGTGAGTGTCAGCCCTTCACCGTATCCTATATCGGCTGTCAGATCGTATAATTCATAATCCATATGCTCTTCATCCGAAAGCTTATATGTTACAGATTTTGACTCATAAACAGGATAAACAACAGGCACAACCAGTGTGGCAGATTTTCTGTCAAAGCTTGCTTCTACGGTATCAACCTGCTGATATCCGGTCCAGTTATAAAAATTGACCGACACGGGTACATCGGGCTTTTCAGCTCTGCCGTGTGTATAAGCCGCATTTCTTGCCGCTTCAATTCCGATTTCATTGTAGCCTATCTGATTATAGTGAATTTTATGGTGAATATCCTCAGGCGTTGTCGGAGTATACCACGAATTTACTTGTTCAAGCTGAACAGGATAGTCGACTCTTCCGTAAGGGTAGTTTTTCTCAAAATATTCTTTTACACCGTCAGTACCATCAGGCAAATATACCCAGGAATCGCTGATGTTACACACCATATTTATATCATTATCGGGATTGTTGCAAAGATAATACTGAGCCACTCTCGGGCCTCTCATTTCCAAATCAAGAAATGATGAAAAGTATATTTTATCGGTGGTATCTGTATACTCACCTCTTCTATACGGGTAACTGTTCGCAGTAGGAACACCCGCACGAGGCAAAATCACATCACAGAATTCAAAGGATTCTTTCTCTCCGTCACCGTCAAAATCGCAGGCAAGCTCTTCTTTTAATGAATCATGCATAGAAAGGAAGTTTTCATAATAAACATCTGCAGTCTTACTGCCGTCGGTACAGCCCTGAAGCCAGAAGTATCCGTAGTTTTTCAGTTCATAATGACCTGCGGAAATTTCAGCTGCCATTACCTTTTGTGCCGCCTTGAACAGCTTGACAGCCTCATCATATTGAACCGCACCCTTTATCCAATCGAAAATTGAACTGCCTCCGTGAGCAGCATTAACCAGCCACACCTTATCTCCGGTCATTTTGTTCCACTGATAAGCCAAGGCTCCGTCAAGCCCTTTTTTACCGTCCCCCTCTTCTGTCAAAGAATTAAGGGGATGATAAGAAAGACAATCGGAGGTACCCTTAACATTGACTAAGGAATATTCACCCTCAAGTGCCGAAGGAACAAACTGTTCGGCATTTTCTTCAGTCATATAGGTCGATACGCCGTAGGTCGAATAAACCTGTCCGTTTTCATTCGCAACAGATTTGGAAGCATTGCCTTCATATCCGCACATATTACTCTGACCTATGAGCAAAAACATGGAAACAGGTGCCTTTTCAACCTTCACCGTGTATGTATATACCTCACCGTCACAGGTAAGGTTAACAGTACCCTCACCTATACCCACAGCATAAAGGACATTGTCCTGCACCTTGATTACCGAATCATCAGGTGTGTTTTCTTCAACTGCATAGCCTACTTTATAAGAAGTCGGTACGCCGCTGTCGACAATATCACAGCCGTCGAACTGTTCAAGAGAATATCTGTCACCGTATTTTAATTCAATAACATTGCTTTGACTGTCATTGGTCTGTTGCGCTTCATTTTCAGAAGCAAGAGCAGTAAATATAACGTCTTTCATCGGCATAACAGAAAGAATAACCATACAGACCAAAAACACGGAAACAAACCTTTTGAATAAGCTCATTATCTAACCACCTTTTAATACCTCAAAAAATTCCATTTTAATTATAACAAAAAACAAACGTCATTTCAAGAATTTAAATAAGAAATCGTGATGAAGTATGTCGGTTAACATAAAAATTTATCGAATTGTTAAATTAAAGCACAAAACACAGATATTTTTTTGTTTTCACTTCCACTTTTTTTGAATTTATGCTACAATAGTAACAATAATTTAAAAGGAAGTTTTATTTTTGAAAAGTATTGTTATAGAAAAAAACGACAGCAATCAGAGGCTTGATAAATTTCTGACCAAATCCTTCCCGAATTTACCTAAGGCGCTGATGTATAAATATATCCGCATTAAGCGTATTAAGGTTAACGGCAAAAGGTCGGAAATTTCCACCCGACTGAATGTCGGCGATGTTGTGGATATGTATATAAATGATGAGTTCTTTATACAAAAAGAAACAGTATACGATTTTATGAAGGCCTCAAAAAGTCTTGATATTGTTTATGAGGACGAAAACATCATCCTGCTTAATAAAAAGACAGGTGTGCTCTCACATCCTGATGACAGAGAGTTCATCGACACTCTTATCGGCAGAGTAAAGAGATATCTTTATGAAAAGAAGGAATGGCAGCCTGATGAAGAAAGCTCCTTCACGCCTGCGCTGGTCAACCGTATCGACAGAAACACAAGCGGCATAGTTATCTGCGCAAAAACCGCAGAAGCACTGCGTATTCTCAACCAGAAGATGAAGGACAGAGAGCTTCACAAGCTTTACCTTTGCATTGTTCACGGGAAGCCGCAAAAAGAAAATGATATCCTTGAGGGATACCTTGTTAAAGACGAAAACAAAAACAAGGTTTTCGTCTCAAAAAAGAGCAGTGATGAAAGCAAATACATCAAAACAAAGTATAAGGTTTTGGGCTTCAAAGACGGACTCAGTCTTCTCGAAATTGATCTTTTAACAGGAAGAACACACCAGATAAGAGCACATATGGCTTCAATAGGTCATCCTCTTTTAGGCGACGGAAAGTACGGAACAAATGAGCTTAACAAAAAGCTCGGATATAAAAAGCAATGCCTCTGCTCATATAAGCTTGTTTTTGATTTTACTACCGACGCAGGTGAGCTTGAATATCTCAACGGCAAAGAGTTCACCTTAAACGATATTTGGTTTAAAGAAGAGTTTTTGAACGGTACACTTTAAGGAGTGGTTTTATGACAGCTTTTGAAAATGCAAAATCAAGAAGCATTGAGCTTCGCGAAATAATCAACTATCACAACAAGAGATATTATGATATGGATGAGCCTGAAATTGAGGATTTTGAATATGACAGGCTTATGCATGAGCTTATTGATATCGAAGAAAAATATCCTCAGCTTTTAACTGCTGATTCCCCTACCCACCGTGTGGGCGGCAAGGCTGACGGTCAGTTCACTCCAGTTGAGCATACCGTACCTATGGAAAGCTTACAGGATGCCTTCAGTCTTGACGATGTTTACGCCTTTGACCAGAGAGTCAGAAATGCAGTCGGCAGTGTTAAATACATCGTTGAGCCTAAAATTGACGGACTTTCAGTTTCTCTTGAATATGAAAATGGATTATTTGTCAGAGGCTCAACAAGAGGCGACGGCAGAATCGGCGAGGATGTGAGTGCCAATCTGCGCACCGTAAGAGCAATACCCTTGAAAATTGATACGGATTTGCCGCTTCTCGAAGTCAGAGGCGAGGTGTATATGCCCCGTGAGGTTTTTCTGAGCCTTGTTGAAGAGCAGGAGCTGAATGGTGAAAAGGTGTTTAAAAATCCCCGCAATGCAGCCGCAGGCTCTCTGAGACAAAAGGATCCGAAAATAACGGCTAAAAGAAAGCTGGATATTTTCCTTTTCAATATTCAGCGTATTGAAGGCAAAGAGCTGACAGGACACAA
>JAZSPQ010000026.1:0-7547 GCA_045537485.1 Acutalibacteraceae bacterium | reverse complement strand
ACAGAACGACATGGCTACGATCCGACTTTCCATGCATTCCTGCGGAATGATTTATGACGAGGGGGAAGAACGATGGCAAAACGCAACTTACTTTTAGAATATAGCGAAGAATTGGCGGTCAAACTTGCTAAAATGTGCGCCGAATACAAGGTTGACTCCAACAGCGTTTTTCAAATTAAAAAATCTTCGTCAAGCGTATTCGCCAATATCACCGAGGCGCAATATCCTCAAAGTCTTGCGGATATGCATTCTAAGCTTGAAATCGCTCGCAAGGAATGTGCCGAAACAGAGTCTTGGCTCAAGCTTATTTTCGCATCGGGAGCGATAGACGAAGTGACGTTCAAATCACATCGCAATCTTTGCGGAAGAATTAAAAGAATGCTTACTGCATCGTGCATTACAATAGAAAATAAATTGAAGCAGGACAAATAGCGTCCTGCATTTCTTTTTCGCGAAGCGACGCCTACTTGTAGGGGAGAAGCACACGCCACGGTGCCAAACGGTTGACTTAAGATGAAAAATATGGTATAATAAACTCACCGAAAATCTAGAATTTGTAGGTGAGATAATGATTGTTTTAATTACCGGAGCATCGCATACGGGCAAAACTGCACTTGCTCAAAAACTGCTTGAAAAATATAAATACCCCAAGTCGGAGGCCAAGCGGTCTTAGGAAGACAACTCTGCCTTTCAACTCCTTGGCTCACAGAACGACATGGCTACGATCCGACTTGGTATGGATATTTATATTTTTCGAGCAATTTTTGAGCAAGTGCAGTTTTGCCTGTATGCGATGCTCCTGTAATTAAAATAATCATTATCTCACCTACAAATTCTTATTTGTCGAAATGATTATATCACATATAATCTGAAATTACAATCGAGGACGGGTGTCCCGCATCACTTTAGAACCGTTGTTAAAATATCAACAAATTGGAAGTTATCAAGTTCAGAATTGAAGTAACTTCCTCTTTATATTACTGTTATCTCTCTTGCGTTACCTCTGTCACCACGGTTTGTTACATACTGTATTGTGCCACCGGACAGTCTGCTTTCAAAGCCAAAATGCAGATGTCCCGTAAGAACGGCTTTAATCTGCGGCTCGCTGATAACATACTCGTAAAAAGCTTTTGAAGCTTCTGTCGGCTCTGTCTCATCTCCGATAACTTCGGGATGAAGTAAGGTATCAACGCCGAGAAGATAGTTTTCACCGTTCCAGAATTCATAGCTTTTTTTGTAAAGCTCCTTTTCATATAAAGGGGCGTGTATAAAAAGAATAACGGGATAACTTTTCTTTACTTCCGCTTTAAGCATTTCAAGCTGTTCATACTCAACCTGATGATAAGCATCGTCTATGCCGACAAAATTAACACCACCGACGATATGGGAATTAAAGAATATGTTTACAGGATATCCACCGATTTCTCCCAAACTGTTAAGACGATACGCCATATCTTCCTTTTTGCCGTCGTATTTGGCATACTCGTGATTGCCTGCTATAAACAGAACCTTTTCGTTTTTCAGATATTCTTTTGCAAATTCCACACAGGGTTTTGAAATAAAATCAATAAGGTCTCCGGTATGAACAATAATATCACAGTTTTTTTCACCGTATTCCATCAGTTCTTTAAGATTTTGCACACTGCTTTTTTCATCACGCTTTTTGCCTTGATTTATCATAGCCTCAGAGTCTGTTTCACAGTAAAAGGGCAGATGTGAATCTGTAATATGTAAAACTTTAAGCGGTTTTTCAAGACCGATTACAATAGTGTTTTTGGTGATATTGATCATTGTTTTTTACCTCATATTAAAAAATGGCTTCTTTACTGTATTCCTTTATTCACTTTAATCTGACCTTTATTAAGAATGTAAGGCAAGGTCAAAGCTGAGACCTTGCCTTATATTTTACTCTTACATCGTACAATATTGTATCAGTATGTTCACTTTTTTCAAATAACGTTGCAGTTTTTTGTTTGCTTTAGTCCGGATATACAATTGTTCTGCCTGTAAAGAATTCTATCACTGAATGCCAGATCTTCATACAGATTTCCTGAGCCTTGCCCTTAACTGCAAGCTCGAATGCAATTCTCCATGAATACTTATCACCGTTATCCTTTGCAGTTTTTATGTAATCAAAGTCAAAGACATCATAAAGGCGCTCAACTCTTGTTATGTATTTTGAGGTATCCTTTTCGTCAATTTCAACTACACGGTAACCGTACTGAGTTGTATAAGCAAGTCCCTTATAACGGGTCATAGGAGAGGTGTAAATATCAATATTCTGATTTCTTACACCGAAGGCATTTGTGTGGTCGTGGCCCGTAAACATTGCCAGTACATCACCCGTTTCAACAAGAGCGTCAAACTGACCGTCGTTGTAATAACCGGGACAGGGCTTTTCGTTAAGCTTGCCGTAATTGACCTGCTCGGGATCAAACATATAATATTCGCCTTCATTATAAATGTGCGGGAGTGCATAAGGCTTCTTTGAATCTACCTTTTTAAGAACATCATAGATTTCGGGTACAATTATATGCTGGAAGACAACAGAGTTAACGGTTTCACCGCCGTTTTCTTCCTTGAGCTTTGCTGCTGTTTCTTTGTACCATTTAATCTGCTCTGTGCGTACTCGGTCATAATGTCTGGGCTCATCTTCGTCATAATCTCCTGAGTCAAACACCCAGAGATTAAACTTGGTTTTGTCACTGTCGGAAGCAAGCACGGGAATATTGAACGTAGCGCAGTTTTTGAAATCCGTACTGTCATCGGCAGATATTACACAAGAGAAGGTCTTGTAATATTCCATAATATCTTTTCTTGTCATGGGACCCTTCTCTGCATCGTGATTACCGAAGGTTACGGCAACGGGAATCTTTCTTGACTCAAAGATATTCATAAGAGCATTGATAAGTTCCTTTGTCTTTTCGGGGTCCTCGTTAGGATGTGTATTATCGCCTGTGAGCACAACAAGGTCAGGCTTTTCCACATCGCAGGCTTCTGCAATTACCCATACCGATGCATCAAAATGCTTGTCATAATTAAGATGAGTATCAGCAATATGTAATATTTTAAGCTTACCGTTTTCATCGAATCTTATTGTTTTATCGGTTTCATTCTGAGCATTTGCAGGGCTGAAATCAATATTTGTGTTTTCAGGGTCCATTTCAAAATAGATTATTGATGCCGCAAAGAGGGCAATCAACACCGCAAAAATGATAAGAATTTTTTTTGCTTTTGACATTATAACATCTCCTTATTCAGCAGATTTCATTCTGTAAATATTTACTTCATAAGCACGAAGCTTATCTGAAGAAACGGAATAATTTGAAAGCGCACACTCACCTTCGGCATATTTTGGTCTGTCAATTTCGTTTTCTGTAAGGTTCATTTCAATATAGAACTTTCCTTCGTCTGACTCTCTGTAAAAACAATAGGTTTCTTCATTTGTTTCAAGAGGTCTGAAATCACCGTAAACCAAAGTCGATTTGTTTTTCTTGCGAAGCTCCATAAGCCTTCTGTAATAGTGAAACGGACTCGTTTCATCCTGAAGCTGAGCTTTTACATTGCACTCTTTATAGTCACCATTGACACGAAGCCAAGGCATACCCGTCGTGAAGCCTGCATTTTCACTGTCATCCCAAGGGACGGGAGTTCTCGCGTTGTCTCTTCCGCCTGCAAGAATTTCTGCAAAAACATCCTCAGGGCTTCTGCCCATTTCAATGTTTTCGTTGTATCTGTTTACAGCCTCAACATCACGGATTTCACTCATATCCTTGAAATCGCAGTTCATCATTCCTAATTCTTCACCCTGATAAATATAGGGTGTTCCCCGACCTGTCAAAACCATTGTGCCGAGAAGCTTTGAAAGAGGCTTTCTGAATTTTGGGTCGGGATTTACCTTTGACACCATTCGCGGATTATCATGATTTTCGATAACCAATGATGGCCAGGATGAACCACAAAGAGAGAATTGATAATCTATAAAGGCTTCCTTTAAATATTTAAGGTTGTATTTATAATCCTGATATTTGGATTTGCCCGGATTTTCAATATGGTCAAAAAGGAATGCCTGACGGACTTCTTCACGGGATTCGTCGGAAATGAGCTTTACCATTTCAATACCCGTGCTGCAGGGCTCTGCAACACAGAAAGAGCCGGGGAATTTTTTGAAGGTCTTTTCATTAAGCTCACTGAGATATTCGTGAAGCCTCGGTCCCCATGAATAATGCTCTGCACCGCAGCCGAAAATCTCGGCAACAGTCGGGTCACCATCGGGAAGTCCGGGAGTTTTTGAAATAAGGGTTATAACATCCATTCTGAAGCCGTCAACACCTTTTTTGAGCCACCACGAAACCATATCGTAAACTTCTTTTCTCAGTTCAGGGTTATCCCAGTTAAGATCCATCTGCTTTGAGGAGAAAAGATGCAGTGCCCACTCGTCAAGCTCAGGATAATAATTCCACGCAGAGCCCGAGAAAAACGATGTCCAGTTATTAGGAGGGATTCCGTCACCCTTGCCTTTACGGAAGAAATAATAATCCTTATATTTCTCGTCACCTGCAAGAGCCTTTTTGAACCATTCGTGTTCATCGGAGGTATGATTTACAACGAGATCCATAATCAGCTTCATTCCACGCTTATGGATTTCAGAGAGCATCTCATCAAAATCATCCATTGTGCCGAATTCGGTCATAATTTTCTCATAGTCACGGATGTCATAGCCCATATCATCATTGGGTGAATCGTAAATGGGGCTGAGCCACAGTACGTCAACACCCAACTCCTTAAGATAGTCGAGCTTTGAGATTATGCCTTGCAAATCACCGATTCCGTCACCGTCTGAATCCATAAATGAACGGGGATAAATCTGATAGATAACAGCTTCCTTCCACCATTCGGGGGCTGTTTCACTTTTTGATATAACCTTTTCAGGATTACCGTTGAGAATATCAAGAAGATATTTCATCGATTCGTCTGTGACTTTATCAGTGAGAAGCTCACCTAAGGTCTTTTGGCATAATGCCGCATCCGAGAGAATGTCGGCAGCTATGTTTTTGCGGTAAACTACCTTTTGGGCAATATCGTAACCGACGGGATTGTTAAGCACCTCTGAGAGTGTGCTTTCAGATGTAATTTTCATAAACATATTTTTTCTCAACAGTTAGTTTTATTATTCGCCAATGGCTTCCTTTGTCTGTCTGATTGATTCATTTTCCTTATGGCGCTCTGCTCTGATTACTTCAAGCTCACGGTACATCTGCTCTTTCTTTTCACCTTCAATATTGTAGAAGAACTTAAGAATAAGGGCCTTGAGAACATTTGCAAGGGTATAACCGAAGAGAAGGAATGCGAGAAGCTTGAGACAGGTGTCAAGGTAAGTGGGCTGAGCCTGCATTGTTTTAACAAGGTCGCCCTCTGATGATGAAAGATAGCCTGCCCATGCAATCATATAGGGGATTGAAACGTCCTTTATGTAGTTGCACACTGAGTTGACCCAACCGGGAACAATACCCTGGATAGCTTCCATTCTTTCGCCGCACTGCCATTCAAGATAATCATAGAACTCAACATCAAAGTGAGATTTTGAAAGCTCCTGAATACCGATGCCGATACCGAAAATGAAATAGAACACATAGAAGAATATACTGTTCCAGCCCTCGAAGAATCTGATGCCCATTTTTGCTTCAACAAAGCAGATACCGAAAAGTATACCTGCTGCAACCGGTGAATAGATACCGCAGAATTTGAGAAGCTTTGTCGGCTCATGCTTCTTTGAAAGCTTTGTACAGATAAGATTACCCACAACAGTACCCACAGCGGTGGGAAGTGTAAGAAGGAGGTTCTTTGATGAACCTACTGTTATTGCTGCAAGGAAGGTTGACATTTTGCCGAGCATAGCAAAAGCGTTTACCCACTGCATATACTGGAAGGCGCGGTAATTTCTGTATTTGAAAAGTGAGAAAAGTGCTTTGGAAACCTTAACCTTGGGCTTGGAAGGAATTTCAATACGCTCCTTACAGAACAATGCACACATAAGGTTACCGAAGGCTGTAACGATAGCAGCAACAAGTGCAAGGGTCATATACATCTTGTTCTTGTCGTCGCTGAAAATACCGTAAACGAAGGTTGCAATATATGCTCCGCCGTATCCGATATAATATGATAACTGCCAGATAGTAGCAACTGTTTTCTTTTCCTTGGGATTGGGGGATATAACCTGAGCAACAAACTGACCGCAGTTGTTGAAGGCATTTATGAATGTCTGGCTACAAGCAATTATGTAACGGAATAAGGTCATCTGCTGAACTGTCCAGCCCTCAGGAACATAGAAGTATAAAGCGGTAAGAGCAAACAAGGGAATAAGACAGATAAGATACCACTGACGGTATCTGCCCCAACGGGTTTTCCACTTCTGAACAACTATACCTGCTAACGAGGGAGCAATAAGACCGAGTATCCATGTAAGAGTTGTCTGTACGGCATTAATATCAGCAATTTCATCTGAGGTTACACCAACAGGACCGAAATAAAGCTCGTGCAGAAAGGCTGCAGCAAGAGTACCTGTAAGTGTTGTGCCGAACATACCGCCGATTCTGGCAAGCATAATACACACATACTCAAATTTAGATACATACTTACCCTCATTTCCTGATAATGCATTCTGCGGAGCGGCCGCAGAAGAAGCTTTCTTGTTTTTAAACATCATATCATCTCCTGAAATAATTTAATACGATTTTAGCATATATTTGCAATAAAATCAATTAATTCTTCTATTTTATTTAAAACTCGGGGCTTTGAGAATACCGGTTGTCCTTAGCACATACTCGTAACTCCAGTTTATTCCTTCGCTTCTCCACACGCCCGGCCCGTGCCATTTTTCATTGACATTTACAAGATGAATGGGACCGAAAGAATTGTAACGATGAGTATAAAGCTTGATTCCGACTTCATGCTCTCCGTCGACAAGGCCACCGATTTCAAGGGTATACGGAGGATAAATAATATTACCCTTGATTTCACCGTCAACACTTACTTCAATAAGTGCACCCATATAGTCACTTGTAGTAACTGTAAGACTACCATTTTCAGTTTTTGTCTTGATTTTATATGTAACTGCACCTGAATAGAATGGAATGCCCTGATTAAGCAAAGAACCAAATGCTATTTTTTCGGGAAGCTCAGTAACAACTGCAACAGAGCCCGCTACTCTTACACCGAAATCACCGAGAACAAACACATTTTCAAGACCTGCAGTTTCACCGAAGGGAAGAGTGATTTCAAGTATATTCTCACCCTTTACGATATTGCCGAGCTTCATTTTGCCGATTGAAATATCGACATAGAAGCCTTCCTCTCGTTGAGTAACTTTTTCACCATTAAAGATTACATCTGCAACATCAGCATCCTCAAGAGCAAGAACTGCGCCATCATAATCTATTTCACTCTTGAACGTAAATTTAAGCGTTGCCTTGTGGTCCTTTGGACGATTTCCTAAAACCCACGGCTGAACAACACGTCCGCCTCTTTTTATTATGCCAAGACGTTCT
>JAZSPQ010000050.1:0-36778 GCA_045537485.1 Acutalibacteraceae bacterium | reverse complement strand
GAGCTTTGCCGTTAGGTATATTTTGTAATAAAAACGGACCGCCAATGGCGGCCCCTACGGTGTGTATTTGGTGGGCGGGAGTTACCCTTTATCGCTCGGTTTTCCCGCCCTTGCTACTTACTACTTGCTACTTACTACTGTCACCGCACCGTCTGCAAAATCGCAGATATAGCCTTCACCCTTCCTGAGCTCACCCTCAAGGAGCTTTTGTGAAAGAACATCCTCAACCTTTGACTGAATGGCTCTTCTGAGGGGTCTTGCGCCGTAGATCGGGTCAAAGCCCTCATCGGCAACGAAGGAAACAAGAGCTTCGGTGAACTCCATTTCGATTTCCATTGCCGAAAGCTTTTCCTTTAAGACGGAAAGCATCTTTTTGGCAATTTCTCTGATTTCCTCTTTCTTGAGCTGGTTGAAAACGATGATTTCGTCAACTCTGTTTAAAAATTCAGGGCGGAAGGTCTTTTTCAGCTCACCCATAACAGCGTTTTCGATTCTTGTTTCGCTCAGAGTGCCGCCGTCGGTGAAGCCTATTGATTTGCCCTCGCTGGCAATGAGCTTTGCTCCCAGATTCGATGTCATAATAATAACGGTATTTTTAAAATCAACCTTTCTGCCCTGACCGTCGGTTAAAAGTCCGTCGTCGAGAATCTGAAGCAGCATATTGAAAACATCGGGATGAGCCTTTTCTATTTCGTCAAAAAGAACTACACTGTAGGGCTTTCTGCGCACCTTTTCCGTGAGCTGACCGCCGTCCTCGTGACCAACATATCCCGGAGGCGCACCTACAAGACGTGAGGCGTTGTGCTTTTCCATAAATTCGCTCATGTCAAAGCGGATAACAGCGTTTTCATCACCGAAAATTGTGGCACCGAGAGCCTTGCAAAGCTCTGTTTTGCCCACACCCGTGGGCCCGAGAAAGATAAAGGAGCCCATAGGTCTTTTCGGGTCCTTAAGGCCGCTTCTTGTGCGCCTTATAGCTTTTGCAACGGCAGAGACTGCCTTATGCTGACCGATAATTCTCTCGTGCAGTATTTTTTCCATATCGAGAAGTCGCTGACTTTCCTCTTTGGATATTTCCGAAAGGGGAATACCTGTCCAGCCGGATATTATCTGAGCAACCTCGGTGGCAGTGACCTCACCGCTTGTTGCAGAGGAAGCCTCCTTCCAGTCTGAGCGTGAAACGGTGATTTTGCTCATAAGCTCCTTTTCCTTATCTCTTAAGGAAGCGGCGGCTTCAAAATCCTGAGCGTTGACTGCTGCCGCCTTTTCCTCGTTTACCTCTTTAAGCTCTGCTTCGAGCTCCCTGATTTCAGGCGGTACGGTATAGGAGCGAAGTCTCACCTTTGATGCGGCTTCGTCAATAAGGTCGATAGCTTTGTCGGGCAGGAATCTGTCGCTGATATATCTTGAGGAAAGACTGACGGCGCTTTTTATGGCTTCGTCGGTGATTTTTACCTTGTGATGAGCTTCGTATCTGTCACGGAGTCCGAAAAGGATTTTTACGGCTTCCTCCTGAGTGGGCTCACCGACCTTGACGGGCTGGAAGCGGCGCTCAAGTGCGGAGTCCTTTTCGATATAGCGCCTGTATTCCTCAAGGGTGGTGGCGCCTATGAGCTGAAGCTCACTTCTTGCAAGAGAGGGCTTGAGAATATTAGCTGCATCAACGGCGCCCTCTGCCGAGCCGGTGCCGATAAGGTTGTGTACCTCATCGATAAAGAGAATGATATCCTTGTTTTTTATTACCTCTTCAATGCATGCCTTGATTCTTTCCTCGAAATCGCCGCGGTACTTGGTGCCTGCGACCATGCTCGTAAGATCAAGACAGATGATTCTCTTGTTTTTAAGAAGCTCGGGCACCTCATTCTGAGCAATTTTGAGCGCAAGTCCCTCAGCGATGGCGGTTTTGCCCACCCCCGGCTCACCTATGAGGCAGGGATTGTTTTTACTTCGCCTTAAAAGAATCTGAATAACACGCTCAATCTCCTCCTGCCTGCCTATAACCGGGTCAATTTCATTGACAGCTGCCTTCGCTGTAAGGTCGTGACCGTACTTATCAAGATTGGGTGTGGAGCTTTTAGTGTTTTTCCCTCTTTTGGGCATTGGCGCATGGCCGTAGGAGCCGCCCTTTGAGGGTGAATTGAGCTCCTCATATAAAAGAGAGGGAGAAGCTCCGAATTCGCCTATAAGAGCAGTACCGCAGCAGTCCTCTTCCTGAAGCATTGCCTTTAAAATATGCTCCGTCCCCACATAGCCTACACCCTCGTTTCTTGCTATTGAAACCGAAAGCTCAATTATATGCTTTGCCCTGGGAGTGAAATCGTTGGGGGTGAGCACTGTGGGAATACCTGCTCCGATATTCTGCCTTATTGCTTTTTCAACGAGCTGAATGTTTATTCCTTTTGATAAAAGAACGGCGGTTGCAACTCCGTTATCCTCTCTGACAAGGCCTGCAAGCAGGTGCTCACTGCCGATATAGGTGTGACCGAGATTTTCGGCAACCTCAACTGCGGAGTTGAGAGCTCTGTTTGCCTTTTCCGTAAAGCCTGTGAATTTATACATTAATAGTTACCTCACTTTCAAAAAATAAAAACGGACATCACAGGATGCCCGTTTTTCTCAGTTAAGAAGCTCTCTTACCTTCTGAGCCCTCAGGATGTCACGCTGACTTTGTGAGAGCTTTTGTCCCTCGGCAACATTCAGCGATGCGGGCTGAAGCTCTATTACCGCAGCAATAAGCTTGTCGGTAGGTACGTCAATAATGCCTTCGCAGGCACCTACGGTAACATAGGAGATAAGATTGGTCAGTTCCTGTGAGGTAAGCTTATAGGCTGAGCGCAGAATACCCCAGGAACGGTATATTTTGTCTATGAAATCCTCGTCCTTGACAAGAAGAGCACGGGCCTGCTTTTCCTGCGTAACTATCTGCATTGCAATGGACGAGAGATTCTGCAATGCGGCGCTTTCACTTATGCCGAGGGTAACCTGATTGCTGAGCTGATATATGCTTCCCACTCCCTCGCTTCCTTCGCCGAAGGTACCTCTCAGAGTAAGGCCAAGCTTTGCAACGGTGGTTGAAAGGCGGCGCATAGCCCCCTTCTTTGTCAAAGCGGGAAGATGAAGCATAACCGAAGCACGCATACCCGTGCCTAAGTTTGTGGGGCACTGCGTGAGATAACCGATACGCTCGTTAAAGGCGTAGTTGAGCCTGCTTTCAAGAATACTGTCGATTTTATCTGCTTTTTCATAGGCGCTTTCCAGGTCAAGACCGGGGAAAATGACCTGAATTCTGATATGGTCCTCTTCGCAAAGCATAATGCTGATATCCTCATTTTCCGAAAGGAGAAGGGCTCTGCCTGCGGTTTCATAGGCAAATTCAGGGCTGATAAGATGCTTTTCTGCCAGAGAAACAGCCTGCGAGGGTGTGAGCGATGCCATTTCGATAAAGCTAAGCTTATCCTCGGTGTAATCGCTGAGAGCATCCTTAACAAGTGAGCATACCTGCTCCTTTTCTTTTATATCAAGCCTCACGGGGAAGGAAAAATCCTCTGAGTTTCTTGCAAGGCGTACTCTTGTGCTGAGCACTATTCCGCTTTCATTACCTGTGCTTTTATACCATGCCATATCAGTTTTCTCCCTTCAGCTTTTTTATTTCGTCTCTTATTATTGCCGCCTTTTCAAAATTCTGCTCGGAAACGGCCTTATCCATATCCTTTTGAAGATCTGCGATTTTTTCTTCTGCGGTTTTTTCCCTCACGGTGACCTTTTCACCGCTTTTTACAGGTACCTTGCCTGCGTGATTTGCCTTGCCGTGTATTCTCTGAATAGAGGGCAGAAGCTTCTGACGGAATTTTTCATAGCAGTGAGCGCAGCCTACAGAACCGCTTTTCACAATATCGTCAAAGCAGCAGCCGCATTTTTCACAGCGGTCAAGTCTGCTTTCGCCAAGGGCAAAGGCACTGTCGCCGAAAAAGCCTGAGAAGATATCGGGCAGATTAAGTGAGAAGTCATCAAAGAAATTTCCCACGCCGAGGTTTTGAGCACAGCTAAGGCAAAGGTGGCTTTCCGTGGCTTCACCGTTTATAACACGCTTGATATGAGTTGTTGCATCTTTTTTCTTACAGTTTTGACATAACATAGTAATACCTCCGGTAAATTCGGAATTCGGAATTAGGAATTCGGAATTATATTTCCATATTCATAAATTCGTTATCCGAAAGTTATTTTTGTGACTGTGAATTTTTGTTTATTCCTGCATAAGAATCAGGAGCATTTGTTTAAAAATTGAGGCTCTGATAACATCTCTTACGGAAGAGGGGAGCATTCTGAAATGGCCGTCCGAACAGGCGGAAAGAATGAGAGCAGCCTGCTGCTGTGTTATCAGCTCATGATAAATAAGGTTGGCAATATGGCTTTTTACAGAGCTCTCGCTCAGTTCGTTTCCGACTGAATTTATGACCCTCATCAGGAGCGTATCCTTGTCATAGCTTATACGCACGATTCTGATGCAGCCGCCACCGCCTCTTTTGCTTTCAACTATAAAGCCTCTTTCAGGGGTAAACCTTGATGAGAGAACATAGTTTATCTGACTGGGTACACAGCCGAGATTCTGTGCGAGAGTGTTTCTCTGAATCTCAATTTCGGATTTGTCCTCAAGCATTTCCGTTATCATCCGGGCTATTGTATTTGACAGATTCAAAGCGTCACTTCCTTTCGTTTTGACTTTGACTATCTTTGACCTATGATTTTATTATAGTCTCACTCAGAGATTTTTCAAAGGTCAAAAAAGGTCAAAACAGTAAAATAAAGGGCTGATTTTTTAAAATAGCTTTAATTTTCTCCGTTTTTCTCAGAATTTTGAAAAAATTGTCCGTGTTGCAGTCTGTTTTCGTGCTCTGCGCTTTTTGACCTTTCAAGGTCGGTGAAGGTCTGACCTTCAAGGCCTGAGCCTTCCCGAAGGTCAAAGCCGTTTAAAAAAGGGTTAGAGGGCATTGACATAATGAATCTTCCTTTCCCTTTAATTTTACGCTGCTTTTAATTTGTCTATTCAAAAACAGTAACACACTTTCAGCTTTAACGTATAATGATGATGAAAGAGGAAAGGAGGTAAGACAATGGCTTGCAATAACGGTTTATTCGGCGGTAATGCCTGCTCATGGATCATCATTCTTTTAATCTTATCCATGTGCTGTGGCGGTGAAGGCAATGTATTCGGCGGCAATAACGGCTGCGGTTGCCACGATAATTGCGGTTGCTAAAAAGGAAGAAATGCCAAAAATGGTCGGGATTCGATGTCCCGACCATTTTCTTTGTCTTTGAATAATTAAATTTACAGTCTTTTCTATTTTTGTTGACAAGGCATTGCTGCTCTTGTGACTTTATCAACAGTCTGTTATGCGATTGTTGTTGTGGGTTCGTAGTATTCCTTATCGTTTTCCTCAAGGGCATCGGTAATGCCGAGGAACTTTTTAAACAGACGGTTGAGAGTTTCAAGACCTGTGATGATATATCTGATAAATGAGGGATAATTGTCGGTCTTTTCCTCAAACACGGCATAAAGTGTAACAACGCCTGTTACCTCGATTGTGTCACCGGGATAGTAAAGCTTACCGGTTTCGGAATGCTTCCAGCAAACGAACTCGTAGTCAGCGGAAAGGGGAGTGTCTCTTGTCACCTTTGCTGTTGTGGGAGCCTTGAAGGTGATTGTGGGACTGGGCTTATACATAAGCTTAACGGGTGTAAGGGGCTGCATTTCGTAATGAATGCCGTACATCATCTGATCGCTGATGTCCTCTTCCTCGGTTACGCCGATGAAATCCCCGATGATGTCGCCCACAATGTTATCGGTGGCGGCAAAGCTTGTTATACCGAGGCAGGAGAAAAGGCAAAGAACTGAAAGAATAATTGCTGTAATCTTTTTCATAATTGTTACCTCCTAAAATATGGATAACTAATTATACATCATATTTGAGGGATATATATTTCTGATTTGGAATAATAATTGAAAATATTGAAAAATCAGGGCGAAGAATTCAAGCAAAATCAAAAATAATGTTTACTTTTTTCAAAAAAAGCTTTACTATATATAACAGTAAAAAGAAAAAGGTAATTAAGATGAAAATTTTATTTGTTTGTACGGGGAACACCTGCAGAAGTCCCATGGCTCAGGGACTGATGAATAAAAAGGCTGAGGAGCTGAAGCTGTGTGTAACATGTGAAAGTGCGGGAATCGGCGCCTTCACGGGGGACTGTGTGTCGGAAAACAGCGTGAAGGCAATGAAAAAAATGGGAGTTGATATTTCCTCACACAGAGCGAGATGCTTCAGTCCTTATATGGCTCAGGAGTACGATTTGTTTGTTGCCATGACAAAGGAGCACGGGAGGGTACTGTCCGCCTGTGTGCCCTCGGAAAAGCTCAGGGTGTTTGACATTCCCGACCCCTACGGGAAAGGTGAAGAGGAATATGAAAAATGCGCACTTGAAATAAACGGTGCTCTTGAAGGGCTTACAGAGGAGCAGACGGAAATTCTGCCCATGACCGAAGAGCATATTTCTGCCGTTGCCGAAATTGAAAGACAATGCTTCAGCGACCCCTGGAGTGAGGAGGGTCTGAAAGCGGAGCTTACAAATGAAAATGCAAGATTTTATGTATTCACCTGCTTTGGCAGTGTGTTGGGATATATGGGTATGCATATCGTGCTTGATGAATGTTACATAGCAAATGTGGCTGTTTCTGACTTGCACCGCCGAAGGGGTATAGGGGAAAGGCTTGTGAGATACTGTGTTAAGCAGGCGGAAAAGGAGAATTGCTCTTTTATATCCTTAGAGGTCAGGGTGAGTAACGGCAGTGCGATTGCACTTTATGAAAAAGCCGGCTTCAATGCCGTCGGCGAGAGAAAGAATTTCTATTCTCATCCTACGGAAAACGGACTTATTATGACAAAAGAATTAAGGTGATCAGAATGAAAATTTTAGCAATAGAATCCTCCTGTGACGAAACTGCCGCCGCCGTTGTGGAGGACGGCAGAAGGGTGCTTTCAAATGTTGTTGCTTCACAGGTTGAGGAGCATAAAATTTACGGCGGTGTTGTGCCCGAGATAGCGTCAAGACGTCATGCAGAGGCAATCAGTGCCGTTGTGGATAAGGCGCTCAGCGATGCGGGGCTCACCCTTGATAATATTGATGCCGTTGCCGTGACCTATGCCCCCGGGCTTATCGGTGCGCTTCTTGTCGGCGTTAATTACGCAAAGGGACTTGCCTACAGCAGAAATCTGCCCCTTATTCCGGTGCATCATCTGCGCTCACACATAGCGGCAAACTATATAACTCATCAGGAGCTTAAACCGCCTTTTTTCTGCCTTGTTGTCAGCGGCGGCAACACGGCAATGGTTGAGGTTAAGGATTATACCGACTTTAAGATAACGGGCAGAACAAGAGACGATGCGGCAGGCGAGGCTCTTGATAAAGCCGCCCGTACCATGGGTATACCTTACCCCGGCGGACTCAATATGGATAAAATGGCTGTGAACGGAAATGCCTCAGCCTATAAATTCCCCACACCCAAGGTGGAAAATTCTCCCTATGATTTCAGCTTCTCCGGGCTTAAAACTGCGGTTATCAACACTATTCACAACGCAGAGCAGAAGGGAATCGAAATCAACAAGGCTGATTTGGGAGCCTCCTTTATGAAGGCTGTTTCCGATTACCTTTGCAAAAATACACTTAAGGCAATGCAGGATTTCGGACACAAAACCCTTGTTGTTGCAGGCGGTGTTTCGGCAAACTCGGTTCTGAGAAAAAGCCTGACGGATATGTGCAGGGAAAACGGCTTCAGACTGTATCTGCCCGAGCTTTCCCTTTGCGGAGACAATGCGGTAATGGTGGGCGCACAGGGCTATTATGAGTATCTGAGCGGCAATGTTGCAGGCCTTGAGCTCAACGCCTATGCGGGAATGAGCATTGAATAAATGAAGAATTAAGTAGCAAGTAGTAAGTAGTAAGTAGTAAGGCAAGTTCGGAATGCGGATTTATTTTCCGATTTTACCACGTAGGGACCGACGTCTCGGCGGTCCGCTAAGCAATGCACCGCAGGAAAATATCTCCCCGATTCCAAAAAAAGTTACACGAAAGAAATAAGAAAACCATTGTAAGCAGAAATTCCGCTTTACAATGGTTTTTATGTTTTACACGGCTCAACCGAGCTTCCTTTGCGATCTCAATCCTGCAAAAAGGAAAAACAGCACCCATATATGGCAGATTATATCAATGAGAAAATCCGTCGATTCGGGCTTCGTCCACAGTATGAAATCACAAAAGAAAAGGCAAATAGTATCTGCAGTATATAACACGGTAAGGATCGGGAAAAGCTTCGGCTTCTTTACAACCAGCAAGCCTAAAAGGAAATATAAAAGCAAAAATCCCAATGCGGCAACAACCGAAAGAAGCTTGTTTATCTCGCCGGAATGGCCCAGCTTCAGGAACATATCGGGAAAAGCCAGTGAAAAATAAAAATTGAAATTACCTGTTATAAAATAACGCAGAATATAAACAGCGCAAAGGGCTCCGGCAAGAGAATAAAGGCTTCCTGCCGCCTTAACATTGGTCTGATGACGCTTTATAACCTCTTCAGGTGTGAATTTCTTTTTCATAATAACCCCTCCTGCCGTTAAGAATAACACAGAATATGCACCGTGTCAACAGCGGCTTACCAATCAAACTTTGTCAGCTTACCCTCACAGAGCATATCGGGAAAGCCCCACTGCCTGAGAACCTCATAGGCAACGAGGGCGACGGTGTTTGAAAGGTTAAGGCTTCGGGCATCGCTTATCATCGGTACTCTCAGAGAAGTTTCCGGGTTATCCTTGAGCAGGGCTTCGGGAAGTCCCGCATCCTCTCTGCCGAAAAAGAGATAGGTGTTTTCGGGGAAGACCGTATCGGAATATATGTGAGTACCCTTTGTTGTCAAATAGAAAAAATTTCCGTTTTTGTGTTTTGAGTAAAAATCTTCAAGGCCGTCATAATAAGTAATATCAAGCAGATACCAATAGTCAAGGCCGGCTCTTTTCAGCTTTTTATCGTCAACGGTGAAGCCCATGGGCTTTATCAGATGAAGTGAAGCTCCCGTTGCGGCGCAGGTTCTTGCAATGTTGCCCGTATTCTGAGGAATCTGTGGCTCAACGAGCACTATATTAAGCTTGGACATTTTTAAGTTTTCCCCCATCCTTAAAAGATGAGTTATTATATCATTTTATTTTAAAAAAAGAAACAGTTAAATCAAAAAAATTCCTCGATTAGGCCCTTACTTTCGGAAAAAACTAAATGTGCTTCGAATTTTATTCGGCAAAAAATTTTAAGGAGGAAGCAAAATGGAAAAGAAGAATATTGCAACAGGCATAGGAATCGGTCTTGCAGTGGGCGGTGCTGCGGCACTTTTATCCGGCTCCAAAATGGGTATGAGCAAGCGTGCCATGAAGAAAAAGGCAAGCAATGCCATGAAAACCATGGAAGGCTTTATGAGCGATATGCGCTATATGTTCAAATAACCTCTTTCGGTGATTTTTCACCGAATTACATAAAAGGAGGCTTTATAATGAAAAAGATAATCAGCATAATTCTTTCTCTTGCTCTTGTTTTAACCTTTAACGCCTGCGGCAACGGTGCTTCACAAAATGGGGATACCCAAAATGAAAACACCCAAAACGGCAACTCAGGCAGCCCGGAAAACGGTGACAGCACAACCCAAAGCGAGGCTCCCGCACCGACAGAGCTTTCGCCACAGATAAATTCTTCAACTCAGATAAACACGGAAAATGCGGGCGGAGTCTATCCCATAGCTCTCAACAGTATGGTTGTCAGAGGTGAGGCGGGCGGCTCAACTCCCACAGGATATTTGCCTCTTATGAGTATAACCTACACCGCAGCTCAGAACAGCGGCAATTATTCCGATAAAAAGCTTTCCCATTCCCACGGACCTGCCTCTGACGGTAAGCCGCATCACACGGTGGTACAGTTTCAAAAGGATTTTGAGCCCTTTTATGCCGTAACCCTTGATACGGTCAGTGAAGAAAAAACACTTTATCTCACCTTTGATTGCGGCTACGAGCACGATAATCTTACGGCAAATATTCTTGACACATTAAAGGAAAAAAATGTGACTGCAACCTTTTTCTGCACTCTCGACCACATCAAAAGTGAGCCTGAGCTTATTTCACGGATGATCACCGAGGGTCACATTGTGGGCAATCATTCCACCACTCATCCGAGCTTTGCCGAAATCAGCCGCAGTAAGATGGCTGAGGAAATCGAAGAGACGGAAAATTATCTGAGAGAAAATTTCGGCTACTGTGCAAGATATTTCCGTTTTCCTGCAGGGGAATATACGGAAAACGCCCTTGATCTTATTGCGTCTCTGGGCTATATGAGTGTATTCTGGTCTGTTGCCTATAACGATTGGAACGTGGATAACATTCAGGGCAAGGACTATGCAGTGGAAACTGTTATGTCACGGCTTCACGACGGCGCAATAATTCTGCTTCACAGTGTTTCCAGGGATAATGCAGAAGCCTTGGGCGAAATAATTGACCGTGCAAGAGCTGAGGGCTATGTATTCAAAAGTCTTGAGGAGCTTTCGGCTTCTATGGCACAGTAAGGCCGTTAGTAGGGACACGGCGTGCCGTGTCCGCTGTGTCAAACTAAAAATACAACGGTAATTTGCAGAAAAACAAACAGAGCAGTTAACTTTTTTGATTTAATATAAATTACAGATATTCTGACGGACACGGCACGCTGTACAGTGTAGTATGCACGCCGTGTCCCTACGGAAAAAACTGATACAGAACAAAAAATTAACAGGTATCACTAAGTCAAAGCTTAATGATACCTGTAACTGTTTTTGTTTTTTTGTTCAGCCTTTACATCGTTTCATACATTTTAAGCCATTTTGAAACCTTTTCTTCATCATATTCCTCGGGCATATCATTGATAACCGAAGGCAGATGAACAAGGCTCTTGAAATTCTTTACAATGGCGGGAGTGAGCCTAAGAAGGGGAGCCGCCTTTGAAAGGATATAGAAAATCTGCTTTGTGGGTATGTTTATATCGCCGTTACCGCAGGCAAGAAGCTCGGCGGAAAGGATATTTTCTTCGAGAAAATAGTCAACCAAAGAGCCGTCAACATAGGTAAAGAAATTTTTGAGCTTATTGACAATAACATAGTCCTTGCCGAGCTCTTGGAAGTAACGGTACTGATATTTCCACAAATCCTTTTTATCACAGCCGCCGTTGCTTCCTATGATTGTGTCTGCGAGGATTTTACCTGCCTTCATGCTGAGGTTTATACCGCTGCCGTTAAGGGGTATTGTCATAGCGGCGCTGTCACCTACGGCGGCATAGCCGTCTGCAACTATGAGAGGCAGCATTTTGCTCAGGGGAATATCCTTTATCTGACCGCCTCTGACGATTTCATCGGTTATAAAGGGATAGTCCTTTCTGTAGCTTTCAAGGGCTTCGTCAATCTCCTTTTGAGTGAGCTTACCTGCGGCACCGAATTTGCCCAGAAGTATGTCCGTGTAATCCTCCTCAAAGATAGTCCAGTCAAGGCCCGGTCTGTTCATATGGAAAAGGTCCATAACATAGGGCGGCGTAAGGGATATTTTTTCGCTGTTTTTATAGTAGGCTCTGTAAACGTGGAAAATATCACGCTCAGGGAAGTCTCTTTGAATATTGCAGAAGGCGGGGAGCTTGCGTCTGACGGGTGAATACATACCTGCCGCATCAATAACAAGGTCCGATAATATGGTTTCTTTTTTACCGTCCTTGCTGATTTTAAGACCTGTGATTCTTCTGTTATCAAAGGCTACACCGCTGATTTCGGTGCCGAAACAGAATTTAACGCCTGCCTCCTCTGCAAGACCGAGAAGATAGTCGCAAAGAGCCTTTCTGTCCATAACTCTTGAATCTTCTTTATATGCAACCTCAATTTTTACCGTACCCTTCGGATTTCTGAAAGCCTGTCTTGCGCCGTAACGGTACATGCTTTCATCGGGTCGGGGCAAGTCTGAGCCGTCAAAGGCGGACATATCCATATAGTCGTGCCAGTCGTGACCCATATCGGCTCTTTCGTTCTTTTCAAAAACGGTTACATCATAGCCTGCCCTTGCAAGATGATAAGCACAGCTAAGACCGCCGTGGCCTGCTCCTGCAACTATAATCTTCTTCATATTTATTCTCCTTTTTCAGTTGAATTTATATATCTTATCCTTTTCTGCCTTGAAGGCTGTTACGCCGTCAGCAAACTGAGTTTCGATTTCCTTGCCCTCTTCGTCAAATACCAGCAGAATTTTGCCGTCGTATTTTAATGAGCAGCTACCGCCGCAAAGGGACTTGACCGTACCCTCTTTAAGCTTGCCGTTGGCCCATTTAAGAGAGACCTCAAAGTTGCCTCTCGCCTTCAAGCCTGAAATTTCGCCGTCCCTCCAGCTGTCGGGGAGAGCGGGAAGAATATGGATATAGCTCTTATGGCTCTGAAGCATCATTTCGCAAACGCCTGCAACATAGCCGAAGTTTCCGTCAATCTGGAACGGGGGATGAGTGCCGAAAAGGTTGTTGAGGATGGTTTTCTTGATGATGTTTTCGATTATTTCATCACATTCGTTGCCCTTGCCCAGTCTTGCATAGGAAAGAAGTCTGACCGCAAGTCCCCAGCCTGTGCTTTTCTTGCCTCTGTCCTCAAGTGAGGTGAGGGCTGCCTTATATATTTCGGGATTATCCGTATCAATCTGTCTGAAGGGATAAAGGGTGAGAAGGTGTGAAAGGTGGCGGTGCTTCATCTGCACGCCCTTATTAAATCTGCCTCTGAAGGGGAAGGAGTCCTCCTCGTACCATTCCTTGATCTGACCCCATTTACCTATCTGAACGGGGTTAAGACGTTTTATCTGTTGCTTTACGGTTTTGATAAGCTCTTTATTAACACAGTCTCCGAAGCCCTTTTCGGTGAGGGCTTCACTTGCAAGGATAAGATCCTCATAAAGGTTATAAATAATGGACTGGTCATAGGTGTTACCGGCGCTGACAGGTCCGTGCTCGGGGGAGTAGCCGGGGGAAACAACAAGTCTGCCGCTTTTCTTATCCTCTGTGAGAAGCTGTGTCCACATAAGTGCACATTCCTCCATTGTGGGATAAATTTTATCTCTGAGCATATCGATGTCAAGAGTGTAAAGATAATAGTCAAACATATTCTGTGTTGCCCAAGCTCCGTTTGTGGGGGCCCAGCCCCAACGCCATTCACTGCCGGGGCCCACATAGCCGAGGGGAGTGACCATAGTGTGAATAAGCCAGCCGGTAGCCTTTTCAAAGTCACCGTCACCGATGCCGAGGGTTTTGTGAGCTATGATTCTGCCCGGCTTTTTAAGGCTGTTGACAAAGTCGATGAAGGGGATGGCGGTTTCCGCAAGGTTAGCGGCATAGGCTGCCCAATAGTTCATCTGAACGTTTATGTTGAAATGATAGTCACAGCACCAGGGGGGATTGTTTTTGGCGTTCCATATACCCTGAAGGTTAGCGGGAAGTGAGCCGTCTCTTGAGGAGGCGATAAGAAGATATCTTCCGTATTGGAAAAGAAGGGTGAGCAGGTTTCTCTTATACTCGTTTTTCTTTGTAAAGCGGTCAAGCATAAACTTTGTGGGATAAACAAACTCCTGCTCATCAAGAGAGAAGCTGACTCTTGAATAAAGGGGCTTATAGTCCTCAAGGTGTCTTTTATAAAGGGCCGCGAAGCTTTTCTGCGATGCCTTTTCAACACATTCCGTTGCCTTTTTCAGCGGATCGCTGCCGTCTGAGAAGCGGGGGAAATCATTGATATAGTCCGTTGCAAGGCTCATGATGAAAACTGCACTTTTTGCGTTTCTGACCATAAGCTTGCCGTCATCGGTTACACCTGTCTCGCCGCCCTCCGGGATTATCCTGAGAGCACAGCCGTATTTCATACCGTTTTTATCCTTACCGTCGTCAGCATCAAGTCCGTCGTTTGCATTAACGGTGCCCTCAAGGAAAATCATATCATTTTCAGCCCTGCAAACACCCTTTTGCTCTGAAACAATATAGGCGTCAAAGTTTAAAAGGGGCTGTTCGCCGTCCTCGTCCTTTGAAGAGACTTCGATTCTGCCGACAAAAACATTATCGGGGTAGCTGACAAAATAGTGACGGGTATAAACATCCTTTTCTATCTGATATGTAACCATTGCAGAAGCGGAGTCAAGATCAAGATCCCTGAGATATTTGTCGGTTTCCTCCCTGTGTGCAAACTGTATGTAAAGGTTACCGAAGCTCTGATAGGCACCGAAGCCGGTCATATCGCCCTGAAGCTCCGTCATTCTTGCCGTTGCCTTTGCAGTGTCGCCATTATCCAGAAGAGCCTGAATCTCTCTGAAGGACTTGCCCATGTCCCCCTTATCGACACCGCCGTTGAAGCCCTTAACATCCTTACCGCCTGACCAGAGGGTCTTTTCGTTAAAGTGGATAAGCTCACACTGCTTGCCGCCGAAGACCTTTGCGCCGATTTTGCCGTTGCCTAAGGGAAGAGCATCCTTTTCCCAACCAAGATAGCTCATATGAGCAGGCTCTTTATAGCTCAAAAACATAATATACACCCCAAAAATACATAATAACTTATATATTATAGCCTTTTTTATCTTCAGTTGTCAACACGGAAAGGCGGTGGTGTAAGCTGTTTTAAATTTTTATCAGGAAAAAGAGCAAAAATATGAACAAACAAATTGATTTTTTATAACTTATATGCTATGATACATTATGTATATTTATGTTCAGTCTGTGAAAGGATTTTCTTATGCAAAGCAATTACCTCATAACAGTTCTCACCACTCAGATTTTTGACGGTGACAAGGATGTAATCGAAATGACGACTCACGCTTCTCTTGAGTTTGAGGATAACGCCTATATTCTTACCTACACCGAGCACAGTCAGGAGGAGGGCGAGATACTCACAGTGATAAGAGTTGAAAAAAACAGACTTATTACCGTAAAGCGTGAAGCGGGCATCAATTCTCAATACACCATTGAAGAGGGTGTAAGACACCTTTCACACCATGTTGCACCCTTCGGCTCCTTCAGTGTGGGCATCAGTGCGATGAGTGTTGAATCGGATATGAACGAAAAGGGCGGCAGGCTTGATTTCAGATATATCACCGATGTTTCCGGTCAGGCGGCAGGTGAGGTAGAGTTTAACATCAAGGTTGCAAGAAAAAAGTAAGACGCTGAAATAGTAGTAAGTAGCAAGGGGGACTCCCTTCGGGAGTTTATCCTCGGCAATCTCATACAAATCAAAGAAAAGAGGACACAAAATGTCAGTAACAGTAAATAAGGCGCAAAGCCAGATAAGAGAAACAGTTTGCGCTGCAATAGATAAAGCAAAAGAGAAGGGGCTTCTTCCCGAGGCTGAGACAGCAGTCTTTTCCGTTGAGGTGCCTGCCGACAGACAAAACGGCGACTATTCCACCAATGCGGCGATGGTTAATGCGAGAGCTTTCAGACTTCCGCCGAGAAAAATTGCCGAGGCTATAGCAGAAAACATCTGCCTTGAGGGCACCTATTTTGAAAAGGTTGAAATTGCAGGCCCGGGCTTTATAAACTTCTTCCTTTCCGATGTTTACTATGCCGATGTGCTTTTTGAAATAAGAGAAGCGGGTGACAGCTACGGCAGAAGCGATTACGGCAAGGGAAAGAAAATCAATGTTGAATTTGTTTCCGCAAATCCCACGGGCCCCATGCATATGGGTAACGCAAGAGGCGGTGCTTTAGGCGACTGTCTTGCCGCCGTACTTGATTACGCAGGCTATGAGGTTTCAAGAGAGTTTTACGTCAACGATGCGGGCAATCAGATAGATAAATTCGCTCTTTCACTTGATATAAGATATCAGCAGCTTCTCGGAGTGGAGATTGAGCTCCCCGAGGACAGCTACCACGGCGAGGATATAAAGGAAAGAGCTGCCGAATTCATTGAGGAGTACGGCAACAGCTACCTTGAAAAGAGTGAGGCTGAAAGAAGAAGAGCTCTCGTTGAGTTTGCACTTCCCAGAAACCTTGACAATATGAGAAAGGCAATGGAAAAATACCGCATAGACTATGATTTATGGTTCAGTGAACTGACTCTTCACAACGGCGGTGAGCTTGAAGAGACAATCGAGCTTCTCCGCAAGGGCGGTCACACCTATGAAAAGGACGGAGCCCTCTGGTATAAAAATAAGGACATACAGACCGAGATGCTTTTAGCTCAGGGTAAAACTCAGGATTATATCGACAAGCTCGAATTAAAGGACGACGTACTTATCAGAGCAAACGGCAATCCTACCTATTTTGCGGCTGATATTGCCTACCACAGAAACAAGCTGGAAAAAAGAGGCTTCGACAAGGCAATCGACGTCTGGGGCGCAGACCACCACGGTCACGTTGCAAGAATGAAGGGAGCTATGAAGGCTGTAGGCATTGACCCCGACAGACTCGACATTCTTCTTATGCAGTTTGTCCGCCTTGTCCGTGACGGAGAGGTTGTAAGAATGAGCAAGAGAACAGGTAAGGCAATTACCCTTGTTGACCTTCTCAACGAAGTGCCCATTGATGCGGTACGCTTCCTTTTCAATATGAGAGAGCCGGGCTCACTTATGGATTTCGACCTTGATCTTGCCGTTGAGCAAAGCTCACAGAATCCGGTTTACTATTGCCAGTATGCACACGCAAGAATCTGCTCTATTCTTTCAAAGCTCGAAGCCGAGGGCAAAACCGCCCGTGACTGCACCGCCGAGGAGCTTATGCTTCTCACTGCTTCTGAGGAAAGAGAGCTTATCCGCTTTCTTTCAACACTCGGCGATGTAATCATCAATGCGGCTAAGAACTATGACCCTGCAAAGGTTACTCACTATGGAACGGAATTAGCAACCTTCTTCCACAAGTTTTATAACAACTGCCGTGTAGGCGTTGAGGATGAAAAGCTTATGCAGGCAAGAATTTTCCTTTGCATCTGCGTAAGAGACACAATGAAGAGTATTCTTAACATGCTTAAGGTTGAATCGCCTGAAAGAATGTAATAATTTTTGGCAATAATAAAAGTTAACAAAATTAAGTAAGATTTAAGTTTAGCACCCTATAATAAAATAAAAAACAGTTAGGAGAAACTAATATGAATAAGGAAAAAATTCTCGTTGTTGATGACGATACCAGTATATGCGAGCTGCTGAGGGTCTATCTTGAAAAAGAGGACTACCAGGTGGTTATTGCAAACGACGGTATGAGCGCCGTTTCCACCTTTAAGGAGGAAAGCCCCAGCCTTGTGCTTCTTGACATTATGCTTCCCAAGCTTGACGGCTGGCAGGTTTGCAGAGAAATCAGAAAGTTTTCCGAAACTCCCATTATTATGCTCACAGCAAAGGGTGAGGTTTTCGACAGAGTGCTCGGCCTTGAATTAGGTGCTGACGACTATGTTGTAAAGCCCTTCGAAACAAAGGAAATCGTTGCAAGAATCAAGGCTGTTCTCCGCCGCAGTGCTTCCTCTGTTGCCGAGGAGCTTAAGGAGGTTCACTACGATAAGCTTTCAATCAATCTTACAAACTATGAGCTTAAGGTTAACGGCGTACAGGTTGACACTCCTCCCAAAGAAATGGAGCTTATCTTCCACCTTGCAAAGAATGCAAACAGAGTTTTCACAAGAGACCAGCTTCTTGACGAGGTGTGGGGCTACGATTACTACGGCGACAGCAGAACCGTTGACGTTCACGTTAAGCGTCTTCGTGAAAAGCTTACGGGCGTTTCCGATAAGTGGGAGCTTCGTACCGTTTGGGGTGTAGGCTACAAATTTGAAACAAAGGAATAAAAAACAGACACAAGTCGGACAGAGAGTTCGGCTTTTTGTCTCTGTGAGAGGCGGACTGAAATGAAAAAAAGAATCCGTAGGAGAAAAAAGAGCAGCATTTTCAAGCGTTATTTCGGTGTTTCCGTTCTTGTTGTGCTGGTAGGCTTTATGCTTCTGGGCTTCATTATGCTGCTTTTCAATGCGGCACAGTGGTGGACTGATAAAACCGAGGCACTTTCAAGAAATGCTCATAATGTAGCTGTAAACTATGCTGAGCTTCAGACTTCGGATTTGACCGACGAAGAAAGAGATGAGCTGCTTTACAGCGCTCTTGAATTCACCTATAAAGCCACACTTTCCGAATATTATATATCCGATATAGAGGGTAATGTGCTTTACTGCTTTGACGAGAACAGCGATGCTTCGGCTTTGTGCAGTGAACACAGCACGATGCATATATCCGATGATAATATAGCAAAGGCTCTTGACGGCGGCTATACGGAATACACAACCGAGGATGAATTCGGTATCGGTAAATTTGTTGTTGCTGAATCTATTATACTTGAGGGCAGAGCAATAGGTCTTGTTTTTGCCGTTGAGGATGCAGTCAAGGGCTTTCTTCCCTATGTTTCGGGTATTGCTCAGACCCTTACCTATGCAATATGCTCGGCACTGGTTCTCGTGTTCATAATGATATTCTTCATCACGAGGGGTATCGCAAAGCCTCTTGAAGAAATGCAGGAGGTAACCGAGTATTATTCAAAGGGGGAGTTTGAGCATAAGGCAAAGGAGAACTATAAAAACCGTGACTTTGCCGATTTTGCAAAGGCTCTTAATAAAATGGGCAGTGAGCTTGCAGTGACTGAGGAATCGAGAAAAAGCTTTGTTGCCAATGTTTCCCACGAGCTGAAAACTCCCATGACATCCATAGTGGGCTTTGTTGACGGTATTCTTGACGGTACGATTCCTTATGAAGAGGAAAAGAAGTATCTTGGCATTGTTTCAAACGAGGCAAAGAGGCTTTCAAGAATGGTTGTTTCAATGCTCAACCTTTCAAAAATTGAAGCGGGCGAGGTTCAGCTTTCACCGAAAAATTATGATGTGGCAAACCAGATATTTGAAACTCTCTTAACCTTTGAAAAAAGAATAGACGAAAAGAATATCAGCATAGAGGGCTTCGAGGATATGGGCAGTGTCAGACTTCGGGGCGATAAGGACCTTATTCAGCAGGTTATATATAATCTTTTCGATAATGCTGTGAAGTTTACTCCCGAAAACGGTACTATATGGGTTTATGCCGAAAACAACGGAAAAACCACAAAGGTCAGAATCAGAAATTCCGGCACAGGCGTCAAGCAGGAGGAGATTTCAAGAATCTTTGAGCGTTTCTATAAGGTTGATAAATCCAGAAGCTTTGACACCAAGGGTGTCGGTCTCGGCCTTTACATCGTTAAGACTATTATAAATATGCACGACGGTGATATCACCGCAGGCAGTAAAAGCGGGGAATATACCGAGTTTATGTTTGAAATTCCCTTTGAGGAATAGGCTCAAGGAAAATTAAAGTCGGTTTAAGCTTTTCTCAGTAAAATGCCGTAAGGCAAGAAAAATCAAAGCCACAGGGCTACAAAGGAGCAAAAACACTATGAATGAGAATAATTTTAACGAAGAACAGTACGGCAGCGAGCAAAAGGATTTCACAAGGCCTGCCGATGATATAAACATATATTCTGCCGCTTATGAAAAAAAAGAGCCCGCTCAGACAGGCGAAAATTTCTATATTGAAACCGAAACAGAAAAAGCACCCGATTTACAAAGCGATGCTTTTCAGGCTTATCCCGCAGTAAACAGAGTACAACCGTCTCAGGATGCCTTTGCAAGGCAGGAGTATCCTCAGCCCGCTGTGAAGGCTTACCGTCAGCCTGCCGTACCGGAGCAAAGGCAGGATGTTCCGCCTGCGCAGGGAAGCTGCCCGATGCCTCCTGCATCGAATTCACCTACGGCTCCCATGCCTCAGGTGTCATATAACCCTTATGTTGCAAGAACTGCGGCAAATCAGAATCAGTACGGAGCAAATCCGAATCAGAATCCGAATCAGTACGGAACAAATCCGAATCAGAATAACGGATATTATCGGCCGCCCGTATCCAATCAGCCCACCACCTTTTATCAGCCACCTGAAAAAAAGGGCGGAAAGATTCTTGCGGTCACAATAATTGCAATATGTGCCGTTGTGGCGGTTATCTGCATAGCCTTCGGTATGAAATACTTTGACGGCAATCAGGTTTCTCAGCCCGATGATACATCGAGCAGCAGCACACAGCCCGATTCCGATACCACCACAGGCATACCCGTAACAGACAGTATGGATGTTGCAACAACACAGCCGTCTCAGGATGTGCCCAACTCGGTTTATGTTGCCGAAAAGGTAAGACCCAGTGTTGTGGGTGTTATGACCTATTATGACGGTATGCTTGCAGGCGAAGGCTCAGGTGTTCTTATGAGCGAAAAGGACGGCTGGACATATGTCGTAACCTGTGCTCACGTTATCAATGAGGAAGATGTGGAATACGGCATATTGCTTCTTGACGGTACCACCCTTGAGGCTGAGCTCGTAGCCTTTGACGAAAGAACGGATATCGGCGTTCTCAAGGTGCAGAAAACAGGACTTCCTCTTGCTGACTTCGGCGATTCTTCAACTCTGAAAATCGGCGAGCCTATTTATGCAGTGGGAAATCCCGGCGGCGCCGAATATTTCGGCTCAATTACTGACGGTATCGTGGCATCAATCGACCGCTCCGTCACATCAAAATATACAATGACCTGTATTCAGCATAATGCTGCAATCAATCCGGGCAACTCCGGCGGTGCACTTGTAAACTCGGCAGGTCAGATAGTGGGTATCAACTCCTCAAAAATCGCAAGCACCGAGTATGAAGGTATGGGCTTTGCAGTTCCCACAGCAATAGCAGGGCCCGTTGTGGATGCGCTTATCTCCTACGGCTATGTACCCAACAGACCCAAGCTCGGTATAGAATACGCACCGGTGAGCTCCTATCAGCTTTACAGCATTATTGTTACGGTCAAGGGACTTCCTCAGGGCTCACTTGTGATTGCAAATATTTCCGAAGACAGCAGTCTTGTGGGCACCGATGCTCAGGTAGGTGACCTTATCATCGGCGTTAACGGCAAGGATATGGATGATTCAAGCGTGCTTCTTGATCTTATCGAAACAGGTGCGGTAGGTGATACTCTCACGCTTAATCTTTGCAGAATCGACAAGAGGACATACAGAACAACCACCTTTGATGTTACCATCACCCTTGTTGAGGACAGAGGCTCCTCCAATCAGAACTGACGGCTTTCACATCAGAGTGAAAAGCAGCAGAGCCTCCTCTATTCTGTTATAAATATCATAGAGAGAGCTTACGGGCAAGGGATTTTCTCCCTTGCCTATTTCCATTGTAAAGCCCGGGGAGCGGAATTCATCAATAAACCAGTCCTTAAAGCCGCCGTGAGAGGCGAGCCCCTCGTTGTTCACAAGGCTGTAGCCGCAGGAATCGGCAAGTATCTTTGCCATCATACTGCTCTGCGAAGGCGTGTTTTCACCGTATTGCCAATAAAGCTCCTCACCCTGACTGTGCAGAGCCATACACTGACGGAATTTTCTGAGCCTGCAAAGCCTTGTGAGAACCTTTGTTTCCGCCTCGCTTTCAGGATATTCTCCGCCGTACCGACTTGGGCATGGGCCCGTAATTCCGTTCTCCTGCTCCATAAGATGAAGCTCCTTCCAGCCTGCGGGAAAATTGTGGTTTATGTCAACACCCATAGCGTTGGCATTCCATTTTCTGTGGTCTGTATCGGAAATATCACAGACGAATTTGCTCAGATTTTTGGCGCTTTCAAAGCCGTTTATTGATATTTCGCAGCCGTCGGGATTAACGCAGGGTACAATCGTTACTCCCAGCTGACCGAAGGCACGTTTAACGTCAACGCCGCTGAACTGTCTGCCGTATTTCACGCATCTGCAAAGATTTTCCGCAAACAAGAGCAGAACCGAGCCCGTGAGCCATTCACTGCCGTGAAATCCGCCTGCGAGAATAACGGAATTTTTGCTGTTTCCCAGACTTAGTGAAAAAATTGCCCTTCCCAAAGCGGAGCGTCCCTGAATTTCCACATTTAAAAAGGGAAAATCTTTGATAAGCTCTTCAATAAAGCGAAGAATTGTGTTATAATCTGATTCAGTGGGTTTAATTATGTAATTCATTTTATCACCGATCCTTAATAGATATATATTTATCTTATAAAATCAATATACCTTTTAGAAAGAGGGAATAAAATATGAAAGAAATAACGCTCAGTGAAAAAAACATTTTTGAGGGAAAGATCATAAGGGTGCATGTTGACGATGTTGAGCTCCCGGACGGCACAAAAAGCTTCAGGGAAGTGGTTGAGCACAGCGGCGGAGTCTGTGTTGCGGCTCTCAGCGACGAAAATGAGCTCTATTTTGTAAGGCAGTATCGCTATCCCTTTAAACGGGAGCTTTTAGAGCTGCCTGCAGGTAAGCTTGAAAAGGGCGAAATACCTCTTGAAGCAGGTCTGCGTGAGCTTGAGGAGGAGTGCGGGCTCAGAGCTGACAGAGTTATCGATATGGGTACGGTTTATCCCACAGTGGCATATTGCAGTGAGATTATCTATCTTTTTGCTGCAACGGGACTTCACCCGGTAATTCAGCATCTTGACGAGGGAGAATTCCTTTCCGTTGAAAAAATAGCCCTTGAAAAAGCGGCTCAGATGGTGCTCGACGGGGAAATCTCCGACGCCAAAACCGTCGCCCTTATTTTAAAGCTTGATAAAATGATAAGAGAAGGAAAAATCTGATGAAAAAATTTATTGTTGCCTCTGCTTCACCGAGAAGAAGAGAGCTTCTCACTAATGCAGGCTATGAATTTGAGATAATACCCTCCGATGCCGATGAGAGTCTGCCTGAGGGGCTTACACCGGTGGAGGCGGTCTGCCTTCTTGCAAAAAGGAAGGCACTTGCCGTTTCAGAAAAAAACAAGGATGCAGTAGTTTTAGGCTGTGACACCGTGGTGGTTCTCGGCGACAGGATTCTCGGCAAGCCTGAGAACCGTGAAGATGCCAAGAATATGATAAGACTTCTTTCCGGTCAGGTGCACAAGGTGATGACCGCAGTTTGTCTTGCCGACAGGGAAAAAACAGAGGTTTTTGCCAATATTACCGAGGTTGAGTTTTATCCCCTGAGTGAAGAAACGGTTGAAAGCTATGTTTCAACAGGTGAATGTGATGATAAGGCGGGCAGCTACGGTATCCAAGGCTACGGTGCGGCCCTTGTCAAGGGCATAAAGGGCGACTATTTTTCGGTTATGGGTCTGCCTGTTGCTCAGACGGTGAGAAAGCTTGCCGAATTTGGAATAAGAGGAAAAATTGAGGCTTAAATTCAGTGGGTGGGCGGCGGCTCCCCTGAGCCTGCGGCGAAGACGCAGGCTCCGCCTGCCTTAAGGCAGGCACCGGGGCTCCGAAGGAGCCCCGTGGGGAGCCGCCACCCCACCGAAAAACGGCAGAGAATAGAAAAGGGAGCTGTTGCATTAAGATGCAGAAGGCGTTTTCTTCACCCCGAAGCCACTGCGAGAGGATGAAAAAACGACTAAAAAAGCAATTAAACCTTTCGTGCAACAGTGAAAGTCTTTCTTTTAACAAAAAAACAGATGTATTCACGGCAATTTTCCGTCTCTGAATACATCTGTTATATTTTTGCTTTTTGTTTTGCGCTTTATGCAACAGTCCCGTACAGATTATTTAATTTTCAGCTCTTTCAGATAAGCCTTGATATCATCGCTTATACGGTAGCTTTCCACTGCCTTCTGAATTGTTTTATTGTGTACCCATTTATTGAGCTTTTTTTCCCTGATATAGGGCAGCGTGCTGTCATGCTGCTTAGCGAGAGCAGTAGCAAAAAACCAAGCGCAGCACATATTTATATAGTATTCCTCACTTTTCACATCGGCAACGAGCGAGAGGATTTCCTCGGTGAAGTTTTCGTCAAGAAAGAAGTCCATAAGGCATTTCACTCCGAAGCGTACTGTATAGGTATATTCGCTCTGAAGCCATATTTTTATTTGCCCGAGCAGCTTTTTCGGCTCATTTTTGAGCACCTTCGGACTTAATCCGTCGCAGGTTGCCCAGTTGTCAACATAGGGGAGAAAACGGTTGAGCTCGTCAATGCACTTATCATAATCCCCGATATTTGAAATAAGAAAGCCGTGAAGGTTGTTTTCCTCATAGAAGCTGTGAGGAAGAGACAGCAGAAAGGTCTCATAATTGCCCTTTTTGTAAAGCTCACGGGCAAGACTTCTGAGAAGAGGTGCTCTTACACCGATGATAGCCTCTCTTTTTATATTCGGTGTGAGCTTTGCGGTGAAGTCGCCGTATTTTTCATCCTTAAGAGAAAAAAGCTTTTGCTGAATTGCGTTCATACTGACAGTCTCCTTTTCTGAGCGGAACCAAAATGAAAAAACCGTTTTTTTGTGATGTGTAGGGATGTTGCACCGCCGTAAGTTATTATACTGCCGCAAAAATTAAATGTCAAAGAAAAAGGAGATGCTTTCGACAAATTGCTTTGCATTTATTCGGTGTTGATTGGCAAAAATAAAAAAAAGACTGTTAAATTTGTGTATTTCTATTGAGTAAAAACGAATTTTGCGATATAATGATATATCTATAATTGTGTCTTTATGTCCGTTTGATATATATTTGAATGAGAAAGGGGAATAAAAATGCTTTTTTCACAGGATATAGGAATAGATTTAGGAACTGCTAACACTCTTGTTTTTGTTAAAGGCAAGGGTATAGTGATACGGGAGCCCTCGGTTGTTGCAATCAACGTAAGTGCAAGACCTGCAAGGGTTGTTGCCGTCGGCACGGAGGCTAAGGAAATGATAGGCAGAACTCCCGGCTCGATAACAGCAATGCGCCCTCTCAGGGACGGTGTTATCGCAGACTTTGATATTACCTGCGAAATGCTCAAAAAGTTTATTCAGAAGGCTATGGGCGGCTCTTTCTTAACAAAGGCAAGAGTTGTTGTGTGTATCCCCTCAGGTGTTACCGAGGTTGAAAGAAGAAACGTTCATGATGTTGCTGTTGAAGCAGGTGCGAAATATGTTTCTCTTATTGAGGAGCCTATGGCGGCGGCTATCGGTGCAGGACTTCCCGTTAGTGAAGCTATCGGCAGTATGATAGTTGACATCGGCGGAGGCACCGCAGAGGTAGCGGTTATTTCTCTTGGCGATATTGTAACTTCACGTTCGGTGAGAGTTGCAGGCGATTCCTTTGATAATGCCATAAGCCAATATATTAAAAAGAAATACAATCTTCTCGTTGGCGACAGAACCGCCGAGGATATCAAGATAAAGATAGGTTCAGCCACCGAATACGAGGGCGAGGGCAAAATGGAAATCAAGGGCAGAAACCTTGTTGACGGACTTCCCAAGAGTATAACCGTCACAAGCGAGGAAATCAGAGAAGCCCTTTCCGACTGCGTAAACCAGATTCTTGATGTTGTTAAGGCGACTCTTGAAAAAACTCCTCCCGAGCTTTCGGCGGATATTATGGAGCAGGGCATTACTCTGACGGGCGGCGGAGCTCTTTTGAGAGGACTCGACAAGCTTATTGCCTCAGAAACAGGTATGCCCGTGAATGTTGCGGATAATCCGCTGGACTGTGTTGCCGACGGTACGGGTATTTATCTTGAGTCTGACGCTCTTGGAAATATCGGTAAAAAGATATAATATAAAAAGCAATCAACCTTGTGAGGTGAAATGAATGCTTCAATTTTTAAAAAGCAGAAAGTTTAAAACCTTTGTTATTGTAATATGTGCCCTTCTTGCGGGTGCGGTTATTGCGGTTGCAACAAACTCCTCCTCTTCACCTGTGACCGATGCTGTCGGCACTGTTTTCAGCCCCTTCCAGAAGGCTGCGAGCTTTATTGCAGAAAAAATAAACTGGTTCGGGGATAGTTTTGAAAGTGCGGGAGCATACCGTAAAGAGATAGAAAGGCTGGAACAGAAACTTGCTGAATATGAAAATCAGCTTATAGAATATAACGACGCAATGCATAAGCTTGAAAGCTATGAGGCTATGCTCGGCGTGAAGGAAGAAAATCCGGACTACAGCTTTGAAATGGCAACGGTTATCGGCACAGACAGCGCTGATATGTTCACATCGCTGATTCTGGATAAGGGCTCGAACGACGGAATAAGTGTCAACGACCCTGTTGTTTACGGCAACTATGTTGTGGGTGTTGTCAAAAAGCTCCACCCCTCTTACTGTGTGGTTGAGTCGATACTCAATCCCGAGGTGAATATCAGCGCTATAGACAGCAAAACCAGGGAGACAGCCTATCTTACAACAACTGTGGATTATTCACTTAAGGGCTGTTGTCTTTTATCGGGACTCAGCCGTACCACATCGGTTGCACCGGGCGGCCTGATTTTAACATCGGGTATCGGCGGCACCTATCCCAAAGGTCTTGTTATAGGAACGGTAACCGAGGTGGGTGAAAACAAATATGAGCTTTCAAGCTATGCTGTTGTTCAGCCCGGAGTGAATGTTAAAGAGCTTGAGGATGTTTTTGTCATCACCGACTTTGAGGGTCAGGGTGTTGAAGAAATCATTGAATAAGACTGTAATCTGAAAATAAAGGACGGTGAGAAAGTGAGATTTTCCGATAACAGAGATATTTACATAAGAAGAGCCCTGCTGGTTTTTCTCACGATGCTCACGGCGGCTTTTCAGCATACAGACGGAGCAATACCTTCCCTTTTCGGAACAAAGGCAATGCTGCTCATCCCCCTGACGGTAGTTATAGGAATGTATGAAAGAAGTATGTCGGGTCTTGCTTTAGGTGTTCTTGCAGGTGCCCTGTGGGATTTCGCAACCGTGAGAGGTGACGGCTTTTTCTCGGTGTGCCTTGCAGTTGCGGGTTATTTCTCGGGGGTTCTTGTTACCTATTTTTTAAGAAACAACATATTAAGCGCCTTGCTTTTAAGCGCAGTAAGTGTTACGGGCATAAACAGCCTTTATTGGTATTTGTTTATTTTCAGAAAGGGCTATCCTGAGGCTCTTGAGGTGCTTTTCGGCTATTATCTGCCCTCGGTGCTTTACACATTGATTTTTGTGTTTGTTTATTACTATCTTGTGGGGCTGATTATAAAGCTTGCACAGTCAAGGAAAAAGAGCAGTTACTGATTTTTAAAGAAAGTGAGGAATGACAGATATGGCTTCAAAAACAGGAAAGAAAAGAAATGCAGTTGTTATCTGCCTGTTTTTTCTGTTGTTTTTTGCCTTTGCGGTTAATCTTTTCAGAATTCAGATATTCGATTCACAGCAGGAAAGCCAGACATCTGTCTCAACGGTTACGGTTACCGTTGAAGCTGTGAGAGGTGAGATCCTCGACAGAAACGGCTATCCTCTTGTTACAAACCGACAGGTTAATAAGATAGTTTTCAGCTATGAAAGCTTCCCAAGGGATTATGCCCGAAGAAATGAAATAATAAGTGAGCTTATCACATTATTCGACAAAAACGGCGTCGAGTGGAATGATAACCTACCAATAGAAGCGGTAAACGGTAAGCTTGTGTTTTCCGAGGGCAAGGAAAATGAGATATCCTATCTTAAAAGTGAGGCATTCCTTCATCTGAATCATTATGCCACCGTTGAGGACTGCTTCAAGGCCCTGAGCGAAAGATACGGGCTTTCCGAAATGCCTCTTTCTCAGGCGAGGGATGTGGCATCGGTCTATTATTCGATGGTCAAAAACGGCTTTAATACCGGCAGAAACTATGAATTTGCAACTGATGTTTCAAACGAACTCGTTTCCGTGATTATGGAAAAGAACGATATTTTCCCCGGTGTAAATCTGCAGATTTCCTCTGAGAGAGAGTATACCGACGGAACCGTTGCTCCCCACGTTTTAGGTATGGTCGGTCCCATAAGCGAGGGAGAATATGAAACCTATAAGCAGCAGGGCTACACCATAAATGATGTGGTGGGAAAAAGCGGAATAGAGCTTACTTTGGAAAATGAGCTCAGGGGTACAAACGGAACAAAAACAATAACCGTGGATTCACGGGGTAACAGAAGCGAGGAATACACTGTTGAGCCTGTTAACGGCAACACGGTTATTCTCACTATAGACTATGAGCTTCAGAAGGTTGCTCAGCAGGCTCTTGCCGACGGAATTGCAGACCTTGAGGACAGAAATGCAAGAGATTATCCTATGTCGGGCGCCGTTGTTGTTATGAATGTTAAAACCAATGAGTGCCTTGCCATAGCCTCTTATCCTACCTACGATAACTCAACCTATGCAGAGAATGCGGCTCAGCTCAATACGGATCCGGCAACTCCCCTGTGGAACAGAGCCCTGAGAAGTACCTATACACCGGGTTCAACAATCAAGCCGGCTGTTGCTATGGCAGGTCTTGAAGAGGGTTTGATAAAGGGTGATACGAACATAACCTGTGCAGGCATATACAGATATTACGAGGACTATCAGCCGGGCTGTACCGATTCTCACGGCAGACTGAATGTTGTGAATGCACTTTTCAGATCCTGTAACATATTCTTTTATGAAACCTCAAGACTTCTCGGTATAGAGAAGCTTAACAGCTATTTCAAGATGTTCGGGCTCGGTGAAAAAACGGGCATTGAGCTTATCGAAAGCACAGGTACCGTGGACAGCGTTGAATTGAGAACGGGAAAGGGCGAATTATGGACCCCCGGTCTTACCATTCAGGCAGGTATCGGCCACGGTGACAATCAGTTTACACCTATTCAGCTTTGCTCATATGTTTCGACTATAGCAAATAAAGGTGTGAGATACAAGGCAAGCATAATCAAGAGCATAAAAAGTGCCGATCTGAGTCAGACTGTCAGTGAAACGGAAACACAGGTGCTTTCAAAGGCGGACTTCTCAGAGGAAAACTGGGAGCTTGTTCATAAGGGTATGCTCAAGGTAGGTACGGAAAGCTATGCAGACTTTTCAGCCGTACCCGTGAAGGTTGCGGCAAAGACAGGTACGACCACCATCGAGAAAAGAGTCAACGGCAAAATGATAGAGACCTATAACGGCTTTATTATCACCTTTGCACCCTACGAAAACCCTGAAATTGCAATCAGCGTTGTTGTTGAAGGTGCGGGAAGCGGCGGCTCAACGGCTCCCATCGCTTCAGCTATAATGGAATATTATTTTGCGGCAAAGGATACAACAGAAAAGGACAGTACGGAAAATACACTGCTTAAATAAGAGAAGGGAAGAACGGATATGGCAGAAAAAATCGTTATTGCTTCGGGCAAGGGCGGCGTAGGAAAAACCTCCGTCACCGTAGGTCTGGGGAAAGCGCTTCACAGTATGGGCAATAAGGTGCTTATAATAGACTGCGATATTTTAAAAAGTGTGGATCTTTTAACAGGTGTTACCGAAAAGCTCTTATACGATTGGGGCGATGTTATTCTTGGCAGATGCGATCCTTCCGAGGCTGTTTATGAATCGGCGGATGTAAGTGTTATTACCTGCCCCACCTCCTACGACGGAATAAGCGAAGAGATGATGCGTGATATGGTTGCCCTGTATGACGGAGAATTTGATTTCATTCTTTTTGATGCCCCCGCAGGCATAGGAAAGCCTCTGCTTCTTGCAATGGCAGCAGCGGACAGGGGACTTGTGGTTTCCACTGCAGACCTTGTCTGTGTCAGAAGTGCCTGCACAGCGGCAAATGTTATATACGATTCGGGAATAGAGGATGTCAGACTTATAATCAACCGTGTTATGAAAAAGGATATAAAAAAGGGCAGACTTCTCAATGTGGATACTGTTATAGATTCCACTCAGGTTCAGCTCATAGGTGTAGTTCCCGAGGATGCAAAAATCCGTTTGGGAGCTATGGGCAAGAATATATATAATAAGGGCCAGGCTTCCTATATTCCTTTGACGAATATTGCAAACAGAATTTGCGGAGAATACATAGCTCTCACACTGTAAATTCAACAAACTCTTTTGTGCACATTCGACAATTTTCTTTTTAGATTATCCCTCTTTTCGGAAAAACTATTGCCATTTGAAATTTTTTTTGTTAATATACAAAATGACAAAACTTCGGAAAGGCGGGAATATATGAATATAGCCCTTATCGCACACGACGCAAAAAAAGAGCTTATGACACAGTTTTGCATAGCCTATTGCGGAACCTTAAGTAAGCACTCACTTTGTGCCACCGGTACAACAGGTAAAATGGTAAGCGAAGCAACCGGACTTGAAATTACAAAGTTCCTTTGCGGATACCAGGGCGGCGAAGAACAGATCGCTGCAAGAATTGCCTGCAACGAGATCGACCTTCTTCTTATGTTCCGCGATCCGTTGACAGCAAAGGCTCACGAGCCCAATGAAGCAAGTCTTTTAAGGCTTTGCGATGTTCACAATATTCCCGTTGCAACAAATATTGCAACAGCGGAGGCTCTTGTTCACGCCCTTGAAAGAGGCGACCTTGACTGGCGTGACATTGTTAACCCCAAATTTTAAGTTAATACCCTAAATGCTATGACGGAAAAGAGTAAGCGGATTTTCCCGTACAGAGAGAGGTGCCGTGGCTGGAAGTACCTTACGAAAGAAAACCGCCCAAGACATTCCCGAGCAGACGAAAGTCCGTTTGCCGCGTTAAGGCATCGAGTGGAACGCTATGCGTTCAATCGGGGTGGTACCGTGGAGTTACAGCTTCATCCCCAATGTGTTTTACATTGTGGGGTGGAGTTTTTTTATTTAAAAAGAAAAGCCTGCCCTGAAAGGGAAGGTGGCGGCCGTAAGGCTGACGGAAGGGTTCTACACTGTAAAAGTAAAGTTGCTGCTTGCTGTCTAGCGGTCAGAACCCCTCAGTCCTTACGGACAGCTCCCCTTTCAAGGGAGCCTGCTCTCGATTTGACTTTTTTCATATACAGAAAAGGTGTGACTTTATATGGACGAAAAAAGATTCGATTATACAGGCTACAACAGAAATTTACAGGGAGTAGCCCGAGCTTTACGTACCAATCAGACTCCGCAAGAAAAACACTTGTGGTACGATTTTCTTAAAGATTACCCTGTCAGATTTCGTCGACAAAGACCAATTGGTTCATATATTGCTGATTTTTATTGTGCCAAAGCTAAGCTTATTATTGAGTTGGACGGAAGTCAGCATTATACAAAAGAAGGACTTGAACATGATGAAAACCGTACTTACGTTATCAATGAATACGGATTTGATGTTATAAGATTTACAAATTATGATATTGACACAAATTTTGAAGGAGTTTGTAATGAGATAGATAAAATAGTGAAAGAAAAACTCGCTATATTAAAGTAATTGCTAAAAAGCCTGCCCTGAAAGGGAAGGGGGACCGCGTTAGCGGTGGAAGGGTCCAACACCCCCAACCGAAACATCACTGCTTACGGCAAAGCAGATTGACCCCTCAGTCAGCTAACGCTGACAGCTCCCCTTTCAAGGGAGCCCGGAAAAACCAACTCGGCCTTCGGCCCTCGGCCCTTGGCCCTCAAATAAGGAGGACACACAATGGCACTAATCACAAAATCAATCAAAGGAACACTTGATCTTTTACCTGCCGAAAGCCACAAAAGACAGTTTGTAGAGCACAGCTGTCTCGAGGTTGCACAGAATTTCGGCTACAAAGAAATCAGAACACCGGTTTTTGAGCACACCGAGCTCTTCCAGAGAGGCGTAGGTGACACCACCGACGTTGTTCAGAAGGAAATGTATACTTTCACGGATAAGGGTGACCGTTCAATCACACTTCGCCCCGAGGGTACTGCAGGCGTGGTACGTTCATACCTTGAGCACGGACTTTTCAATGAGGCTATGCCTCAGAAGCTCTGCTATTTAACATCCTGCTACCGCTATGAGAAGCCTCAGGCGGGCAGACTCCGTGAGTTTCATCAGTTCGGTATCGAGTGCTTCGGCTCATCCTCTCCCGCAGTTGATGCAGAGGTTATGGCAGTTGCACAGAATCTCTTCGATTTCCTCGGCGTAAAGAATCTCAAGCTTGAAATCAACTCCATAGGCTGTAAGGAATGCCGCAAGGAATACCACGCTGCTCTTCACAGCTACTTTGAAAGCAAGAAGGAAGAGCTCTGCGGTACCTGCCTTGGCAGACTTGAGCGTAATCCTATGAGAATTTTAGACTGCAAGAGCCCCATCTGCTCCGATATTGCAAAGGATGCCCCCAAGGTTACGGACTATCTCTGTGACGACTGTAAGGCTCACTTTGAGTCGGTACAGACCTACCTTAAGGCTATGGGTATGGACTACACAGTCAACCCCACAATTGTAAGAGGTCTTGACTACTATTCAAGAACTGTTTTCGAGTTTGTTTCAACTGATATCGGCGCTCAGGGTACTGTATGCGGCGGCGGACGCTATGACGGACTTGTTGAAGAGGTGGGCGGCAACGCTACACCCGCACTGGGCTTCGGTATGGGCATTGAAAGACTTATGCTTCTTATGGAAAATCAGAAGCTTCCCTTCCCCGAGGCGGCTAAGTGTGAGCTTTATATTGCAACAATGGGAGAAAAGGCAACAGTTCAGGCGGCGGCTATGGCAAATGCTCTCAGAAGAGAGGGTATGTTCGTCGAGTTTGATGTTGTGGGCAGAAGCGTAAAGGCTCAGATGAAGTACGCTAACAAAATCGGTGCAAGGTTTACCGTTGTAATCGGTGACAGTGAGCTTGAAAGCGGCATAGTAAAGCTTAAGAATATGGAAAGCGGTGAGGAGCAGGAGCTTTCACTTGCTACCTTTGAGAGCGATATCTTAAATATATCAATCAGCGAAAGCCTTAAAGAATTTGATAACCTTGACCTTTCCGCATTAACGGGAAGTATTGAAATATAAGGAGTGTAGATTATGGATTTAATGACAGGACTTAAAAGAACCGACTATTGCGGTACTCTCAGAGCAGAGGACTGCGGCAGAGAGGTTGTCGTTTGCGGCTGGGTGCAGAGACAGAGAGACCTCGGCGCTCTTATCTTCGTTGACCTTCGTGACAGAACAGGTATCGTTCAGCTTGCCTTTGACGACAGCACCGATAAGGAAATCTTCGACAAGGCTTTCGCCGTAAGAAGTGAATTCGTGCTTATGGCAAAGGGTACCGTAAGAGAGCGTTCATCAAAGAATACGGAAATTCCCACCGGTGAAATTGAAATCACAGTTACAGACCTTCGTATCTTAGGCAAGAGTGAGACACCTCCCTTTGAGATTATTGAAAACTGTCAGACAGCAGAGCTTACAAGACTTAAGTACCGTTATCTTGACCTTCGCCGTCCCGATTTACAGAAAAACATTCTTATGCGTCACAGAATCACAAAGATTACCCGTGACTACTTCGATGAAAACGGCTTTGTTGAGATAGAGACCCCCATTCTTATCAAGTCAACACCCGAGGGCGCAAGAGACTTCCTCGTGCCCTCAAGAATACACAAGGGGCAGTTCTATGCTCTTCCCCAGTCACCGCAGCTTTACAAGCAGCTTTCAATGGTTGCAGGCTTTGACAGATATATGCAGATTGCCCGTTGCTTCCGTGACGAGGACCTTCGTGCAGACCGTCAGCCAGAGTTCACACAGATTGACGTTGAAATGAGCTTCATCGATAAAGAGGACATCCTTTCACTTATCGAAGGCTTTATGAAGAGAGTATTCAAGGAAGCAATCGGTGTAGATATTGAAACACCCCTTCCGAGACTTACCTATGCAGAGGCTATGGAGCGTTACGGCTCTGATAAGCCCGACACACGCTACGCTATGGAAATCACAGACATCGGCGAAGAAGTGAAGAACTGTGGCTTTGGTGTATTCACAGGCGCACTCGAAAACGGCGGAAAGGTTGCCGCTATCACCGCTAAAAACGCATTCTCAATCCTCACAAGAAAAGAGGTTGACAAGCTTACCGAATTCGTAAGAGGTATCGGCGCAAAGGGACTTGCATGGGCAAGAATCGGCGAGGACGGTACGGTTGCATCATCCTTTGCAAAGTTTATGACAGAGGACGAAATGAAGGCAATTATGGCTAAGTGCGGCGCTGAAAACGGTGACGTTATCCTTATCGTTGCAGATAAGACAAGCACCACTCTTTCCGTGCTCGGCTCACTTCGTCAGACAGTAGCAAAGAAGCTTGATATTATCCCTGCAGATAAATACAATCTTCTCTGGGTTGTTGAGTTCCCCTTCTTCGACTGGGACGAGGATGCAGGTCAGTTTGTTGCTATGCATCATCCCTTTACCTCACCTCTTGATGAATGCTTCGATTATCTCGAAACAGACAAGGCTAAGGTAAGAGCAAACGCTTACGACCTTGTTCTCAACGGAATCGAGCTTGCAAGCGGCTCAATCAGAATTACCGACCCTGACCTTCAGAAGAGAATTTTCACACTTCTCGGTCTTTCCGATGAGGAAGCACAGGAGAAGTTCGGCTATCTCACCAACGCTTTCAAGTACGGTGCACCTCCTCACGGCGGTATAGGTCTCGGCCTTGACAGACTTGTAATGCAGATGTTAAGACTTGAAACTCTCCGTGATGTTGTAGCCTTCCCGAAGGTACAGAATGCAAGCGAGCCTATGACAGACTGTCCTGCATTTGTTGATAAGGAGCAGCTTGACGTTCTCGGTATCGGACTTACAGAATAAGCTTCCGTCAGATAACCGAGAATTCTGAGCGGTACATTTCAGGCATAGATACAAAGGGAGGGACACTCCCTCCCTTTATCTGAATTTATTATTAAAATAGCAAGGAGAAAATCCAATGAAAAAGATAAAGAAAGCTTCCGCTCTGCTTATATGCCTTCTGATTTTATACAGTGCCACAGTGGGTGCACTTTTTAAAATGTCAGAAAAAGAAATGATAACTCTGTATGAGCTTGCACGTGCTGAGTCGGCAGGTATGTATGAGAGGCATATTGAGGAATATCAGCAGAAGGTTGAAAGCGGAGAAATGTCCGTTGATGAGGCTCTCTGCCATATAACCGAGCCTTATGAGAAGTACGTAAACAGTATAATTCTTGTTGCGGCAGGTAAGCAGGTTGAGGATGGTGGCAACGATATCGTTATTGCCGCTCAGGGAGAAATGAGAGAGGATTTCGCAGGAAAAACTGTCGGCGAGATTTTAAGTGGGTATTATGAAGCAGACCCGACTCCGGATATTAAGAAAGCAAAGCTTGAATATGAAAATGCATTCTCGGATTTTACTATATTTGAGCTTGACGGTGAGGAGTACACATTGGTCTTTCATATTATTGTAAATCTTAACTATGTAAGCCTTGTGAACGACAGCTTTCTCAAGGCAGTGGCAATAATCAGTGTGCTTTATATAGCCGTTGCTGTTTACGTTATCTTCCGAAAGCCCAAGGAGCAGGAGGAAAAAGCAGCATCAACCAATAAATAAAAATTAACGGTCGGCTTTTGCCGGCCGTTTTTCATTGATACTTACAGAATAAAAAAATGAAAAGTTCTTTGGTTACTTTCTCTCAAGAAAGTAACGGCCGTCCGCCGAGGACATAATTAAAGAGTATATATAATGTATATAAGAAAAAGAGCAATCCGATGAAAATGGATTGCTCTTTAAATTTTGCTTTGAGAGGTACACTTGTTTCTTATGCTCTGTCTCAGGGGAGTACAGCCAATGACCGCCTCTGCAATATTAACCGTGGCGGGCAGAGTCTTCCTTTTACTGCCCGGGTGGGGCGCGATTGCGAATTGCGCATTGCGAATTGCGCATTAAAAAGGAGCATCACGGGGATGCTCCTTTTTTTTATTCATCATCTTCTGTCTTTTCAATGGGTGTGATTTCAACTCTTACCTTGCCTATACGTCTTTCCTCAACGTTGAGGATTGTGAATTTCACATTCTCATACACAACCTCGTTCATATCGCCGTCCTTGGGTAGGAAGCCGAGCTGACTTATTATAAAGCCGCCGAGTGTATCATAATCGCCCTCGGGGATAATATCACCCACAAGCTCGTTGACCTCCTCGATATAGGCGGTGCCGTCGATGGTGAAGAGGTTTTCTCTTTCTTCAACGATTTCCTCTTCCTCGTCATCGTATTCGTCACGGATATTACCCATAATTGCTTCAACAAGGTCCTCAACCGTTACGATGCCTGCAGTGCCGCCGTATTCATCAACGACAACAGCCATTTGTACTCTTTTTTCGGTAAGCTCGCTGAAAAGCTCACCGCAGTTTTTACTGAAGGGTACGTAATGAGCAGGTCTCATAACATCTGTGGGGCTCTTTGACTTGGGCAGTGCCTTTGAAACATACTGGAGAAGGTCTTTTATATATATTATACCGATAATGTTATCCTGATCCTCGTGGTATACGGGGATTCTCGAATAGCCGTGTTCGATTGAGAGGTTGACAACATCCTCAAGGGTATCGGTATCCTCAACGGCAATCATATCGGTTCTGTGAGTCATAATTTCGGTAACATCAATATCGTCAAATTCAAAGATGTTGTTTATCATCTCCTTCTGATGGTCTTCAATAACACCTTTTTCCTGCCCCACATCTACCATCATACGGATTTCCTCTTCAGTAACGCTTTCTTCGTCGGCGTTTGGGTCAAAGCCAAAAAGACGGACTACTATATTGGTCGAGAAGGAAAGCACCTTGACAAAGGGCTTGCATACCTTTTTGACTATCAGCACGATATCGACCACCTTATAGGCGATCTGCTCAGGCTTTTGCATAGCCATTCTCTTGGGGGCAAGCTCGCCAAGTACAAGTGAGAAATAGGACATTATAACGGTGATGACAACAACGCTTACACCGCTGATGATGCTTTCAAAGGCAGCAAGAGACGGACTGATTCCGAG